>PMAM01000306.1:34321-44106 GCA_003152595.1 Acidobacterium sp.
ACAGCCATATCACGAGCCGTATCCAGCAGACGGCCCAGGCTCTCGCGGAACAGTCCGTGATCGTCGACCATCAGGACACGTATTTGTTCCATTGCCAGCCGCCGTCCTAAATCACGCTCTTCAGGTTAACGATAAAACAGGCGCCCTCGGGCAGGGCGAGGTAACGGATTTCACCGCCGAACGAACGCAGGAACGCGCGCGAGAGATACAGACCGAGCCCGGACGACTGCGCGCCCTCCTGAAAGGGACGAAACAACTGCTCCGGGTGCTCGACGCCTCCACCGCTGTCTGCAAATTCCACCACCACGCGGTCGCCCTCCGTTCTCGCGGTCACGGAGAACAGACGCTTCTCCCGCGCAGAGAGAGCCCGAAGGCTGTTGGTGAAGAGATTCAGAAACACCTGCATGAGGCTCGGCCGGTCGGCCCACACCATGGGCAGCGCAGTCTCCGTGTTCCAGCGAGCCGCGATCTCCTCCTCCTCGAGCATGGGTGCTATCACAATTCTCAGCTCGTCGAGCAGAGCTGCGAGATCGATCTCGCTCGCCTGGCTGTTCGGCTGCAGCATGCTGACATTGGCGATTCGCTCCAGCGCCGCAATCAGATTGCCCAGGGCTTCGAAGTCCCGATTGCCGCTCAGCACCCGTTCGCGACAGAGATTGTGGTGTACGGCGGCAATCGCTCCGGAGATGTTTCGTATCTCATGCGAGACCGCGCCGATCGCAATGCGCGATCCGGCGAGCAACTGATGGAGTCCGGAGACTTCGTGGGTCCTGAACTCCTCCGAGGCGTCCAGCACCATGGCCGCCAGCCGGGTTCCGGCATTGGTTTGATAGGTGGAAAAAGAGATGTCGGCGAGGAAGGTTTCGCCGTCTTCGCGCTGGCCGCGTGCCTGCATTACGGTCCGGTAGAACTGCGGCGCAATCTCCGATCCGTACACATTGCGCAGAGATGGCAGATAGCGATGGATGCACCTCCCGGTCAGGGCTCCGGACGTCACACCCAGCATGCGATGCGCGGCCTCGTTCGCCATCAGCACGTTGCCCTGGGCATCNNGCTTCCCGCCGTCCTTCGCTTTCGCGCTGGATCTCTTCGAGGTGCTGCTGCACGATCGTGCGGTTGCGATTCACCTCGCGTATGAAGAGTCCGGCGCTCAGGAAAGCGGCAAAGTAGAGCAGATCGCGCGAAGTTCCGGTGCGCGGGCTCCACGGAAAACCATCGAAGGCTTCAGCCAGAAAAGTGCAAAGCGCCGCCGCCGCGCCGATTGGCAGCGGCTCCAGCACGCTCCCGATCAGGAGCATGGGCAGCAAATAAAGAAAGCGCAGCGGGATCTGGTCGACTATGCGCCAGTCCAGGACCGCGATCGCCGCGATCATCATCGTCGCGCGAATAAGGATGGCGCGGGTGCTCCCACGGAAGAGCGCTCCGTAGGTCCGCGACGCTAGACTCTCTGCGAGTTGCATCTTCGTTCCGATTGTAAGTTTTTCGGCGCACAAAACAGCTCTCACGTTTTGCAGCGGTCCAGGCCAGAAGGGCTCGAATGAGGGCCATCGCCTTTCTGCCGGAAGGCAATGCTTCCCGGTGACGGATCAAAAAATGGCATCCCGAGGTGAATCCGGTCTGACCACGATGCTCCTGAGACACGCTCCATGAAGGGCTTCCCAATATCATCCAGACGGTGGAATGAGGGTAACCAAGGGGAGTGATTTTCCTGTTGACAAGGGGAGTCACGCGGACGAAAATTGCCACATTTGTGAATGTGGTCAGACCACCCGATCGGCCGCGAAAGTATGGCGGCTACTTCCGCAGCGGCTATCCCATTCCGGCCGGGACTATCTCCAACGCGCCGAGTGCCTCGGGAAGTGGGGTGATGGCGCGGTGACGGGTACGAAGCATATCGATGCCAGCGCATTTCAGGTAGCGCCCGATTACACCTTCGGCAACGCACCGCGCACGGCAGCCTACAACCTCTACGGCCCCGGGAACTACCAGCTGGATCTCGCTGCGGTGCGTAGTTTCCCGTTGCACATTACGGAAAACACGCGGCTGGACTTCCGCGCCGAGTGGTACAACGTCACCAACCACACGCAGTTTGCAGTTGCCAATACGGCAGTTGGCAACTCGAGCTTCGGAACCGTCACGCAGAGCGGCGCCCTGAACCGCAAAGCCGCTCAGTTCTCGGCGCGTATCGAGTTCTAGGCGACAACCGCAGTCCCTGATTCCGGAGGCTGCCGCTCACAACGGCAGCCTCCTTCATGTCCGCGCAATCCCAGGAGGAAGAAAAAGAGCATGGTGCGCATTGGATGGTTCGCGCTCGCCTCGCCAATTCTGCTGGCAACAACTCTGTTCGCTCAGGACACAAGAACGGTTACTGAACCCAGCATTCCCCAAGCCTGCGTGACGCTGCAGGCCCAGCTCGCCGCACCCCACGGCGTCCTCAGCGACGCCGACGAACGCAAACTCGACACGGATCGGATTCAGCGTGCCATCGATGGTTGCGATGCAGGCCGCGCCGTCGTCCTGAAGGCGCACGGCAAGCGCGACGTCTTCCTTACCGGACCCCTGACACTCAAGTCCGGCGTCACCCTCGTCGTCGATGCGGATACCGCGCTGGCAGCTTCCCGGGATCCCCGCGTCTTCGACATCACCCCCGGCAGTTGTGGCATTGTCAGCGAACACGGCCATGGCTGCAAAGGAATGATCACTGCGTCGAAGACTTCGGGCAGCGGCATCATGGGCGATGGCTCGATCGATGGCCGCGGCGGAGCGAAGCTGCTCGGACAGCAGGTGACCTGGTGGGACCTGGCGCACGAAGCCAAGATCACCGATAAATCGCAGAGCGTGCCCTGGATGCTGATGGTGCGCGATTCGCAGAACTTTACCCTCTACCGAATCACGCTGCGCAACTCCCCCGGCTTCCACGTCTCCGTCAATCAGACAGACGGATTCACCGCGTGGGGCGTGAAGATCATGACGCCGAAGACGGCGCGCAACACCGACGGCATCGACCCCGGCTCATCGCGCAACGTCACCATCACGCATTGCTTTATTCACGCCGGCGACGACAATGTCGCGGTCAAATCGTCGAGTCGGGGCGGCCCAGCGTCCCACATTTCCGTCGTCCACAATCACTTCTATACCGGCCACGGCATGTCGATCGGCAGCGGCACCGATGGCGGCGTCGATCATCTGCTCGTCGATGACCTGACCATCGATGGCGCGGACAACGGCATTCGCATCAAGTCCGATCGCAGCCGCGGCGGCCTGGTGGAGGACGCCGTCTACCGCAACGTTTGTATCCGCGACACGAAGAATCCCATTGTGCTGACGCCGTTGTATACGACCTTCTCCGGAGACAAGCTGCCCGTCTACCGCGGCATCACCCTTGATAACGTCCACGTGCTGACGCCTGGGGCCTACACATTTCTCGGCCTGGACGCGGATCACCCGCTCGGTGCGACGCTGGACAATGTGTTCGCCGACGGGCTGGATCGATCCGAGATCATCGCCGCCAACGCGAAAATCACAATCGGTCCCCACAAAGGCAATCTCGAACCGAAAGGTAACAACGTGACCGTGGAGGCGACGCCGGATGCGCAGCCCGGTACGCCGCTGGCCTGCGACGACAAGTTCGTGCCCTTTCCGTCGTTGTCCACCGCGCCGGAACTGGCCGGCACTCCCGAACCAGAGGACAAGACGCTGTACGTCGCAGCCGATGGCACGGGCGACTACTACTCGATCCAGAGAGCGATTGATGTAGCCCCAGCCACGGGCGGTGCGCTGATCCTCGTCGCCCCAGGCACCTACCGCGAAGTTCTCAGCATCGACAAGCCGGACATCCAGCTGCGCAGCGCCAATCCCGACGCGAGCAAGACGGTCGTCGTGATGGACAAGAGCGCTGGCACCTCCGGCGGAACCCTGCACTCGGCAACCGTCAACGTGACCGGGGTCAATTTCTTCGCCGAGAACATCACCTTTCAGAATGACTGGAACGCGCATCACGAGCAGCTTCCCGCCGGATCGCAGGCGCTGGCGCTGCTGGTGCGCGGCGATCGAGACGTCTTTCACAATGTGCGGTTGCTGGGCAAGCAGGACACGCTGTTCACCGGCAGCGAAGAATGCACCGGAGACGGGGACCAGCGCCGTTGTACCCCCGCACGGCAGTATTTCTCCGACTGCTATATAGAGGGCAACGTCGACTTCATCTTCGGCGATGGCAAGACGGTCTTCGATCATTGCGAGATTCGCAGCACCCCGCACTCGGAGGGTTTTGTCACCGCCCAGGGCAAGAGCTATGCGGACGAGGATTCAGGTTACGTCTTTCACGCCTGCAAACTCACGGCGTATCCTGGGGTTGACAACGTCTACCTTGGCCGCCCGTGGCGCCCGTACGCTTCCGTGGTCTACCTCGGCACGGAGATGGGCGCTTACATCCAGCCCGCCGGCTGGCGCGAGTGGCATCCCGGCGAAACGCACTCACTCGACACCGCCTTCTATGCCGAAGGAGGATCAACCGGACCCGGCGCGCGGACGAGCGAGCGCGAGCCGCATTCCAAACAGCTCACGGCCGAGGAGGCGAAGAAGTTCGTGTCGCAGAATTTTCTGGGCGGCAGCGACAACTGGGATCCAACAGCGCCCCTGAAGAAATAGTCCGTGCCTTTTTGCGCAGGGTCGCGGGGCCCGCTCCAAACGGCTTCACCGTTATCAAAGGCAGCTACTCTCGCTTGTCGGGTCTATTCGTGACAGGTTTTCCACACCGCAGGTGGCGCGACGCACACGCCGCTGGTTACGTCGGTGCAGCGTTCTTCCTTCTTCCTGTGCAGGCGCGAGATTACTCAGATCCTTGTGCCATCCTCCTCAGAGGCGCCACGAATGGGACACTCGACATCCAGCTCACCGTCGACGGTGACCGGCTGCGCTGCAGTGCGCCCGAGGGACGGCTGACCAGGGACCTGGAGCAGAGGATTCAGTCGGCTAAGGCGGAGCTGGTGCGGGCGCTGGGCGCCTCGTCGCGAGGTGCGGCGGCCATTCCGCGGCGCGCTGCAGAGCATGCGTCTTTACCGCGCACATTTCAGGAATACCTCCTTGTGGACCCAGTACCGGATAAACGCGTTCCGCCGTTGCGCGGCACTCAGACGGCTCAGCCCCCGCCCCTCCTCATCGGTCAGGCATTCCGCCACCAGNNGCGATCTGCAGGTCATTCGTTGAATGCGACAGATTGAATGAAACCGTCCGCGCGAGATGGCTTTCCACATCATCGATCCTGGGCTTGTGCTGATCGCCATCGGTGAAGCGCAGCTCTTCTGGTGCGCAGCCGCAATAGTCGCCCAGAATCGTGCGCAAAAAGCGCGTCCCGCGATAAAGGCACTGCGGTGCCCGGCAAAGCGAAACTTGTCTGCGCGTGCCTGTTCGTCGGCAGACAGAAGCATCTTCATCTCGTCCGCCAGCGGAGTAATGGCGGAGAGCGCCGTGCGCCAGACGTGGAGGGTATGAGCCGGAAGAGGAAGTTGCGCGCTCAGAACTCTCGCTCGCAGTTCTGCTGTTCCCATGAAGAGTTCCTGGCTTCGCATGCTCCGGTTCACCGGGTCACTCGCTGGAGGTTACTGACGCATGTTTCTGTGGGACGATCGGATCCTAACCGCGACCACAGCCTTCCCGAAAACACAATTGTAGTCGGACCATCCTGCAACCATCGCACCCACCGTCGCAGTTGCGAGCCGCGATTCCTGCACACTGAGTTATCTCAAAATTTTTTCCTGGTGTTACTCCGCGCCGTGCTATGATCGGGGCCGTTCCTTAGACCCACTCATATATCCCCCAGCTGTCTTACCGCTGCCGAACTGCGCAAATATGGCAATTGCCATTTGACCAGCTCCTGGATCTGCGCCTGCATAGAACCGGTGTAGTTTGCGATGAATCTCCGGATCAGCACCCGGACTTGGGAGTTTTCCATGACTGTCTCTCGCCTCTCGTTCCGCTCTTCCTGTGGAGTCTCTTCCGCCATTCTGGCGGCCGCCCTTCTCGCGTTCAGCGGAGGATCGGCTCTCGCGCAGCAGCAGGATCAGGATTCTTCTGGCCTGCCCACGGAGGTGACGCCTTCACGTCTGGTTAACCCCATCGACGAGCATGTCCTGGTCACCTTGAAAGGGAATGTCCGTCAGGACGTCGCTCGGGCGCCGGACCTTGGTCCGGTGGAAGACACCAAACCCCTGCACCTCTTTCTGCTGCTGCAGCGCAGCACCGCGCAGCAGGCCGACCTCGATAATCTGATAGCGCGCCAGCAGCAGCCGGGCGCGTCGGAATATCACAAGTGGCTGGCCCCGGCGGAATTCGGCGCCCGTTTCGGCGCTTCGCCGCAGGATATTGCGACCCTCTCCGCATGGCTCCAGTCGCACGGCTTTGAGGTTCGTGGTGTCCTGAACAATGCCAGCATGATCGATTTCGCGGCCACCGCCGGCCAGGTGCTGGAAGCCTTCCACACCCAGTTGCATTACGTCAACATACAAGGCGGCAAATACCCCGCGCTGATACAGGATCCGCAGATTCCGGCCGCACTGGCACCGGTCGTCGTGGGTATCAAGGGGCTGAACAAGATTCCTGCGCAGACCAACCACACTGAGCTTCGTCAAACCTCCTGGGATCAGGATACCCACACCTGGCACATCGTTAACCCCACCAGCGAGGATATAGCTTCGCCTGCCTATAACAACGGCAGCGGATATTACCTTGTCACCCCGCAGGATTTCTATACCATCTACAAGGTCAACCCGGTATTCACGGGCGGGAATCTGGCCGGGACTGCAACCGTCGCGGTTATCGAAGAGAGCGATATTGAATACGGCACGGTGAATTCGGGTACAGGTGCCGCTACCGGCGGGGATGTCGCCACCTTCCGCACTCTGTTTGGCGTGCCAGGCACGCTGAACATGCACGTCTATCACGGCTACGGCACGGTCACCTGCAACGATCCCGGCATCGACCCGAATGGCAACGGTGAAGATGGAGAGGCGTCGCTGGACGCCGAGTGGATCAACGCAACCGCTCCCTCTGCCAACGAAATCTTCATGTCGTGCGATCAGAATCCCGACGACGGCATCTTCACTTCCATGGCGGCGCTGATCGATAACAATCTCTCCGACGTGATGAGCCTTAGCTACGGTGAGAGCGAACTCTATTACACGTCAGCGTCGGATTACACTTTCCTGGACAATCTGTTCGCACAGGCTGCCACCCAGGGCCAGTCCATCCTCATCTCCTCAGGCGACTCCGGTTCCGATGTTAAGGACCAGAAAACATCCGGCACGGCCACATCGGGAATCAATGTGACTGCCTTCGGTTCTCCCATGGTTACTCTTACGGGCGGCACCGACTTCCAGGATCTTTACGACGCAGGGGAGGGAGGGCCAGCACAGAGCACCTACTGGGGTGCCACCAACTCCACCTACTATAACGATGCCCTCAGCTATGTTCCTGAAACGGCATGGAACAACAGTTGCGCCAGCAGCATTATTGCAAATTATGAAGGCTACACGGGCGCGGGCTTCTGTGGCACCGGTTCGTTCGCCACCGGCGACGTGGTGGGCGGTTCAGGCGGCATCAGCACGCATTATGCGGTGCCTTCCTGGCAAACCGGTATATCCGGCTACTCCAACTCCATGCGCTCGCAACCGGACATAGCGGGATTCGCCGCGAACGGTGTTTGGGGCCATTACCTGATTTTTTGCGATTCGCACGAAAGCGCCCCCTGTACGTCGTCCTCTACCTTTGGCGGTGCCGGAGGCACTTCCTTTGTCGCTCCCTACATGGCGGGTGTCTTTGGTTTGCTCAGAACCGCCACCGGGTCGCGTCAGGGCGTGCTCAACCCAGCTCTCTATGCTCTGGCCAAGGCCCAATATACGAACGCCGCAACGCAAACGGCGTGTTACGCCAATGGCCAGGCGTCGAACACCGGTGTAACTACCGGCTTACCTGCGGCAGCGTGCATCTTCAANNGACCGGCTCCAGCTCGCTCACGGTCGCTTATCCCTCCACCGTCGGCTATGACCAGGTCACCGGTATCGGCACGGTCAACGTCAACAACCTGATCGCCGATTGGAATACGGCGTTCACCAGCAGCACCGCACTCAACGCCAACCCCACCTCCATCAACTCCAGCCAGTCCACGGAATTGACAGCGACTGTGACCGGTGGAACCCCGACAGGATATGTCGACACGCCTCCCGCGCTGACCGGCACAGCCACCTTCAAAGCGGGTACCACGGTTGTGGGCAGCTGCACGCTGAGCGGTGGAACCTGCTCAACCTCGGTGCCCGGGTCATCGCTCCAATCCGGCGCCAACTCCATGACCGCCATCTTCGGCGGAAGCGGGACCTATCCCTCGTCCACTTCCAGCATCGTGACCGTGACGGTCCAGAACGGGACCCCGACTCCGATCGTTCCCTATATTCAGGTGAATGGAGGAGCATGGCAGCAGGTGGCGAGTGTGGCCGTGAATGTGGGCGGCACGGTGAACCTCGGGCCGCAACCGCAGAGCGGTGGCACATGGAGATGGACCGGACCGAATGGCTTCACGTCGACCTCGCGCGTGCTCAACAGCATCACGCTGACCTCGTCCAGCAATGTGTACACGGCAACCTTCAAAAACACGGACGGAGTCGCCAGCACGCAGGCTTTCACCATTACAGTCAATTAGCTAACCGTGGGAGGCCCCCGGCTCTGCCTGGGGAGACAGTCGAACTTTGAGAATTCCGGGAGTTGTCGACCCGCTGTGACTTTTGATCTACAAAGCTACTGATGGAGTGATTTGCGGTCGGTGTAGTTGTTTATACTTTTCAGCGGTTGCGATCAGGCCCCTTTGACGGGCCAGCAACCCAAAGCCTCCGGCTCTGCCGGAGGATTATTACTGCTCTGACCGCATGAAGCGGTGCCTTGTGTAGCGGAACTTCTGGCGGGCCTTTGCACGTGTGAAGCGCCAGTCGATCAGGAGCCGATGGCGGTGCATCTTTTCATTCCAGGCGCTGGCTTCGCGCCGCAGGTCGGCTAGCGTGGGGATTCTGCGGTGTCCCAGACACTGGCGGAGAGATCCTGACTCACGCGGTGTTGCTGAACCAGCGTCCGCCCGGAGAGTAGAATTCCGGCCATGAAAAAGATCAGAGCTGCTACGCCGGCAACGCCGAGACAATAAATAACAGCGGAGTCTCTGCGCTGTGATCCGTAGAGCGTCAATCCTTTAATAATCAGCGATTCGAGAAGCGCAGCAGAAGCAGCGATTGTCGTTCCGGAAACCGCCGGTGCGCGCCATTTCCAGCCCATAACCCGGCCTTCCACGATTGATCGAGTGCTGCGCTATGATAGCTGGCGCCCTCACCAATGCTCATGCACCTGAAGCGCCTCTCCACTTAACACCTTTGTGGTTAGTCCTTTCTTACTTACCCGCTGCGGCGCCCCCTCATTGAGGAGGCGCATCTATCTCACCAACAGCCGCGCGAACTCTCCTGCGCTAATCGGCGACGCCGGCCTGTCCTAACCTTGGCCGCCGATACGTCCATCCGCACCGCCAGGCAGGACCTGACGGTGGCGCCGGTTCGGAAGTTACGTTCGCTGCTCCTGCCCTTAGAACTCAATCCTTCCCTGGAACGCGATCATGCGGGGGGAGCTATCACCTCCGAGGCCGACGCCCAGCAGCCCCGTAGGAGGCGAGATCGTGCTTTCAAGAGTTCCGAATCTGGCCGGAACCGAGACGCCAGGTACGCCGGCTTCCACCTCGCTCGGCAGCGCGAAGTTGGGAT
>PMAM01000376.1 GCA_003152595.1 Acidobacterium sp.
AGTCGATCTCGTCGAAGGGATCTTTCTCCTTCTTCTCCACTTCGGTCACGGGCTGGGTTTCGACCGGCCGGTCCCGATCCTCTTCCGCTCGGGAGACGTCGTCGAGCAGGGGGACGTTCTCGTCCATCTCCTCCAGAACGGGGTTTTCGGCGATCTCGGCCTGGATCATCTCCTTCAGCTCGAGCTTGTTCAGCGCCAAAACGCTGACCATTTGCATCAGTCCCGGCGTCAGAATCTGGCGCTGCGCGACCTTAAGACTGAGTTTTGGCTGAAGAAGAACCATAATCCTCTACAAACGGGCCCGATGCCCCGAGTTTACATCCGTGCGCCTGGGGCGCGCAGCAATTCTGTTGCCGTTACCGTATCCCACTGGTTCCTTAGGTAATTAGCGAACCACAAAGGTTACCCCAGGCTAAAGCCTTCTCCCAGATAGACGCGCCGCACCTCGGGGTCGTTTCCGAGCTGATCGGGCGTGCCGTGCCGGAAGATGCGCCCCTCGTTGATGATGTAGGCGCGATCGGTTACGGAGAGCGTCTCGCGCACATTATGGTCGGTAATGAGGACGCCGATGCCGCTGGCCTTGAGGTCGAAGATGATTTCCTGAAGGTCGAGGACCGCAATGGGATCGATTCCCGAAAAGGGCTCGTCCAGCAGGATGAAAGTCGGCTGGATGCAGAGGCAGCGGGCGATCTCCACCCGGCGCCGCTCGCCGCCGGATAGCGCATAGCCGCGCGTCTTGCGGATGTGCCCCAGATTCAGCTGCTCGATCAGCTTTTCCGCGCGCGCCCGGCGCATCTCGGGGGCGATGGGCTGCACTTCCAGGACCGCCAGAATGTTCTCTTCCACGGTGAGCTTGCGGAAGACCGACGGCTCCTGGGGCAGGTAACCGATGCCATATTGGCGCGCCCGGATATACATGGGCGNNGGCGCCGTTGGGACCGAGCAGGCCGACCACTTCGCCTTCGGTCACATGCACGCTGACCCCGTGCACCACCTGCCGCCCTTTGTAGGACTTGTTGATCTCGTCGGTGGACAGCTTGCGCATGAATCTTTGACCAGATTACAGGCGAGACAGCACAGCGTGCAAAGAACCCGACGAGATTCCTATTTCCTCGCGTGCGTCTCGGTGACCGCGCTCGATTTTCCTCCACTCACTTCGACCTTGTCATCCTGGCTTGAGAAGATCAGCGCCTCCCCGGTCGTGGTTCCGTGTACGCGATCCCATAGCTGCGGCGGGGCGGCTTCGGTTCCGCTGAGGACATATTTGCCGTCGTCGGCTGTGTAGATCAGCTTCTCGCCATTGCCCCTGCGCCCTGGCTGAATGAAGAGCACATGCCCCGTGGCGACCATATGGTCGAGCTGCGAGCTTTGCTTCGCAGCGGATTTTGCCGTTCCCTGGTTTGCGATGTTCTCTGCAGGCTTCTGTTCGGGCTTCGCACTGACCGGCGACGGCTTCAGATACAGTACGGCATCGTCGGCGTGAATCGACTCATCGCCCTGCGAGGCTGTCACCGATCCACGAAAATCGCCCTGGCGGGTTTTGTCGGAGTAGACCAGCGTCTGGCTGAGTACGCGTACGACACTGGCCTGCTGCTGCCGCCCCCCGAGCGTGGTGGTGAAGTTCGCATTCACCACCGGCGCGCTCCCGGTGTTCTCGCCCCAGGCCTTCAGCTGATTCTGATCGCGGTCGACTTCGATGACGGGCGCCAGCAGCGAATCGGGATCCTGCCACATCCGTGCCGGATTCCGCTGAGTCCCATAGAAGAAGTCCTGGTTCTTCGCATGCTCCATCGTCGCGCGGTCGGCGATCACGTGTACCGGACCGCTGCCGCCCATCGTCGGCGGCGCCTTTCGATCCGACCCTTCTCCGCTTGTTGTCGCCTGCGTGTATGTGGCCTTCACATGACCGCTGGCTGCGGCGTTCTGGGTGTCGCGGTGATAGTCGATCTGATCCGCCGCCACCTGCATCATGGCGCCGTCGCTGATCCGCGGGCTGCCGGTCAGGTGAAGCACCTGATCGGACGCGCGATACTCCGCGTGCTGCCCCCATCCGGTGAGCGTGTCGGGCTGGGTCGTCGCCCCGGGCTTCTTCGCCGGCGTTTCAGTCAGCACAACATTGCCGTCCTGCATGGCTGTCTCCAGCGTGGTCTCCGGACGCGGCTCCGGGTTCTTCGTCCTGGCTTTGGAAACCGTGTTCTTCGCGGGCGTCTCCTTCGCCGGCGCCGGTTCCTGCACGAAGCTCGCATGCAGAACATCGCCCTTCGTCGTGTCGTGCGAGCCGTCCGTTGCCGACTGCACGATTTCGGTGTTGCCCGTGCCGTCCAAATGCTCGAGCGCGTTCCCCGCGCCCAGCGTGGCCACCAGCCGATCGCCGCTGATGCGCGTGGTCTGCTCCGGCCCCTTCGAGGGTATCTGCCGAGAGGTGACCACGGGACTGCCTTCCGCGATCGCCTTCCGCGCCTCGACACTGCGGCCGCCCGGCGCCGGACCAAAGTCCACGTTCACCTTCTGCGCCTGCACCTGTTTCTGCGCGCGTCCCCGGGGATCCTTCGCAAGGCCGCTGGTGTCTTCGTCGAATTTTACGTTCTCGCGGAACTCACCGTGCCGCAACTGCGCCTGCGCGTGCCCACCCGCGTTCGCGACAGCAAAGAGCAACGTTCCATTGCCCGACGATCCGCGCATCGATTCGTTGTCCCGCACGGATGCGAACTGCACGCCACCTCCGAGATCGGCCTGCGTGGGCTGGCTCCTCGCGTCCAGCAAAATGTGTGCAGTCTCCGCATTCACCGTCGCGCCGTTGTCGTTCTTCATGCGCACGTGGCCCTTCGCATCGATCATCTCCGCCGTTCCATCCCGGCGGAAATCTACCGTCGCCTGATCGGCNNGCGCGCAGCAGCGTTGCATGCGCCGCATCCACCACTCCTGCCTTTCCGTTGCTGCTGGTGGTGATATGTACCTGACTGTCGAGCACCACCACGCCGGTCTTCGAGTTGTAGTCCGCACCCACCGCGGTCCCGGCGCCGCGCGGCAGCTCAAACTCCACTTTCTGCTGCGTCGACGCCTCACCGGTCTTCTGCAGAAAGGTCAGGCCATGGGTTTTTACGCGGATCGTGTCGGCGTTTGTGTCGCTGCCGTCGCCGCTCGCCGGAGAAGCCTTGCCCGTTCCCTGCAGCTCGATCTCCACTTCGCCCTGGCTTACAATCACGCCGTTCGTCTGGTCATAATCGAAATTGCTGCCGGCGATGCGATCCTTGCGTCCCGATCCCGGCGGCCCGTAAAGCGCGATGTCCACATCGTGCAGCAGCACGTGGCCGGACCTCAGCTGCACCTGTTTCGCCGCCTTGAGCGTGAACAGCGTGTGTCCCTGAGTGGATTGCGAAAAGGTGATGGTGTTCGCAGTTTGCTGGATGTCGATCCCGAGGCGGCCGGGCAGGTCCTTTTCGATGTGCCGGAAGCGATTGCGCCCATAGATGACGAAGCCGGCGACCACCGCCAGCAGCAGGGCCGCCGTTCCCACGATCCATCGGCGCAGCCCCCGAGTCGTGACACGCATACCAGCCTTATCTTCTCACTCCGTTCGGGGCTCGCCTATCCGGAGCACGATCTTGCCGATGTGCCCGCTCGATTCCATGCGGCGGTGGGCTTCCGCGACCTCTTCCAGAGGATAGACGCGATCGACGATGGGTTGGATTCGGCCCGACTCGAGCAGCGGACCCAGGTGCTCCTCCACTCCGTCGCGCAGCTTTATCTTCTCGGCTACGGGTCGGGAGCGCAGGGTTGAGCCGGTCACGACGAGCCGCTTCCCTATGAGTTTGCGCAGGTCCAGCGTCACTTCCGCGCCGCCGCCGAAGGCGATATGAATCAGGCGCCCGTCCCGCCGCAGCAAGTCGATGTGCTTTGGGAAATAATCGCCGCCGATCATGTCAAGGATGACGTCGACGCCCGCATCCGGAGGGGCGCTGGCCCACTCCCGCGTGCCCGCGACCCAGTCCTCCTCGCGATAGTTCAGGGCGCGCTCGCAGCCCAGTTCGCGCAGGAACCGGCATTTGTCCTCAGAGCCGGCGGTCGAAGCTACATGAGCGCCAAAAGCCAGGGCCGCCTGGATCGCCATGGTGCCGACGCCGCTGGTGCCGCCTTGAATGAGAAAATGGTCGCCCTCGAACAGACGCCGGGGATCGAAGAGATTGGCCCACACCGTCAGCGCCGCCTCGGGCAGTGACGCCGCATTCGTCATCGCAGTCGCCGGATTTTTCGCGAACACCGCCGGAATCGGCAAACAGCATCCGCCGTGCGCCACGCAATACTCGGCGTAGCCGCCGCCGGGCACCAGCGCGCAAACGGCATCGCCGATCTTCCATCGCGGATCGGCCTCTGGCCCGCGCTCGACAATCGTGCCCGCCACTTCAAGCCCCAGAATTTCAGACGCGCCCGGCGGCGGCGGATAATTCCCCTGCCGCTGATGAATGTCCGCACGGTTGATACCCGCAGCGGCCACCTGGATCAGAACCGCGCCCGTGCCTGGACGCGGCTTCTCGGTCTCTGCAATGCGCAGCACCTCCGGCCCGCCAAATCCGTCCAACGCGACAGTTTTCATATCCTCAGATTAGACGCTGAAAAAGCGGCGGCGAAGTCTCGTGTCTTCGGCGCCCTCAAAGGAGGAAACTTCCAGCAGCTTCCTGCTTCCTCACTCGGCCCGCAACGTCTCCGCCGGATCGATGCGCGCGATGCGCAGCGCGGGCAGCAGACTGGCCACGGCCGCGATCGCGACCAGCAGCAGCGGCACGGTGATCAGGGTTACGGGATCCCAGGTCTTCACGCCGTAGATCGCGCTCTTCATCACGCGCAGCACGAAGAACGAGCAGACGAGTCCCGCAACGACGCCGCCGAGGGCCGCTGCAATCCCTGAGGAGGCCATATGCCGCATCGCCTGCGCGAGCGTCGAGCCCAGCGCAATGCGGATCCCGATCTCGCGCGTACGCTGCACCACCAGGTTCGACACGAGGGCATAAATGCCCACCGTCGAAAGCAGCAGGGCGAGTGCGGCCAGGCTGCCCAGCAGCGCGACTTCGATGCGCTGCATTTGTAACTGTTTGTTGAGCAAATCCTGCATGGAGTAGAAGCCGGAGAAGGGCAGCCCCGGATCGACGGCGGCGAGCGCCTGCTGCATTCTGCCTGTCAGTCCGGCGATTGGCCCCTGGGTGCGCACGATCCACGACGGCTGCGCCCACATGTGCACAATGGTCAGCAGTCGCGGAGATACCCGCGTGTACGGCACGTAGTAGATCGGGTCGACGCCGATCGGCTCATCGCGGGCGACGTTCGACTGGTCGAGCACATCGGGCACCACGCCGACGATGGTGAAGGTGGTCGATCCGGCCTTGAAGTGGCGGCCGAGGGGATTGGGATTGTCATAGAAGTGCTTGCCGAACGCGGTATTCACGATTGCGACCGGCTCTGAGGTCCCGGTATCGCCGTCGGTAAATGTACGGCCTGAAAGCAGCGGGATACGCAGCGCGGCAAAATACTGCGGCGTGATGTAGCTGAAGCTGCTGGAATCTTCCTGGCCGGCCCGGGGACCGTCGGGAAACTCGATGCCGTCGTTGATGAACGTCTCGTAGGGAGCGCTCAGGGCGACGGCCGCGCTCTCAACACCGGGAATCTGCTGCATCGCCGCGACGCTCTTCGAGAGCAGCATGTCGAATGCGGCCGGATCGTGATAGCGGGCATCGTCCAGCGAGACTTTGGCCGCGATCACGTTGTGCGGGTCAAACCCAGGCGGGATCGATTCCAGATGCGCGAGCGTCCGGATGAGCAGCCCTGCGCCGGCCAGCAGCACGACGGTCAGCGCGACTTCTGCGCCGATCAGGCCTTTGCGAATCAGGCTCGAACCGCCTGCCACCGAGCGCGTTCCCGTGGCGATCGAGCTGCGCAGATCGACGCGGCGTGTTTCGAGCGCCGGCAGTGCGCCGAAGAGCAGACTAGTGAGCAGCGTCGCGGCCACCGTGAACGCCAGGACGCGACCATCCAGGGTGAATCCGCCGATGGGAATCATCTCGTCCGGCAACAGCTGCTTCATGGCAGGAAACAACGCCAACGCCAGGCCCAGGCCAACGGCGCCTCCCGCGAGCGCCAACACCAGGTTTTCGATCCAGAGCTGGCGCAGGATGCGGACCCGCGTTGCGCCCAGAGCCAGCCGCGTCGCCATCTCCGGCGCGCGGCGGTGGATGCGCGCCAGCATCAGGCCGGCAAGGTTGGCGCAGGCGATCAGCAGGATGAAACCGACGGCCGCCATCAGAGCCTGGGTCTGCTGACGCATCGAGCTGCCCGCATAGAAGTGCAGCGGGCTCGCGTAGTACCACACGCGCCACTTCGCGACGTTGTATCCATATGCCGGCGGCACGTGAGCCAGCTGCGTGCGTACCTCATCCCAGGTTGCGCCCGGCTTCAGCCGCATCAGGATCAGGCAATTGGTTCCCGCGCATACACCATTGCGGTCCGACGGCATCAGCGGCGTCCATATGTCCGCGGGATTCGGCATCTGCGCGCCCTGCGGCAGGACGCCCACCACGGTGTAGGGCGCGCCGCGCAGCAGGA
>PMAM01000380.1 GCA_003152595.1 Acidobacterium sp.
GATTTCATTTTCGGCGTCGCCCACGTGCTCCGGAAATTTCTCCTCGATATAGCGGATCTTGCGCGCCATCGAGGCATAGATGAAGACGTGGTACGCGCCCGGCGAGCGCGCCAGCATGCACGCCGCGCCTCGCCCCACCACCACGCAGCTCCCGATCGCCGCCTGTTCCTGCACGTAGCCCTTCACAAACTCCACCATGCGCGCGCTGTCGAAGACCTTCGGGTCGTCCGGCATCTGCTCCAGCGATCCGAGCCAGAACGCCTTGCCGAATCGGTAGAACCAGGGATCGACGCGTTCATCGCAGCGCTTCACCAGCGTCGGCGTCACGCCGGCCTTGCGCGCCACATCCTCGATGAGGCAGCTGTCGATCAAACGCCATCCCAGCCGATGCGCCAGGTGATGCGCGTACTCCGCGCCCTGGCTGCCATATTCCCGCTCGACCGTGATCACCTGAATCATTGCCGTTATCCTTCCATGTGACTGCCGATGGTGCAACTTTTCGATGGGCGGAGTCAAGGGACTAGCCGTCCAGGCAGGCGCGCTTCGCGCATACCCTGGATGCTTTCGGTGGCTAGTCCCGCAATTCCACGACTGTGGCTCCGGCCCCGCCCTCGTTCTGCCCCGGCTCCGTGACTGATGCGACCTGCGGATGCTTCTCCAGCCAGGTCCTCAAGGTCCGCCGCAGCACACCCATCCCCGTGCCATGAATGATGCGGATGCGCTGCAGGCCGGCCAGGAAGGCGCGGTCGAGGAATTTCTCCACGTCATCTCGCGCCTCGTCCGCAGTCTTGCCGATCACGTTGATCTCGCTCGATCCCACCTCCGGCTCGGCCATCGAGACGGTGATCCCCGCGCGCCCGCGCACTGCCTGCAGCGGCGTCTGCGACCGCGCGCTCGACACGACTTCGGCAATCTCGTCGCGCGCCACCCGCATCTTCATCGGTCCGACCGCAACCTCGAAGGTCTTCTCATCGAGCTGCCGCTGGACGACCGCCGTCTTGCCCAGACTCCGCAGCCGGACCGTGTCACCCTCGGCCACATGCTTCACGATATGTGGCTGCGCGTTCTGGTCGCCGCGATCGGCGCCCGTGTGCTGCGCCACAATTGCCGTGTTGAAGCTCTCCGAAAACTCCCGCCGCAGCCGCGCAATCCGCTGCTCCGCCTGCTTCGAGAGCTTCTGTTGCGCAGCGCGATCCTCGATGGCGCGCACCGTCTCCCGCATCTGGAATTCAAAGTCCTTCAGCAGCGAGGCGAGCTGGCCTTCGAGATCCTTCACCTTGGCGCGCCACTCCTTCATGCCCTCGGCGTCGAGGCGCGCCCGCTCCTTCGTCAGATCCTGCTCCAGCCGCCGCACACGGCCCCGCTCCTTCTCCAGCTCCGCCAGCTGCTCGTGCAGGCTGTCGAGGAACCTGGCGATGTCCTGAGTCTGCGTGTTCAGCCGGGCACGCGCCGCCGCGACAATCTCCGCGCTCAGTCCCAACCGCTGCGCGATATTGATGCCCGCCGACGCTCCCGGCACGCCCTGCCGCAATTCATAGGTGGGCGCGAGCGTCGTCTCGTCGAATCCGACCGCGGCGTTCACCGCCCCGAGTGCGTTCTCCGCATAGACCTTGAGCGAGGTGAGGTGCGTGGAGACAATCGACCACGCTCCAGCTTGCAGAAAATGCTCCGCCACGGCGACCGCCAGCGCTGCCCCTTCCTCAGGATCTGTCGCCGAGCCCAGCTCGTCGAGCAAAACCAGCGAGTGCGCCGTCGCCTGGACGGCGATGCGGTTCAAATTAGTCATGTGCGCCGAAAACGTCGACAGATCCTGCTCGATCGACTGCGCATCGCCGATGTCCGCCAGGAACGCATCGAAGCCCGGCGTCACGCATTCATCCGCCGGAACCGGAACGCCGGCGTGTGCCATCATCGCCAGCAATCCCGCGGTCTTAAGCGAGACGGTTTTGCCGCCGGTGTTCGGTCCGCTGATGATGAGCTGCCGATCGGAACCGGCCAGCGCGAGGCTGATCGGCACGACCCTCTTCGACTCGGCCCGCAACCGGCGCTCCAGCAGCGGATGCCGCGCGTTCTTCAGTCGAAACTCAGGGGCTGTTTCGTCGGCGAATTTCGGCACTGCACAGTCGTATTCCTGCGCGAAGCGCGCCCGCGCCTGCAGCGTGTCCACTTCGGCCAGAACCCTGGCGCCGGTCAGGATCGCCCCACTGAACTGCGCGATCTGCCGTGTCATGTGGAGAAAAATGCGGTGAATCTCACCCTGCTCGTCTTCGAGCAGCCGCACCAGGTCATTGTTCAGCTCGATGGTTTCCAGCGGCTCCACGTAAACGGTCTGCCCGCTGGAGCTCGCCCCGTGGACCACACCCTGCACCCGCCGCTTCCACTCCGCTTTCACCGGGATCACGAACCGCTCGCCGCGAATCGTGATCAGCTCATCCTGCGTCGTGCCGCCTTCGGAAAAGCGCCGCAGCGCCGACCGCAGGCTCTCCTCGATGGCGCGTTGCTGGCGTTCCATTTCGCGGCGGATGCGCCGCAACTCCGGCGACGCGTCATCAGCCAGCGTTCCGTCCGGCAGAATCTTCTCCCGTATCCCCTCGGTCAGCGGCCGCAAACTCGTTCCCAGCAACTCGCGCGACAACTCTGTCAGTTCCGGCAGCTTGTCCTGCGTATTTTGAGGTGGAGTCTGGATCAACTCGGTCCACGCGGTGATCTCCTCGGCGAGCGCGATCGTCGCGCGCAGCTCTTCGGACTCGAGCGCCACACCCTCGATGCGCGCCTTCGCCAGCAACTGGGTCGGATCGAAGAGCGCCCGCAGCTGCGGCATCACGCCCGCCCCGACCAACAGCCGCATTTCGGCAACGAGCCGCTGCGCCCCCTCGACCCAGCTACGCTCCAGCGAAGGGACAAGCGCCGCAATCCACCCGCGCCCCACAGCGGACTGCGCATAAACGCCCAGGAACGCGACAAACTTATCCCACTCGAGCTGGAAGCTCGGCGCAATCGGCTCGGGAATCTCCGGCAGCAACGGCATAGGTCTATTATCGGGGCTGCATTTGCATGGGTTGCAAAAAACACTGGCGAAACAATCCCTTGAAAAGTAGGGGATCGAGTGCCATTCTTCCAGCTATGGCTGCTGTACGTCTTGCCGCCGTCCTTCCCTTCGTACTCGCCGTAGCCCTCACCGCGCAAAATACATCAACGAGCCAGGTTGACGTAACGGTTGTTGATCCAACTGGAGCGGCTATTCACGGTGCGCATATCGGGATAATCCACTTGCCAACTGTCTACATTGGTGATTGGCTCCAATATGCGCATGCTACGCCGGAGGAAACATCGGTCCAGACGGATCTCAACGGCGAAGCAACTGTCGGTTTAGCGAAAGGGAGCTACGCAATTGTCGTTGCTGCCAACGGATTCCAACCCTATGCCGAAAGGCTGGAAGTTGTAGATCAGGCGAGTCAGTCTCTTCGCGCTACCCTCGCTGGGGAATATTTTGGCAGCGGTAGCCCCGTCGTTACCAGAGAACCTGAGATTCCGCTGGAACCCACGTCTCTCGATGTCTTCGTTCCCCTCGAACCGCTGCAGTCGGTCACTTTTGCCCGCCGGTTCCGGCGGCGGTGGATGCACTGATCTCATTTGCCGTTCTGACGCGCCATTGACATCGCCACCCCTCTCTGGTTTCCTCGAACCATGCACCACGGCTCCATCCGCGCCGCTATCATCGTTGCCATTGCGCGAATTACCACGGCCATCTTCACAGGAGCGGGCGGCTAAGCGAAAGCTCTTGATCAGCACACAACCGCCATCGCGCTCCAGGAGCCGATGGCTTTTTCATTTGTGGAAAGGGAACCACCTTGCCCGTCACCCTCGACACCATCCGCGCCGCCCGCGAGCGCATCCGCGGCCATCTCTATCTCTCGCCCGCGCCTCATTCCGCCGCTCTCTCGGAGATGACCGGCCAGCAGGTCTTCCTCAAGCTCGACAACCTGCAGCGCACCGGCGCGTTCAAGGAGCGCGGAGCGCTGAACAAGATCCTCACCCTCACCCCGGACGAGCGCAGCCGCGGCGTGATCGCGGCCAGCGCCGGCAATCACGCCCAGGCCGTGGCCTTCCACGCGAGCCAGAACGGTATTCGCGCGCGCATCGTCATGCCGCTGATGACCCCGCTCGTCAAAGTCGCCGCCACCTCCAGTTACGGCGCCGACGTCGTGCTCCATGGCGCCGACTACGATGAGGCCTGCGCGGAAGCCATCCGCCAGGGCGCTGCCGACGGACTCACCTTCCTGCATCCCTTCGACGACGACGAGGTGATCGCCGGGCAGGGAACCATCGGGCTCGAATTGCTGGAACAGGTTCCGGATCTCGAGGCCGTCGTGGTCCCGATTGGCGGTGGTGGGCTCATCGGCGGCGTCGCTTGTGCGATCAAGGAGAGCAATCCGAACATCCGCATCGTTGGCGTGCAGACGGAGCGCCTGCCCTCGATGCTCCGCGCGCGCGAAGCCGGTCATCCCGTCACCATTCCGGCCGAAGCCACCATCGCCGACGGCATCGCTGTTCGCCGTGCTGGGGAAAAGACCCTGCCCCTTGTCGAAAAGTTCGTCAACGAGCTTGTCACCGTCGACGAAGAGGAAATCGCCAGCGCCATTCTGGTTTTGCTTGAACGTGAGAAGACTCTTGCCGAAGGCGCAGGAGCCGCCGCCCTGGCCGCGCTGCTCCAAAAGAAAACCTCCCTCAACGGACACCGCACGGCGGTCCTCGTTTGCGGCGGCAATATCGACGTCACGCTGCTCTCCAAGATCATCGAGCGCGGCCTCGTCAAGGACG
Organism: Acidobacterium sp.; assembly: GCA_003152595.1. GTDB lineage: Bacteria > Acidobacteriota > Terriglobia > Terriglobales > Acidobacteriaceae > Palsa-343. Next base: position 4,822 of record PMAM01000380.1, read on the forward strand.
GCCGCTGGATCCGCATCCGCATCCACCTGACCGACCGGCCCGGCTCGCTGCACAATCTCACCCGCATCATCGCCGACCAGCGCGCGAACATCGTGCAAACCGCCTACGACCGCGCCTACTACGGAGTGAGCCTGGGGGACACGGTGATCGACTTCACCCTGGAAACCCGCGGCGCTGCCCACATCAGGGAGATCGCCGCCGCCCTCACCGAAGCCGGCTATCGGCACGAACGGATCGAATAAGGCAGGGGACAGAGAGGAGGGGGGAGGGAGGAG
>PMAM01000208.1 GCA_003152595.1 Acidobacterium sp.
GTCCTTCGACCGCCACTCCAGTTGCAGATCCTTCTTCAAATGCGTCAGGAAATATGCGCCCTTCATCGCAATCTCTCCCCACTCCGCGGGCCGAAGCCTTCCCCTGAGCTCTGTGCTCTGTGCTCTGCGCTCTGTTTGGTCAGATCCGCCACCGTGGCCTTCGACACCCGCAAATAATCCGCCGGACTCAGCAAAACCTGTACACCCCGCGTCCCCGCCGATACCGAAATCACATCGAACAACTCCACAGTCTCGTCCACATACACCGGAAAATCCTTCTTCGCCCCAAACACCGTCACCCCGCCGCGCACATAGCCGGTCAGCGGCTGCACGTCCTTCAGCGATACCATCTCTGCTTTGCGCGTCCTGGCCGCAGCAGCAAGCTTCTTGAAATCCAGCTCCGCGCCTCCAGGCACCACAGCAAACACATGCCCCCGCTCCGCCGTCACGCACAGCAGCGTCTTGAACACCTGCTCCGCCGGCAGTCCGATCTTCTCCGCCACCACAATCGCCGAAAACTCCACCGGATCAACCTCGTACTCGCGAATCTCATACTGGATTTCCAGAGAATCCAGATACCGCGCCGCATTGGTCTTGTGCCCGCTCATCGTCCGGACCTCACCACAGCTCCCGCCGTCGCCGCCTCCAGCCCGGCAGCGCCGCGTATCGCGTACGGCCCCTCTTCCAGACTCGCCACCGCCCCGGCCTCCAGCGTCAGAACATAATCCGCCAGCGGCTCGGCCAGCTCCCGCTGATGCGTCGTCAGCAGAATCGTCCTCTGCTCGGTCCTGAAGGTCTCCAGCAGCCGCAGCATCTGGTGCGCGCTCGCGATATCCATATTCGAAAACGGCTCATCCAGCAGCAGCAGCTCCGGACGCGAAACCAGCACCCGCGCCAGCGAGGCCCGCTGCCTCATTCCCTGCGAATATTGCCCCACCGGCCGCGCCAGAGCTGGGTCCAGCCCAACGCTGCGCAGCGCCTCTTCCGGCGTCACACAATCCCGCTCACGATACAGGCTCGCGAAATACCGCAGATTCTCCACACCCGAAAACTCGTCGTAGAGCATCGTGGCGTGGCTCATGTATCCGATGCGCTCCCGCGCCTCCATCGGAGCCTCTGCAGAACCGTCCGCCCCAAACACCCGCACCTTCCCGTAGCTCGGCCTCAATAGCCCCGCGAGCGTCCGCAGCAGCGTCGACTTCCCCGCTCCGTTCGGCCCCAGCACCAGGTAGGCCCGCCCGCGCTCGAACCGCACCGACACTTTGCGCAGCGCGGCAAACGTGCCGTACAGCTTCGAAACCTCCTCGAACTCCGCAATGATGCCGTTCATACTCGCTTCCTGCCTGGCATGGGCCTACACGCACACACTTCAACCGCGAGCTCCGGAACCACTCAGCGACGATTCCGCCGTTTTCTGATCCCTAAACTCTAATCCCTGAACTCTGTCGTTATCGGTTGCCTGCAGTGTCCGCCGGTGCCGTCACCGCGGCCGTCTGCGTCCCGCCTGGCTTTGCCTGCCCTGGCTGTGCCGGAGCATACTTCGACGCGCATTTCGCCTGCAGCTGTGTCGCGTGAAACACTCCGTCCCGCCCAAACGTCCCGATCGCGAGCGCCTGGCTGTTGTCCTTGAACGTGTCCGGCGGCGGCTCGTCGCCTGTGTACGCGACCTTCAGCTTCCGGTCCAGCTCCACCAGCGTGAACTGGGCATGCGCTCCGTCGCGCACAATGCTCCCCGGCTCCACACTTCCGGCCACCCGCAGATTGCGCGTGTAGGCCTTGTTGCCCATCGACTGCAGTTCCTGGATCGTGACGTAGTAGCTCTTGTTCGCCTCGACGCCGGTCACTGCCAGATACGAGATCGCGCTCACGATCACCACCACCGCCAGTGCAATCCGCACCGTCTGCTTATTGCCGTTCTTCATGATGACTCTATTGTAAGCAGGCTCGCCCGAACCCCGCATGTGACATACATCACTCCACGAAAAAGCCCCGCCGTCACCGCCCGCCCCCGTCGCCTAGCGGCAAAGCCTTCGCTTTCAGCTCCTTCGCATGCCGCAACCCAACATGCAGCCGCACCGTTTCCCACGGACCGGCATGCACCTCGAAAATCGCCACAGGTCCATCCGTCTTCTCCGGTCTGGGATCCGAATCCACGCTCCACCCTTCCGGCACCTGTTCCAGAACCTCGAACACCGCCGGCTTCACGCTGATGTTCTGCAGCACGTATTCCTGCTCGCGAATCTCGACGTTGGCGCGCTCCAGTTCGTCGCCAGCAGGCTTCTCCTGGCGCCGCTCCGACTGCTCGACGTTCTCCACATGGCACACCTCCGGAATCAACTCCCCCTCCGCTTTGTGCCCCTTAAGCGGCAGCGTCAAGCCAGGAAAGATCTCGCAGTTCTGATTGACATAAATCTTTCCGTCGCTTGCCTTCAACGACGTCCCCACCATCGTCATCTGCATCGTCGACGCCGGCGGCGCAGCAGGCGACTCGCTCCGCGTCTCCTGCCCCGGCCCCGTATCTCCAGTCCCCATCACGACCGCCAATGCCACGACTGCCAACATGCCCAGAATTCTAGTCTCCTCAGGACGCCACGACCTCACACGCAAAAAACGCCCGGCACTCGGCCGGGCGTCTCTGACTACTCCCGCTAGTCCCCCTACGCCGTCACCGGCTGATCCGCCGTCACCCTCACCGGTGTCAGCCAGCCGAATCGGTCCGGCTTCAGCCCGTTCGCGATCCCGAAGAACTCGTCCCGCAGCTGCTTCGTGATCGCTCCCGGCTCGCCGTCCCCGATCTGGATCCGATCCACCGACCGAATCGGCGTCACCTCCGCCGCTGTGCCCGTGAAGAACACCTCATCGGCGATGTAGATCATCTCCCGCGGCATCGCCTGTTCTACCACCGGAATCCCATGGTGCCGCGCCAGCGTCAGCACCGAGTCGCGCGTGATCCCCGACAGTACCGAATTCGCCAGCGGCGCCGTATACAGCACGCCGTTCCGCACCAGGAACACGTTCTCGCCCGATCCCTCGGAGAGGTACCCGTGCACATCCAGTGCAATGCCCTCGGCATACCCGTTCACATCGGCTTCCATCCGGATCAGCTGCGAGTTCGCATAGTTCGCGCCAGTCTTCGCCAGCGACGGCATCGTGTTCGGCGCCAGCCGGTTCCACGACGAGATGCAAACATCCGCCGCATCCCCCGCCATGTATTTCCCCCACGGAAAATTCGCAATGTATACGTCGATTGGGCACCCCTTCGGGTTCACGCCAATTTCGCCATAGCCGCGCAGCGCAATCGGCCGGATATAGCAAGGCGCGATGGCGTTCGCTTCCACCGTCTCCACCACCGCCGAGCACAGCTGGTCCAGCGCCCACCCCAGCGCCATCCGGTAGATGCGCGCCGAATCGATCATTCGCTGCATGTGCTCCGGCAGCCGGAACACCGCCGCCCCTTCCGGTTGCGCGTAGCAGCGAATGCCTTCAAACACCGACGATCCGTAATGCACCACGTGGCTCATCACGTGGATCTGGGCCTTGTCCCAGGGGATCAAATTGCCGTTGTGCCAGATTTTGGCGGTTGGTTGGATGGGCATGAACTGCCGTCTCCTTTCAGGCTCCGAAGCTTCGATTATATCCGCCCGCGCCGCGCCTTTTCATCGANNGCTCCCAGCTCCCCGCTCCTCCCTCTTCTCCTCCTCCTTCCTCCTCCCTGTACCCTGCTGTTGTCCACCGAGCTACCTCGCTCCCCGATCCCGCGTCCCTTTCCTCGTCCTTTCACGGCGCTGTGATACTCCTCAGCGA
>PMAM01000009.1 GCA_003152595.1 Acidobacterium sp.
CCATCGCCGAGTTGGAGCGGTCTTTGATCGTCGAGCGGGTCCGCGCAGGGATGCGTCGAGCGAAGCTCGAAGGTCGCCGCATCGGGAGAACGCCGCTCGACGTCGATCGCGATCAGGTCGTCCGCGATCGACTGGCCGGGTTGAGCCTGACCAAAGTCGCAAAGAAGTATTGTGTCTCACGTGCGACGGTTTGCCGCTTTGTCAATGAAAGCAAGATGCCAAAAGTGGCATAACCATCGCTCATATCCAGAGTAGAATTTGCAGTTCGATCGAGGTAGCAGGTGAACGAGCAGAACATTACGTGTCCGAAATGCGGCGAGGAAATCAGGCTAACGGAGTCCTTAGCTGCGCCTTTGATTGAGGCCGTACGTGCTCAGTACGAGAAGAAGCTGAAGGAGCAAGGCCAGGCGATCAGCGAACGAGAAGCTGTCGTCAAGCGCCGCTCCGAGGAGCTTGAACGGAAGACCGAATCACTGGATGCACAGATCGACGAACGGGTGAAGGTGCAGTTGAAGGTAGAGCGCCGGTCGATTGTCGCTGTCGAGTCGAAAAAGGCGCGAGAGGTCCTGCAGGACCAGATAGGCGAGCAAGCACGCACGGTGGAGGCGCAGAACGAACGCATCGAGAGCTTGCAGGAAAAGCTGAAGACCGCTCAGGCCGCCGAAGCCGACCTGCTCAGAAAAAAGCGAGAGCTTGACGATGCAAAACGTGAACTGGCCCTGAAGATCGAGCGCGGAATTCAGGATGGGCTGGACGAGGTCCGAAGGAATACGATGGCCGAGACTCAGCAGAAGATCGAGTTGGAGCTGAAGGACCGGGACCACAAGATCAGTGAACTGACCAGCCAGATCGGCGACCTCAAAAGGAGAGCGGAGGAAGGCTCTCAGCAGGAGCAGGGCGAGGTGCTCGAACTGATGCTTGAACAGAAACTGCGAGCCCGTTTTCCTCTCGACATCATCGAGCCGGTAGGAAGAGGAGAACCCGGCGCGGACATCCTGCAGCACGTCCGCGATGATGGCGGCCAGACCTGCGGAGAAATCCTTTGGGAATCGAAGCGAACGAAGAATTGGCAGGATTCCTGGCTGGCGAAGCTCCGTGGGGACCAACGTGCCGCCGGAGCCGACATCGCCGTCATCGTGTCCCGTGCTCTTCCCAAAGAGGTGACGCACTTCGAGCACGTCGATGGCATCTGGGTTTGCAGTATCGCTTGTACCCTGCCGATCGCGGTCGCCCTGCGGGAAGCTCTTATTCAGGTGGCATTCGCAAGGCGGGCCAGTGAAGGTCAGGAAACCAAGGTCCAGCAGGTTTACGCATATCTCACCGGTCCTCGATTCCGACAGCGCGTAGAGGCCATCGTCGAAAAGTTCACCGATATGCAGGATGACCTCGAAACGGAGCGGAGAGTCATGACGAGGCAGTGGGCTAAGCGGGAGAAGCAGATTCGTCTCGTTCTGGAAGCGACGGCTGGAATGTATGGGGACCTCCAGGGCATCGCTGGCAGGAGCCTGGAAGAAATCGACGCGCTTGGTCCTGGATTGCTGTTGGCGGAGAGCAGCTAGCACTGAACGCAGCGACCCGGGTGGGAAGGCGAGCATGACTGACGAATCCGGAGAGCCTAGCGTCGGAATTTTCTGGCTGCTTGCCAACGGCAGTTTGCTCGTCAACAGCAGTCCTCTGAGTGCAGCCGAGACTTACGGAAACTGTCTTACGCATCCGCGCAGCCACATCGACGTTTGGACGGAGCTTCAAAGGAGCAGGATGGTCCCGACCGACGTTGAATACGAAGAATCCCCGCGTGGCCGCGCCGTCTATGACTCTCGCAGAGATCGATTTGTGATCTATGCAGATCGGTGCATTCTGCGCAGGAAGAACACCCTGCGGCAGGTTATGAAGGAGTTAAAACTGCCGCAGAACAAGACGGAGACGTCCTCCGACCTGCACTACCGTTGTTCGCGATGCCTTCACGGTGAACCCCGAACGAACTCAAAATGAATCAGGAGGAGGCTGACGGGGTGATGGCCGACGTGGTTCGACATCAAGAGTGACTTGCGATGCACACTGACGTCTTCTGGCTTTGAGCACGGAGATCAGTCTGAATCTTGTTCCACCTCGACCTACTGCCGGGCTTGTCGAACCATCTCGACGAGCACCTTCCGAGCCTCCTCCGGGGCAGCTACTTCGTGAAGAAAGTTGATGCGGGCGCCTTTCATTCCATCTGCTGTCTTCAATCTGAGGAAGAAGCCCAGCCGGTCAATCGACGTCATGATCGCCTCCGTTGCTTCCAACCGCGCATGCAGACGCGCCAGGAGAATCATGGAGTCGACGTGATCGGAATTCATGTGCGCGACAATGTTCGGTGCCGACGACGCGAGAGGATCGGGAGCAGCCGTTTCGTACGCATGCGCGTCGACCCATCCCATGACCCCAAAGCCGCCCACGTAGTAGAGGTCTACCGGCTGCAGACGAAAGAAGCTGAAGTCGGAGAAGTCGACCCAGTAGCGGCTGTTTTCGTGGCAAGCAAGGTAAGTTTCCCGAACGGAATCCAGATCGTGCGCCGGAACGGGTTCAGCATGGCCGATCAGCGTGGCTCGTGCAGCTCCTAGCGGGTCTCCATCCACACTCGGCTGTGCGACGAAAAGGCTACATTTTGGGTCATTCTTCAGGTTTTGAGTGTGCATGGCCATATTGCTGATGAGGAAGATTGGCCGACCAAGTGCATCAAGCGCAAACGGCATCAGCGATCCGAAGGGGAATCCCGGGTGCTTGCGCGAGATCGTGGACAGAGTGGCAACGGAGACCAGCGAGAAGAGGGTGCGAGCGCGTTCGGCATGGCTGGGTTCCGNNACGGGCGCCAGCGCTGAAAGGCGGCGGCTGAGGATTGGTCCAGACTCCGTTCGAAGTGCGTCGGTCTGCAGCGTAAGCCGAGCAATCCAGGGACCGCACGCCGGGTTATTACTGGCATGGCCCGCCACCCGGAAACAATGCGATGACTAAACACAAGCCCGTTTCCCATTACCTATCAAGAATCTCCCTCAAAGAGTAGCTGCTGAACGCCTTCTTTGCGAGGCACCAGAAGTGCCCGGTCGACGGCATTGTGAAACGAGTTTACCGTCCAGACGTCAGTGGATGACCTTCCATGCTCGGAACGCTCGCCGGGGGGGAGCGCCCCTAGCGAGACATGGTTTCCATATTGCGCGTGCGCACGCACGTGAGACCAACCGAGGCCGGCGTTGCAGGCAGGCACAGGCTCGCTGAGGAGGGAGAAAAAATCCGGAACGCGGCTGAAGCGCGACGAGGACACTTCATCGCACCATAGACTCAAATGATCTAGCGTTGTTATTAGATACGCATTTGGGCCCGAAACCAAACGGAGTGAATGAGATGTTTCGAAAGACCGAGATTCGGCGGGCTCTCGAGAAACGTGACGCGAAACGGCTCCGCGAACTTCTCAATGGAACCGTGGACGATGAGGAGAACGCACGCGAACTACTTCGGCTCATACGCCACACCGGTTGCCTGATCGACGTATATGGCGGTTACCGGGAAGCCGATTGGCTGAAGGCGCTTATCGAAGTTCTGACGGACGCACTCTCAGGCCCACCACTCGACGTTCTTTCCTCTCTCCTCACGGAAGCACTCACCATCACTTTGATCTTCCGGCAGATCAAGGACGCCGTGAAAAAGCTCGACGTGTCCGCACTGCCTGCCGCTCAACAGGCATGGGCCGTCATTGCCTGGGCGAGTTCGCACATGGGAACCATGCATGAAAAGTCGCTGGGCCCCCCAAAACAAGTTCCGCTACTAGTGCGAGCTGGCGCAAATACACTCGATGCCGGAGACGGTCGAACCTTCGACATGGATTCCATCCTCGCCGGTACGGAACAATTTCTTCGGATGACGCTGGGCATGCTCGCGTACGAAAACGGCTGGTGGGATCAACAAGGCAAGCTCGTGATTCCCCAAGATGCGGTTCCACCCAAGGTCGATGCGAATGTTGCAGGGTCGTATATATACCTAGCCAGCATTTGGGACTTGGTCCTTGGTGCAAGTGAGACTCTTCGCTTTTGGGGCGGGTCCGTCGATATGGCCTCCGTTGCGACAGACGATGCGACGGAGGAGAAAAGCACTCAGATCATATTCGACTTGCATCTCGGCACTCACCTTTATTTTGAAATCGCCCGGCTGCGAGTTATGCAAATCGAGATCGATACCCACATGTATTCCCTCGGACTGCCTGAGCCGGACTACGGCGACATGCATGCGGAGCTCATGCCATTACCGCCAAACGGCTTCATCTCGTTTGATGAGCTGTCCACGCACGTGATACTGGATATGCTTTATCACCTCGATCTGGGCGAAGGCACAAAGATCAATGGTTTGAACCCGGCTGTGTTGACACGAGGATATGCAGTTCTCAGGCGATGTTACTACCAAGAGTTCGGCCAAGCGGATTTGAGCTTGGTGGAGATCGATAGGCCGCGACTCGTACAAGCACTCCGGAATGGTTCCCTTTCGGATTTCGAGATCGAAGCTTTCCTGGCGACAGTCACTTTCGGGCGCGACAGCAAAGACTTGTTTGACTGCCCGATCATCGCTTCAGACGATGGCAAGCTCTATCTGCTTCGCAGCTTTTCGCAGTTCGCCAGCTTACCCCGTGTCATCGTCTCCCGCCTCACTTCTATGAGGAGCAAATTCGAGAACAAGGGCCCGAGGTTCGAGCTGGAGGTCATCGATGAGTTCGTTGAGAATGGAGTGCCGGCGAAAGGCTTCACCTTCACGATTGGCGCGGAAGAATATCAGTTCGACTGCGTCGTGCTCTGGGAAGACTACGTATTTGTCTTCGAATGCAAAAACTACCTGCTCCCGTCCGAGAGTGCAGCGCAAGAGTTTTATTTCATGGAGGCAATGAACGACGCTACCCGGCAGGTGCAGCGTCTGACCTCCGTGCTGCAGGGGAATCGGGATAAGCTCTTGGAGCAATTTGAGACGGCCCCGGAAGTCCTCACCTTCGTCCCGGTCATTCTGAATGCGATGCCATTCTCTACGGATGAGCAGCGCAATGGAGTGTATATGTACGACTACTCGGCTCTCAATCGCTTCTTCGATGGGAAGATCTCGGTGAATCAGCCGATCAAGACGGACGAGGGGTGGATTCGGGTGGAACACGTGGTTAAGAAACTATGGGAGGGCCCGAAACCTAGGGCAATCGACCTCATCAGCCAAATGACTATGCCCGTTCAGTTAGCAGGGGAATTCCCGCGCTGGCGTGAACAGGGCCTGGTGGTCGGTCTTTCGAATAATATTTCGATGGTCGTACCCATTCTCCAGAAGGAGGCCGCGTGTTCGAAGGACTTGCTCCAAGCTATTGGGGTCAGTGATGAAGTCGCGGATCGAATGCTGGAATTGGGGAACGAGATCCATAGCAAGCTCACGGGAAGCAGTAGGTCCGAAATTCCTGACGAAGACGAATCAAGCGACTGACGTATAGCCTCACCGACACGCTACAGTTGGCAGCTGTTCGCGTGCATCCGAAGGGATTTGCGCGGATTGATCCTGATAAGTCGGCAAGGGTTCGCCGTTTTTTGTTACGCTGCAATCTGCCCTGCAA
>PMAM01000146.1 GCA_003152595.1 Acidobacterium sp.
AGGAAATCCGGGGGTATGGGGCACCCGGCCTTAGCTGAGATCCGAGGCCCCTGAATTTATGCCACCGGCTCTAGGCGCGAGTAAAGGAAGCCACTGCACTCGCTTCGTCGTCCTTGACGTCGAAAACGGTGTAGAGCTTGGTGATCTGCAGCAGGTCATGCACCTTGCGGGTCAGATTCAGCAGTTTCAGTTCGCCGCCCTGATTGCGCACCGTCGTGTATGCGCTGACCAACTCGCCGATACCCGAGCTGTCGATGTAATTCACGTCGCCGAGGTTCAACAGGATCTTCTTCTGGCCTTTGGCGAGCAGGTCACGAACCGAATCACGCAACTGCACACTGCCCTCGCCGAGGGTGATCCGTCCGCCGAGATCGAGAATCGTTACCCCGTCAACCTGACGGGTGCTGATTTTCATGCTCACGAGAAATTCCTCCTTGGAAAACTTGAAAATGCGGGGATGTCAGGCGCCGGTCGGAGCAGTTCCCAGATGCTTGATGAGTGTCAGCTCGGTTCCCGGATGCAGTTGCTTGAAGTGTACCTCATCCATAAAGGAGCGAATGAGGAAGATCCCGCGCCCCGAGCCGCGCAGCAGATTCTCCGGCGCCAGCGGGTCGGGCAGCGTCGAGGGATCGAGGCCTTTGCCTTCATCGGTGATCCGGATCACCAGCGACGTGCCGGTGTTCTCAAACGACGCCGTCATCCGCTTTTCCGGGTCGTAGGCGTTCCCGTGCAGCACCGCGTTCACCGCCGCTTCCCGCACCGCCATCGATATGCGGAAAATCTCGTCCTCATCCACACCCGCTTTTCGAGCCATCTGCTCGGCGGTCTGCTCGACTTTATTCACGCTGTCCAGCGAGGAATCCAGAGTATAGGTCACGCGCTTTTCCGGCTGTCCTGTCAAATGCCTTCCTCGCACTGTGAATCGCGGGTCTTTTCGGGGGACTTTTTCCCGTAGGCGAAGTTTGCTTGCTGGAGCGGAAGATGTCAAGCAGGGAAGAACAGATGTCCGGGCTCTCCAGCTTTAGCGTCCCGGGCTCTCCCCAGTAAGATGGAGAAAGCGATCCATGCCCGGCTCCGAGCCCCAGTCCCGAACGCGCGCCCAGGGAGCCACTCCTGAGCCCAGGAAACCGGCGAGGCCGAGTTCTGCTCAGCAGGACGACGACATTGTCGGCAAAGCATACGACAGCCGCCTGATGCGGCGACTGATCACCTATCTCTACCCCTACAAATCGGCATGCTTCACCTCGATCGTCGCGATCCTGCTCAAGGCCGGCGCCGACGTGCTGGGACCCTACCTGACCATGGTCGCGGTCGACCTCTACCTCAAGCCGGCCTCTGACCGGACCGCGCAGATGGCGGCGGCCGATGCCGCCACGGGTGCTGCGGCTCACCCTTTGCTGGCGCACTGGCTTAGTCCCTGGGCGGCGGGCGGCGCGTGGACCGGGATTTCGGAAATCGCCGGTATCTGGCTGGCCGCCATGGTATTCAGTTATGGCCTCGAGGCGCTGCAGACCTGGCTGATGCAGTGGACCGGCCAAAAGGTCATGTTCGATATGCGCAGCCAGATCTTCCGCCACTTGCAGAGCATGCATATCGGCTTCTTCGACCGCAATCCCGTCGGCCGCCTCGTCACGCGCCTCACCACCGATGTGGACGCCATCAACGAGATGTTCACCTCCGGGGTCTTCGCGATCTTCGAGGACATCTTTGTGCTCGTGGCGATCGTCTTCGTCATGCTGCGCATGAAGTGGTGGCTGGCGCTGCTGGCGTTTTCCGTTCTCCCCCTGATCCTGCTGGTCACCCGCATCTTCCGCAAGTACGTTCGCGAGTCGTACCGGCGCATTCGCGCGGCTATCGCCCGCATCAACGCCTACACCCAGGAATACATCTCCGGGATGACGCTGGTGCAGCTTTTCAATCGCCAGCAGCGGGCCTTCAACGACTTCTCCACGATCAACCGNNGGCGGCGGCGTCCTGCGCGGCACCGTCATGCTGGGAACGTTGGTCGGCTTCATGCAGTATGCCCAGCGCTTTTTCCGGCCCATTCAGGACCTCAGCGAAAAGTACAACATCCTCCAGGCCGCCATGGCTGCCAGCGAGCGGATTTTCAAGTTGCTCGATACGCCCCCGGAGATTGTCTCTCCAAAGAATGCCAACCCCGGCGACGGCTCCGGCCGGGTTGAATTCCGCGACGTCTGGTTCACCTACCAGCGCCTCGATGCCCCCACCAGGTCGCGCATTGCGGCCACGAATGCCGCCGAACTCCAGGGTATGACCGACATCGACTGGGTGATGCGTGGCGTCTCCTTCACCATCGAACCCAACCAGACAGCCGCCATCGTCGGTCACACCGGGGCAGGAAAGACGACCATTACCAGCCTCATGATGCGCTTCTACGATGTCCAGCACGGTCAGGTGCTGATCGATGGTGTCGACGTCCGTGACCAGGATCTGAGGGCCTTACGCCAGCGCTTCGGCGTCGTCCTGCAGGACCCATTCCTGTTCAGTGGCACAGTTGCAGACAACATCCGCCTGGGCACCGAGCATATCGACGACGAGGCCGTGCGTACCGCCGCCGAGCAGGTCAACGTCGACGATTTCATCCGGTCGCTCCCGTCCGCCTACGATGAGCCGCTGCGCGAGCGCGGTGCCGGGCTCTCCACCGGCCAGAAGCAGCTCATCAACTTTGCACGCGCCCTGGCGCACCGTCCCGGGATTCTCATCCTCGACGAGGCCACCTCCAGCGTGGATACCGATACGGAGTTCCGCGTTCGGGAAGCCCTGGGGCGGATGGTCGAGGGCCGCACCTCGGTCGTAATTGCGCACCGGCTCTCCACGGTTCAGCGCGCCGACGTCATCCTCGTCATGCACCGTGGCCAGTTGCGCGAAATGGGTTCGCACCAGGAGCTCCTGGCGCTCCGTGGCATCTACTGGAAGCTCTACCAGCTCCAGTACAAGGACCAGGAACTGAGCGAGCCGGCCAGCGGGCTGACGCCTTCCCTGGCCATGGGAACGGACTAGCTTGCCCAGGCCAAAAATCTTCATTTCCGCCGGAGAAGCCAGTGGCGAGTACTACGGGACCCTCGTGATCGAGGCGATCCTGCAGCTGCAACCCCAGGCGGACTTTTTCGGCCTGGGCGGCCGGCGCATGGAGGCGCTGGGCTTCCGCCCCATCGTGCGTTCCGAAGATGTCGCCGTTATGGGCATCACCGAGGTCGTGCGCCATCTGCCGCGCATCTACCGTGAATACCGGCGCCTGCGCGCCTCTGTCGCGGCAGAAAGGCCTGACATCGCCATCCTGATCGATTTTCCCGATGTCAATCTCTCGCTCGCTCGCCGCCTGAAGCGCCTGGGCGTACCGGTGATCTGCTTCGTCAGCCCCCAGCTCTGGGCCTGGAAGAAGTACCGCATCCGCACCGTGCAGCGCTATGTCGACCGCATGCTCACCATCTTTCCCTTCGAAGAGCGCTTCTACCATGACCATGGCGTCGATGCGGAGTTCGTTGGCCACCCGCTGGCGGAGCGCGAGCTGCCCACCGTGACCCGGGACGAATTCGCAACTCAGAACGGCCTCGATCCCGCTAAAACCTGGGTCGGACTGCTGCCGGGAAGCCGCGGCAAGGAGATTCGCCTCAATCTGCCGGAGATGGTCCAGGCGGCCGCCATGCTCGGACCGGACGTCGAGTTCCTGCTGCCTCTCGCGCCCACACTCACCGGCCCGCAGCGAAACCACATCCGCGCCCTTCTGGCCGAACTGCTCAAGTCCGACCCAAAGGCCCCCAATATTATCGTCGTCGAAGATGCCCGCGCTGTTTTGTACCACGCTCGGGCCAGCATTGTGGCCAGTGGTACTGCGACTGTGGAAGCAGCGCTGATCGGCAACCCGTTTGTCGTGGTATACCGGATTTCACCGTTGAGCTACGCGGTGGCGAAGCGGGTGGTGAGCGTTCCCCACGTGGCCATGGTGAACCTCATCGCCGGCAAACGCATCGTACCCGAACTGATTCAGGGTGACTTTCAGGCCACTGAGGTCGTCTCACAACTCAGATTGCTGATGGATGACGGGGAGCCGCGGGCCCGAATGCAGGCAAACCTGCGGCGTGTGGGAGAAATGCTGCGCGCCGACCAGAGCGCCGTCGGACGAGTCGCCCAGATCACATGCGAGATGCTGAAATCACGATCCACGCCGGAAGAAAGACTGAGCCAGCTTCAATGAAGGATTTTCCCTTGACCCACGCGCCGAAGCGACGCCTTTTCCTTGCCGCAGTTTGCCTGGCGATGGCGGCCGCATTTCTGCCAGCTTCCCGATGCGCTGCTCAGAACGTCGCCCCAAAGCCAACGCTGAACATCACGGCCTACAACATCAATGTCGCGATCCATCCCGCCGACCACTCGCTGGATGCCACGACGCAGGTGACGTTCACGCCCCTCGCCGACATCCCCACCGCGATTTTTGACCTTCACGGAGCCCTGCTCGTGGACAAGGTCACNNGGCGGCCCCGTCGAGGGGCTGAAGCTCGCCTATGTCGGCGACCCCATCAGCTATCTGCTCTACGCCGGACGCTGGTTCCCGATGACCGGCTACATGACCGACCGCTTCACGACCGACATTCACGTCAAGGCCCCGGCAGGATATCGCGTGATTGGCAGCGGCAGCACGGGCAAGCCCGCGTCCGCTGCAGGCGGGGAAGAGGAATGGAACTTTAAGTGGGATAAACCCGGATTCCCCGGCACCATCATCGCAGGCAAATTTGACACGCCAGTCTCCGGCGCCGCCCCTAACATTCACGTCTACACAACCGCAGCGCACAAGGCTGCCGCCACGGACTACGCAGGCACCGCCCTGCGCGAGTTCGCCTATTTCACCAGCACCTTCGGATTTCCGGAATCGAACCAGCTGAACGTCGTCGAGCTGCCCGACGATACCGTGCCGGTCGCCTGGGCGCCCGAGATCGCCGCAGTCGCCGGTACGCACATCGGGGGCAAAAACGACTTTCGTCTGCTGGCTAACACGATTTCCCACCAGTGGTGGGGCAGCGAAATCAGCCCGGCGACGCTCAATGACGCCTGGATCGTCAACGGTATGGCCCGCTACAGCGAGTTGATGTACCTCGAAGACGACGCTGGCCATGCAGCGCTCGAGACGGCGTTGCCCGATATCGCCGCCAGCGCTCTGGCTTACGACACCATTCCTCTTTCCAGCGCCGGTACTCTCGCCGCTTATTCTCCGCAGTTCCAGTCCATGACCCTCGACAAGGGGGCCATGGTTTTCCACATGCTGCGCTGGGAAGTCGGCGACGACAGCTTTGAGAAGATTCTGCGTGCGACTCTCACCCAGTACAAAGACAAGGGCATCCGCACCAGTGAATTCGAGCGCCTCGCCGAGGAACAGTCGCAGCAGCAGCTCACAGCATTCTTCTCTGAATGGCTCGACGGCACGGGCGCGCCGGAATTCACCGACAAATACGCCGTTTACCGCCTGGGGAACAACAAGGGCTTCCGCACCATCGGCGAGGTGCAGGGCGATATGGACCTGTTCAATATGCCCATGAACCTGCGCGTGGAAACCGAAGGCAAAACCGTCGACAAGCGCATCGACGTTGTAGGCACGGACTCTCAGTACGTCATCGACACCTTTGGCCGCCCGCGGCGCGTCACCATCGACCCCCAGGACTGGGTGCTGAAGAATACCCCCGACCTTGAGGTCCGCGTGGCCATCCTGCGCGGTCAGCAACTGGCGGCGCAGGGCGACACCGGCGGTGCGCTGGCGGAGTATCAGAAGGCGCTGAAGGCTAACCCGCAGAGCTCTCTGGCCAGCTATCGCATCGGCGAGCTGCTCTTCAGCATGCGCAACTACCAGGCCGCCGTGAACGCTTACCGTGACGCGCTGAACGGCGACGGCGAACCCAGGTGGACGGAGGTCTGGAGCCACATCGCCGTCGGCAAAATCTTCGATCTCACCGGGCAGCGCGACCGCGCGATTCAGGAATATCGCCAGGCCATACAGACGAACGACAACACGGCCGGAGCCCTGAACGAGGCCCGCCACTGGATTCAGACTCCCTACAAAAGGCCGGACACGGAGTAGTTCGTTAGACTGGGGTTCAGCCACATGCCATTCACTGTCATTAACGCATTGATCCAAAGGTTCAGACGGCGGCACGCAATCATGCGTCTGCGCAGGTTGCGCCGTCCCTTGCCTGTCAACTTCAAATTTGCCCGCGAAGAGGTCAACTCCAGGTAGTTTGACTTACAGCCCCTTGTAACTCCCCCCGTCCACCAGAATCGTCTGCCCCGTGATGCTGGCCGCAGCCTCTGAAGCCAGCCACACAATGGTCTGCCCGACCTCCTCCGGCTTCGCCATGCGGCCGATCGGGATCTCGCGCTCCAGGTCGCCTTTCACTTGCTCAAACGAGACGTTGCGGTTCTTTGCCCGCGTCTCCAGCAGGCTCCGCGAGCGGTCTGTGGAGGTGAAACCCGGTCCTACATTGTTGATTGTGATGCCGTCTTTGCCGAACTGTCCGGCCAGCGAACGGACCAGCCCCATCATTCCTGCGCGAATCGTGTTTGACAGCACCAGCTCCGGCACCGGCTGCTTCACTGTGTACGACGTCAGTGTCACAATGCGGCCCCAGTGCTGCTGCTGCATGTGCGGCAGTACGGACTGGGCAAACACGATGGCGCTGCGCAGGTTCAGCTGCCAGGTCCGCTCCCAGTCCTCCAGCGTCGCGTCGAGGAAGGGCTTCGCCGGTGGCCCGCCTGCATTCGGAACGCAAATATCGATCCGCCTAAACTTCGCATGCACCGCCTGAACGAAAGCCCGCACGGCATCGGAATCGCCGACATCGAACGCCTGGGTGAACGTCTCCACACCGAAGCGGCTCCGCGCCTCGCCCGCGACCTGATCGAGTTCCGCCTGACGGCGCGCACACAGCGCCAAATGGGCGCCCTCCGCCGCAAAGGCCAGTGCCGTTGCCTTGCCGATGCCTGCGCTGGAGCCCGCAACGATCGCCACTCTGCCTTTCAGTCCCGTGTCCATGCGCCCTATGATAATCGTGTCGAAAATTCCAGGGTATGGACCTCACCGTCCGGAGAAACCAGCTTGCCCGATACCAGCGATCTGCATTACACCAGCTTCGACAACATCCCGCTTGAGCACCTGAATCCTCTCATCGATCGCCAGTTCGTCCACGGTGAGCGCACCATGCTGGCACGCGTCATCCTGCGCAAGGGCGCCGTCGTCCCACGCCACAGCCACGAGAACGAGCAGATTACCTATATCCTCGAAGGCGCTCTGCGATTCACCCTGGGCGACGACCGCGTGATCACCGTCAGCGCTGGGCAAGTGCTCGTCATTCCCTCCAACATGCCCCATCAGGCCGAAGCCCTCGAGGACACAGTCGACCTCGACGTCTTCGCGCCACCCCGCGCGGACTGGATCGCCGGAACGGATTCCTACCTGAGGAAGTAGTCAGGCGCGCCTCGGGCCGGGCGCGCGGGCGATCGCCCGCGCCCGGGATCAAAGCAGGGTTTCGGAGAATTCTTCCGGCGGCATCGCCAGCCTGCAGCGGTTCCGCCCGTCCGCTTTGGCGGCGTACAGAGCCACATCCACTTCGCGCAGCACGTCCTCTCGCCGCGGGTAGCCCCATTCGCGCGCAGGCAACACGCCAATGCTGATGGTCAGCGACAGGGGACCGCATGCGGTGGGTATGGGCGATTCCTCGATGCTCAGGCGGAGCTGATCGGCGCGTGTCAGTGCCTCCGGCGCTCCACAGCCCCCGAGGATGACAAGGAATTCCTCGCCCCCCAGCCTTCCCACCAGATCGTAAGCGCGTACCGCGCGCAGAAATCGCCTCGCCGCCTCGCGCAGCACCTCATCGCCCACCGGATGCCCGAAGCGGTCATTGACGCTCTTGAAATGATCCAGGTCGGCCAGCAACACCGCAGTAGCAGCGTGTTCGCGGGCGCCGCGCGCCAGCTCCCGCCCCAGCATATCGAGAATGGCTTCCCGATTCAGCAGCGACGTCAGCGAGTCGTGGGTCGCTTTGAAGTGCAGGTTTTCCCGCGCCCGCTTCAGCTCCGCCTCGGTCTCCTTCAGGGCCGTAATGTTGCGTCCGATGCCGATAATCCCGACCGTGTTCCCTTCGGCGTCGCGGAACGGCACTTTTGTGGTCAGCAGCCATCGAATCCGGCCGTTGGCCTCCCGGATATGTTCGTCCTGGCTGACCAGCGGAACACCGGTCTGGATGACTTTCTGCTCGTCCTGATAAAAGCCGGCCGCCAGATCGCTCGGATAATAGTCGAAGTCAGATTTGCCACGAAGCTCTCTACCCGAAGGAGCCCCCATCACATCGGCTGTGCCCTGATTCGCAAAAAGGAAGCGGCTCTCCAGATCCTTGGCGTAGATCAGGTCCGGTACGCTGGCCATTACCGCGCGCAGCAGATCCAGTTCGCCGCTGAAGTGCTCCCCTGGCCCGTGAAGACGGCTATTCGCAAATCGCCACGCCAGTCCACAGGCGCCGAAAAATATCACGATGAGGAAGAAAAGCAGAATCCAGCCCAGCAGGCTCTCGGGGTAGAACCTGGCCACCGAGCTGGGCAGGTTGCCTGTCAGGCCCACATGGGATGCGAAAGCGGGATCGATCGCAGGTTTCATTGCTGTCCCGGTCACCGCGGCGTACTGCGGCGGCGCAAGACCTTCGGACGAACCCGGCATCCGGAACCGAGTCTCTGACGGCGCTCCAGCCGCCGTCAGATCGCCGAGACGCATTCTAAACCATCATCGGCCCGTATTCGGGCAACAC
>PMAM01000066.1:0-8136 GCA_003152595.1 Acidobacterium sp.
CCGTATGTCATCGGTCGAGAGACGGAGGACGAGGATACCGACCTCGAACGGAGTTTTCTATCATGAATCGCAGAAACTTCCTGAAGACGGCCACCGTTGCTGCCGCCGGATCGGCTGCGCCTGGGGGCGCACAAAGCACATCATCTTCTTTCGCCACACGCCGTCCTGAGTCTCCGAACATGATCTATCGCGAGCTTGGCCGCACGGGAGAGCGTGTGTCTGCGATCGGCATGGGAGGCTTTCACATCGGGAAACAACAGGACCCGGACGAGAGCATCCGCCTGATCCGCGCCGCAATCGATCGCGGCATCACTTTCATGGACAACTGCTGGGACTACAACGGCGGCATCAGCGAGGTCCGGATGGGTCAGGGGCTTCGCGACGGTTACAGGCAAAAAGTCTTCCTGATGACAAAGATCGATGGCAGGGATAAGAACACCGCATCCAGGCAGATCGAGGAATCGCTGGGCCGCCTGCAGACGGACGTGATCGATCTACTGCAATTTCACGAGGTCATTCGCCTCGACGACCCGGATCTTATCTTCGCGCCGGGCGGGGCCATCGAAGCCGTTCAGGAAGCGAAGCAGGCGGGCAAAATCCGCTACATCGGCTTCACGGGTCACAAGGACCCCAGCGTGCACCTGCGCATGTTTGAGACTGCCGACAAGCATGGGTTTCACTTCGACACTGTACAGATGCCGATCAACGTGATGGATGCGCATTTCCGCTCGTTCTTAAGTGGGGTCGCGCCGGTGGCAGAGGAACACGGTACCGCCATTCTCGCCATGAAGACATTTGGCGATCCCTACATCCTCCAAAGCAATACAGTGACGCCCATGGAGGCCTTGCACTTCGGGCTGAACTCGCCGGCGTCGGTGGTCATCACCGGCCTTGACTCTCCGGCAATCCTCGATCAGGCATTCGAGGCTGTACGAAGCTTCAGGCCGATGGACCAGCAGCAGGTCGCCGCCATTCTCGCAAAGACTAAAGAAGCCGCCATAACCGGGAAGTTTGAGCTCTTCAAAACCAGCTCGCATTACGACGGAACGATCAAGAATCCGTCCTGGCTTGGCTACACCGGCGGCTGAGCGAAGCCATCTCGGGTGCGTTCACGGATGACTCGCCGCAGGTGATTCATGAGGGATTTTCCCGCTGGTGGCATCAATGGCGATCGGCCTTGACATTCTATGGTCGGATGTCTACCACCGCCTCTCATTGAAGGTAGAACGTCTTCTATGGCCAGACAAAGCCCGCAGCATGCAAACCTCCTCCAGGGCACCCTGGACATGCTCATCCTGCGAACTCTGCTCTACGGGCCTGCCCACGGGCACGAGATCGGCAAGCACATCCAGCGGACCACCAACGACTTTCTGCAGATGCAGCATGGCTCGCTCTATCCCGCTCTGCATCGGCTGGAACGAAGAGGCTGGGTGGTTTCGAAGTGGGAGACGGCTCCCGACCGTAACCGTGAATTCAAGTATTACCGCCTGACAGAAAAAGGCAGAAAGCAGCTGGTAGTCGAAGAGTCGCAATGGAAGCAGATGGCGGAAGCTGTGGCGCGTGTCCTGTGGCCCACGGCAGAGGAAAGCTGATATGCGATGGTGGCAGGTTCGGAAGAGAAACGCGGATCTGGAGCGTGAGCTGAGCGCCGATCTGGATCTGGAGGAAGAGGAGCAGCGGGAGCGCGGGTTATCGCCGGATGAGGCCCGGTATGCCGCGCGGCGCGCTTTCGGCAATTCTGCTCTGATCCGGGATCAGACGCGCGAGACATGGGGGTGGGTGCCGCTGGAGCGATGGTGGCAGGACTTTCGCTTTGCGCTGCGACAACTGGCCCGGGCCCCGGGATTCACCGCGTCCGTCGTCCTGGTGCTCGCTCTGGGCATCGGCGCAACCACCGCGATCTTCAGCGTTGTGAATGCAGCCCTGCTGCAGCCGCTGCCATTTCCGGAGCCGGACCGCCTGATGTGGCTGAGCCAGCAAAACCACTCTCTGCCCGGAGTGGTACCGGAATCTCTGAGCTACCCCGATTATTTTGACTGGCGGTCGAAGAACCATACCTTCGCGGGAATCGCAACCTGCGTTGGGGGCGGGATCACGGTGCAACTCAAGGGCGAGTCACAGCGCCTGGATATACAGACCGTCTCCTCAAATTTCTTTCAGGTGCTGGGTGTGGCTCCGATGATGGGAAGAGACTTTCGCCTGGAGGATGAACAACCGGGCAACCGCACCGTGATGCTGAGCTATTCGATCTGGCAATCCATGTTTGGGTCGGCGAAGGACATTGCCGGCGAGACCCTCCGCATGGACGACCATAGTTACACCGTGGCCGGAGTGATGCCGAAAGGGTTTCAGTTTCCGCTGGAGAATCCGGCGCCGGCCTTGTGGATATCGATGGCGGACGATGCCGCGGGGAAGAAAACCAGCCAGCGCGGCTTCGATGTTCTCTCTGCGATCGGAAGGCTGAAACCAGGGGTGACGCCTGAACAGGCGAAAGCCGATCTTAGCCTGATCGCAGCGGAGCTGGCCCGGCAATATCCCGACACCAACATGGAGGACAGTACGGCGCTGGTGCAGCCAGAGCTTGAGCACATGACCGGCGATACCCGGCCAGCGCTTCGGGTGCTGTTTGGCGCGGTGATGCTGGTGCTGCTGATGGTATGCGCCAATGTGGCAGGGCTGCTCCTGGTCCGCGCCGCCCGGCGCGGCGGTGAATTTGCTTTGCGCGCGGTCATCGGCGCGAGCCGCGCGGCCATCATCCGGCAGTTGCTGGTGGAGTCCGTGACCCTTTCCCTTTGCGGCGGGATTGCCGGCGTGGGACTCGGTTACGGTTTGCTGCATGCCCTGGTCAGGCTGATGCCGATGGATATTCCACGGATGCAGGAGGCGTTGGTGGACGGAAGGGTCCTGCTGTTCGGGCTGGTTATTTCGGTGGCCACCGGGCTTTTGTTCGGAGTGGTTCCGGCATGGAGGATGTCACGGTCGGCGCCTGGCCTGGCCCTGCGCGAGGGTTCGCGATCGGTGGCGGGAGGGCGCGCGCAGCATCGCGTCCATAACGGACTGGTGGTGGCGCAGACCGCGATTGGTCTGGTCCTGCTGGTCAGCTCCGGTCTGCTGATGCGCAGCCTGGTTCGGATCCTGAATGTCGATCCCGGTTTCGATCCAGGACATGTGTTGAGCGCCAGGGTCGGAGTTCCGTTCGGGAGATACAGCCACGATCAGCACCTGCATTTTTTTGACCAGCTGGTGGCCCGTATCGCCGCGGTGCCGGGTGTGCAGTCGGCGTCGGCCGGGTGGCCGCTGCCCATGAGCGCTTCCTATGCGACGATCACGTTCAATATTCAGGGCCGGCCGGTCCCCAGAGGCGACGAGCCGGAGGAAGCGCTGGGTCTGGCCATGCCTGGCTACTTCGCAACCATGCGCATCCCGCTCATCTCGGGGCGCGTCTTCGATGAAAGGGACGGCCTGAAGGGCCAGCCCACCATCATCATCAACCAGGCGTTTGCGAGGAAGTATTTTCCGAACCAGAATCCGCTCGGCCAGCACATCCAGGTGCGCCTCGGCGACGATGTTTTTGAGCAATCGGTCCGCGAGATTGTCGGCGTGGTGGGAAATACCAGGCTCAAAGGACTGACGGACGGCGTGCAGCCCGAGTATTACCTGCCCTATGCTCAGGCGGTGGTGACGAATCCATATCTCGTGATTCGCACGAGCGGCAATCCGCTGGCGCTCCAGGATGCAGTCCGCGCGGTTGTGCAGCAGATGGACGAGGGCGTGCCGGTCTACCAGGTCTCGACACTCGAGGACTACGTTTCGAAGTCCGCTGCGCAGCCGCGCTTCCAGACATTTCTGCTGAGTTGCTTCGCCGGTATGGCGCTCATTCTCGCGGCGATCGGCTTGTATGGCCTGCTTTCGTATGTGGTGGTGCAGCGCCGCTGCGAAATTGGAGTGCGCATGGCGCTGGGCGCGCAGCGAACGGATATCCTGCGCCATATTATTCGCCGGGGGCTGATCCTGACTCTCGCCGGTGTGATCGCGGGCCTGGCGATTGCCTTTGTGGTTACGCAGGCGTTGACGGGCATGCTGTACGGCATCCGGTCTTCCGATCCGGTGACGTTCGCGGCGATGGCGGCGGTGTTGCTGTTGGTGAGTGTTGCCGCAAGCGGCCTTCCCGCCTACCGTGCTGCGCGTATGGACCCGAATCAGGCGCTGCGGGAGCCATGAAGCCTGGCGGGAGCAAGAAGCCCCGGGTGGAGAGTTGCTTCCCTGGCGGAGTTATGGGTGCCGGATCCGCCGGTTGAGGCCATTGGAGTGCCGGGTGACGCATCTCATCCCATGAAGGAAGTTCATGAGGAGCGTGGCGATGGCGGATGCGAATGAAAAAGCAGGGCCGGCGAACAATGCGGTTCTGGTGGCGTATGTGACGGTGCATCTGGAGTCGGGCGAATCGTTCGAGCTGCTGCCGTTCGAAGACACCGGCGATGTCAAAAGCAAAGTGTGCGAGCTGATGAAGGCCTGGGCGGGATCCGGGTTCCTGATCCGGGGCAGCGAGATCTACCCCTGGCATCGGGTGCTGCGGATCGAAGCGACCCGGGTGGAGGAGATGTCGCCGTACCACTCAGAGCTGCGGCGGAAGGAATGGCAGGCTCGTGAAACGGCGCGCCTGCAGAGCAGCTTCTGGAAGACGAAGCGGGCGCGCAAAGAGAAGGGAGAGGGCGGAGAGGAGAGCGGCCCAGAGAACAGTCAGGACAGCGGCGAGCACAATGATGACGGCAAGTCAAAGGGACTGGCGGCGTGATCGGCGAGCGCACGCTTCCCGGGCCGCGGCTCAGGGAAGACGGAGGCTGTTCATGCGCTGGGCCTCGAACTCTGCCTTTTTCCAGATGGCGATTCTGGTTTTTTGTTCTTCCTTTTCCGGATCGATCGTCCGGGGCGAGATGAGGATGCGCCATTCGCAATAACCGAGAGAGAACGCCGCGAGCGCCTGCAGCAGCTGGAAGACGCTGGGACCGAGGCGGCCATAGGTGTCGGCGGCGACCGGAAGATTGAGCCAGGTGGGCAGGGTGGACGCAAACATCCCGGTCCTGAGGATCAGGACGAGGGTGGTAACGCAGACTACGTGAGCGAAGATGATTTCGGAGATGGGTCTGACTTCCTCGCCGCGGATGAGAAGGAGTCCGCGTTTACGGATGGCATACGCGAAGACGAGGACGCTGAAGCTGGCGCAGAGGGCGGCATCGATCGAGAAGGAGTGACCGCGCAGAGGGAGATAGATCGCGGCAAAAGCGAGGAATGCCGCCAGCAGGATGTATTCATGTCGGAAGAACTTCATGGATGAAGCCTCGAATGTTGGAAGATCCAGCAAACAGGCTATCTCCGGCTTCGGGGGCGGAATATGACCAGAAGGTGGAGGGGCGATGGCGGGGAGGTGTTGTATGCGGGGATGTTCGGGCCCATCAGGGCCAGTCAAACGGCATGAACGTTGGTCTGAAAACCCGGGAAATTCCGGGCCCACTCAAGCCCGAGCGAAGGTTTGAGTGGGCACCCTCTTTCGTCAGGGCTGGAGGCTCGCCGTGGCTTTGGCGGTGAGGTTCCTGACGGAGTCCGGAGAGGTGAAGGACCAGGTGTCGGTGACAGCGGGGCCGGAGGATTCCTGAACGGAGCCGGTGGCGATCTTCGTTTTCTTACCGACGACGACGTCGAAGCTGCTCTGACTGCCCGGCGTGAGGGCGGGCGAGAACTTCAAGGTGACGGAGTGATTGCCTTTGACTCCGATGGGGGCGAAGGTGAGCCCGGTGACAGCCCCGGCTGACATGGCGTAGGTGGCGACGACGTCGAGGCCCTTGTCGGTCATGGTGGTGTCGTCGCCGGTGGTGCCGAGAGCGAGGGTGCTGCCGCCGGAACTGGTGAGGGAGCCGGTGGCGGATTTCCATGCGGTGTCACCGGGGGCGAAGGCGAGCACGTGGACGCCAGTCGAGAGCGCGCCGCGATAGGGGACGAAGTAGGGCGGCTGCGCGATTTCCTTCCAGACGTCAGCGGCGCTGGTGACGCCTCCGATCTGGAGCGCGGTGCCCTGGCCGGCCAGTCCGCCCTGCTCACGGTACATGAGGATGGGAATGGGCGCGGGGACCGGCGAGAGGCCGCTTCCCTGCTCGGACACATCGGTGCCGAGGACGAACTGCCAGACGACGGGCGTGCCTTTTTCGGTGTTGAAGCGGAGCATGTACTGCGCGCCATTCGCGGGATCGGAGGGGCCGTCGAACTGCATAGCGACCTGATGAGCGTCCTGACCGGTGCGCTGAAGAATGGCGAGCTGCTCGGCCGAATTGGTGTAGTGGGCGGGGCGGCCGGCGGGGCGCGGGATGAGCTGCACATCGTAGATGGCGGGTTTGCTGCGGTCGTCGATGCTGAGGACGATCATTGAGTACGGGAGTTCGGGGCCGACCCACTGGACGATCTGCTCGGGCCAGTAGCGGTAGTTGACGCCGGCGAGCGGGAGCGTGGGGGCGGTCTGCGCACTGAGCGCGAGGGGGAGAGCCAGGGCAGCGGCGGTTGCGATGTTGCGGGCGAAGTTGGGGAACATGGCGGCGATCCTTTGCGGTTAAAGTTCGGTGCGGTTGAAGTTCAGAAGGTGAAACGCGCGCCGAACTCGATGCGGCGGGCGGACTCTGCTGCGATGGGTTGGGCGAAGTTGGGCGTGGAGACGACTGTGGAGACGGCGGCGACGTTGGTGTGGTTCAAGAGATTGGCGGCGCGGGCGTTGAGGGTGAGGGTGCGGCCGGAGTCGGCTTTGCCGAGTTTGAAGGCGCGGCTGAGGTTGGTGTCGAGGTGGACGAGCGTGGGCATGGTTCCGAGATTGCGGGGGACGTTGCCGTTGAAAGTGCCGGGGGTGAGAAGTCCGAAGCGCGTGGCGTAGACGCCGGGGCCGGGCGCGGAGGCGTACGAAGGGCGGTCGTTGAAGACGCCGTCGCCATTGTTGTCGGTGCCGGTGGTGACGTTGTAAGGCGCGCCGGACTGCGCATCCATTTGCGCGGAGAGCGAGAGCTTTTTGGGCAGGTTGTAGTTGCCGAAGAAGAAGAGGCGCTGGCGGGCTTCCCAGTCGGGCGGCCCGGCTTCGCCCTGGTTGGAATAAGAGGACTGGGCGAACCCGGCGTTACTGACGCTGTCGGTTGTGAAGTGGAAGTAAAGATAGCCGAGGAAGAAGGCGAATCGCTTGTAGCTGTGCTGGTCGAGGCCAAGGAAGACGACGCGGCCGGTCAGGTGGCCGGTGGACTGGAAATCGAAGATGTTTTCGTCGGGCGCGAGGGGCCGCGGGGCAGCGAGAGCGCCGGCGAGCGTGGGTGAAGTGTTGGCGCTGAGCATGGGCGCGTTGATGTTGCGGGAGCGGAGATCGTTCCAGTCTTCGCCGGAGTAGAAGTTGGCCTGGGCGTGCCAGTGGTGGGGGAAATCGTGTTCGACGCCGAGGCCGCTCTGGAAGGCGGGAATCTGGGCGAGGCCGCGGAGAGGCGCGCGGAGGGTCGTGATGTCGATGGACTGGCCGGTTGGCGCGAGCGGCGCGGTGAAGGAGGGTGAGTAAATGAGCTGCTCGGTTTGGCGCGTGCCGTTGAGGCGGTAGGCCTCGGT
This sequence comes from Acidobacterium sp., assembly GCA_003152595.1. GTDB lineage: Bacteria > Acidobacteriota > Terriglobia > Terriglobales > Acidobacteriaceae > Palsa-343. The sequence continues at coordinate 7,621 of PMAM01000066.1, forward strand.
GGCGACGGCTTCAGGGACGACGGTGGAGAAGAGGCCGGCGTGGAGATGGACGATGGTCTTCGAGTGCTTGTCGAGGGCCCAGGCAAGGCCGGCACGCGGCGCGAAGTTGGCAAAGCTGGTGGGCGTGGTCTGGAGCGCGTAGCGGAGTCCGCCGGAGAGCGAAAGGCGCGAGCTGAGCTTGAGGGTGTCTTCAACGTAGAGGGCGAGCTGCCACTGCGTGAAGGGTACGAGCGCGGTTCCGGTGGTAAGGGCGAAGCTGGTGGGCGTGCCGCCGGGAAGGTTGAGGAGCGCGCGGCGGTATTGCTCGAGGCCGGAGATGCTGGTGGTGGCTCCTGTGGGATTGTTATTGGGGTCGAGCGCGGGCGCGGCGCCTCCGCCGAACGTAAACGAGCCGTTGAAGGTATTCGGATCGGTTTCGTGAACGAAGATGCCGAGCGACTGCGCGCCGATCTTCCAGGTTTGCTTGTGGCGCGTGTAGAGGAAGTCTTCGTCGACTTCGAGATTGCGCTCGCGGTC
>PMAM01000066.1:8230-16209 GCA_003152595.1 Acidobacterium sp.
CGATCCAGAGACGCTGCGGTGCGGAGACGGTTTGATGGAAGGCGGCCTGGTTCGTGTTGGCGTCAAGAGTGATGGCGTTGACGATGTTGAATTCGTTGATGTCGCGTTTTTCGAGCGCGAGGAAGAAATCGCTGCGGGTTTTGGTGACAGGGCCACTGAGTTCGAAGCCGTAGCGGCGGCGGCTGGCTGGAGTTGCGACGGTGGAGAAGGGATCGTTGGCGTTGAAGGGTCCTTCGCTGTCGGTGAGAAAGAGCGCGCCATGAATTTTCGAAGCGCCGGGTTTGGTATAAATCTCGACGCGTCCTCCGGCGTAGGGCGGCTCGTCGTACTCGGCGGAAAACATATCCGGCGCGGTTACNNAGTTCTGGAAGCCGTCGACGGTAATGCGGGCAGCGCCGGGCGCGCCCCCGTTGGCTGCGGCAAGGATCTGGAGCTCACGTTTAAAGTCGTCGGGATCGTCGGCGAGTTGAGCGACATCTTTTTGCGTGAGGGTGTGGGTTCCGATGCCGTGGTCGGAGTCGAGACTGGCGCCGTTGTTGTCGTCGCCGACTTCGACGTTGGTGTTGACAGTGGCGAGCGCGAGATGGAAGTCGAGGTGGAGGGTTTGGCCGGCGCGCGCGTGCAGCGGGAGATCTTTCGCGGAGAAACCGGGCGCGGTCGCGGTGAGGTGCGCGGTGCCGGCCGCAAGACACGGAAACACATAGTGGCCCGTGGCATCGGTAGTGGTCGCCGTGCCGTTGCCTGCGGCGATGGCCGCATGGGGGAGGGCTGCTCCGGTGGGATCGAGCACGGCGCCTTCGACGCGGAGACCATCGGGGCAATGCTGCGCACGAAGCGCGGCGGGAACGATCAGGACAGCCGCGAGAGCGAGCGATGCAACGTGGCGGCTCCGCAATGAGGAGGTATTCTTCATGCTGCACTCATGGTGCGCGAGGCGGCCGCGGGATGGCAGTGCCGATTGTCAGCAAAGCGAAATGACAATCGTCATGCAGGTTTGGACACACGTCGGGGGTGACATTCGATACGCGTTCTGCGCGGTATTCGTTCCGGGATGTGCGGTGGGTCACGGCGTTTTGTGACCAGCGGTCCGCAGACTGGAACCGGAGGATGCTGCTGTCATGTTTCGGCTGGATACGCTGTCGTGCGCGCTGACGGTTCTGTCGACGGTGCTGGTGGGAAGAAAGATGTGGAGTGGTTTGCTGGTGGCGGGCGTGAACAGCATTGTGATCTGCGTGATCGGGCTCAGAACTCAGCAGTTCGGCTTCATCCCCGCGAACGTGTTTTGCATTGGGGTGTACGTGGTGAGCTTGCGGTCGTGGAGGCGAGGGCGGGCAGAGCACAAGGCTCCGGGCTCAGGGCACCGGGATCAGAGACAGGAGTTTTCCGGGAGCTAAGGGACGGAGGCGCGCTGCTGGGTGTCGGTGGGAACGTACCAGCTGTGCCAGTCTTCGAGGAAAATTTCCGGGTGTCCTTTATAAAGAACAATCTTGCCGCTGGCGCAGATCTTGCCGGCTTTCGGGAAATTGCCGATGTCGTCTTTCTTATCGCCCCAGATGACGAGGTCGAAGACCTGGTTGGGCCAGGCCTGATCGATGTCGATGAAGGTGGGCGTGCCGTGGCTGGATTCGGCAATATGGGTGTTCACGATTGCGCCGCAGACGGTGCGGTTCTCGCCGACGTGCTGAGCAGCCTCAGTGGTGGTGAGGGCGGGCTGGGGAATGGGCTGGGTTTGCGCGAGCGCGACCGGAATGGCAAGACCGAGTACGAGAGTTGAGACGGGAAAATGCATCGGGGTGACTCCTGAGGGAGTTTTGGCGGGCCTGCAGCGCTGGATCCGAACCGGGGCGACGGGGGCGGAGTCGAAAATCCAGGAGAGCGGAATTTGCCAACCATCTTGCGATGGAATTGCGCTGGAAGGCAAGTGAATTTCGGCGAAGAGGCTGTGGTTATTCCGGGTCCGTGGAATCCGTCGACGCTTCATTCGGTTCGCAAGGCTTTGACGGGGTCGATGGAGGCGGCCCGCCGCGCCGGAATGATGCTCGCGACAAGGGCGCAGAGCAAGAGTGTGGCGATGGAGGCGATCAGGACAACGGGGTCCCATCCTTTGACCTGGTAGAGCTGGGCGGAGATGAGGCGTGCGCAGCCAATCGACGCGGGAATGCCGATCAGTAGCCCGATGAGGATCTGCAGGAAGGCTCCGCGCAGGACGAGGCGGACGATGCCGGGACGGTCTGCCCCGAGGGCCATGCGGACGCCGATCTCGCTGGTGCGACGCTCGACAGAGTAGGCGGTGACGCCATAAAGGCCGACGGCGGCGAGGATGAGGGCGAGGATGCCAAAGAGGCCGGTCATGTTGGCGACGGCGCGGCGCTGATCGAAGTTGGAGTCGACCTGCTCCCGCATGTTTTGCACAATGAGCAGGGTGAGATTGGGATCGACCTCGGAGAAGACGCGGCGAATCTGGGGCTCGAGGCCTTCCGTGCTGCCGCGGACCTGGAGAACGGCGCCTTCGATGTAGTGGGTCATGTCGTCGATGCGGCCCATCATGGAGCCGTCTTCATACTTCACGTGCTGGGCAAGGGGTACGAAGAAGAGAGGCCGCGGCGGGTCAACGCCGGCGAGGTCGTTGTACTTCGCGTTGCGGACGACGCCGACGATTTCNNGCGATGTTCTGCGTGGAGGCGGTGTCGTCTTCGGTGATGGAACGGCCGCGGAGGATGGGCTCACCGAGGGTTTCAAGATAACCGGGAGCGACGTGGTCCCAGGAGGAGCCGGAGTGCTCGTCGTTATGGGGCATGGGGTGACCCTGGCGGATGACCATCTCACCCCAGTTGTCGGTGAGAGGGGTGTATTGCGCGAGGGCGGCACGCTCCACGCCGGGGATGTGGGAGAGGCGATCCTGCAGCTCACGATACATGGCATCGAGCCGGGGCTGTGAGTACGAGGACCAGGGGGCGGTGAGGCCGAGGATGACGCGGTGATCGGTGTCGTAGCCGAGGTCCTGGTGCTGAAGGTTGTTGAGGCTGCGGGTGAGAAGGCCGGCGCCGCTGAGGAGAACGACGGAGAGGGTGGCCTGCACGATGACCAGGGTTTTCTGGGACCAGGAGGCGTGATCGCGGGTACTGCGATTGGCGCCNNGCCGGTGACCAGGGAAAGCGCGAAGGCGAAACCCAGCACGGGCAGCGATGGCGTTGCGGAGATGGGCACGAAGTGAGCGTGGCGGAAGGCCATGGCGACGATGAGCTTGACGCCAAGGAAGGCGACGATGAGTCCGGCAGCGCCACCAAAGACGGAGAGAAGGACGCTTTCCGTGAGGGACTGGCGCATGAGACGGTTGCGCGAGGCGCCGATAGCGAGCCGGATGGAAGTTTGCGCGCGGCGCGACGCTCCGCGGGCGAGAAGGAGGTTGGCGATGTTGGCGCAGGCGATGAGGAGAACGAGGCAGCAGACCGCGAGCAGGATGTGCAGCGAATCAGCGTAGTTAGCGCGCATGACGGCGACACCGTTGCCGGCCGGGACGACGTGGATGTTTTGTTTGGGGAGATCGGCTTTGATGCCGGCCATCCAGTCGGCGGGCATGCCGCTGTCGTTGANNGCCTGGAAGTGATGAAGCAGCGAGTTCGGTCCGGCGAAGATCGGCTCCTGATTGACGGGGATCCAGAGGTCGGGAGGATTGGCGCGCAGAGTTTCGCCGAAGAAGCCGGGGGGCGTGATGCCGATGATGGTGACGGGGTGATCGCTGACGATGAAGGTGGAGCCGACGATGGAGGGATCGGAACCGTATTGCTGCTGCCAGGTTCGGTAGCTGAGCATGGCAACGGGCTGGGAGTTGGGCTGATCGTCGGAGGGGCTGATGGTGCGGCCGGCGAAGGCGCCCAGCCCGAAGGTGGAGAAGTAGTTGCCGGTGACCATCTCGGTGCGAAGGGGCTTGGCAGCGCGATCGGTTTCGCCGCGGCGGACGCCAAAGGTCCATCCGCCAGCCTGGAAGGCGGCGAGGGAGGAGAACTCGGGGGTGTTCTGCTGCATCTGGCGGTAGAAATCATAGGAGAAGAAGCCCCATTCGCCCTGAGCGTCCCCTTCAATGCAGCAGTCGTCGCCCTCGCCGATGCGGTAGAGGCTTGTGGGGGCCGCGACCGGGAGGGACTTGAGCACGACGGTATTGATAAGGGAAAAGATGGCCGTCGTGGCGCCAATGCCCAGGGCGAGGGTGAGCATAGCGGTGAGAGTAAAGACAGGGGACAAGCGCATCTGGCGCAGGGCGTAAGCGAAGTCCTGGCGTAGGGTCTGCATGGGTCAGCCTCTGATGGGCGATACGCGAGCGGCTGGGGAATGGTTCCGGAAATGTGACGGACAGTAACATTGCACGGGCACCGGGCTCAGGGCTCCGGGCACGTTGCAAACCTGAGAAATTGCTTCCGTATGATGGGCAGATGGTGAAGTGGTTAGGATTTGTGGTGTTGGGCTGGTGCGGGATTGCGACCGCGGCGCAGAATCTACCGGCGGCACCAGCACCAACGGGTGCGCCGACGGTGCAGAGTTTGCCGCCGGAGCCAGATCGCCAGCAGTGCGATCTGAACGCGCTGATGGTTTGCGTGAAGCATGTGGCCGAGGACGAAAAGGGCATCGTAATGAGCCCGCTGCGTGCGCCGGCGGAGGACTTGTGGTGGATCGTGCCCTTTGGAGTGGCGACGGGCGTGTCGATTCACTACGACACGGATGCGATACGGGACCTGGGCGTGAACCCGTCGCGGGAGGACAAGTTCAACAAGCTGTCGGACTATGCAGGACTGTACGGACCCTTTGCCGCAGCGGGTGGGGGATACATCGCAGCGCGGGTGAAGCACGACGACTATCTGAAGGAGACCGCGGTGCTGTCGGCGGAGGCAATGGCCGATGCGGGCATTCTGGATGAGGCGATGAAGTACACGCTGGACCGCGAGTATCCGATGGCGAACAACGCAAAGGGCGGGTTCTGGCCGGGCGGACCGAAAAGCTGGCCCAACAATCCGTCGATGCCGTCGGAGCACACGATGAATGTGTGGGCATTTGCGCATGTGGTAGCGGGGCAGTACGACGGGATCGCGACGAAGAGCCTGGTGTACGGGGTGGCGACGACAGTGTCAGTCTCGCGCGTGCTGGCGCGGCAGCACTTCCCCTCCGATGTGCTGGTGGGGAGCACGTTCGGCTGGCTGATTGGCGGATACGTGCTGCATCATCGGTCGCTGGAGCGCGGGAAGTTGCTGGACTTGTCGACGGTAGAGACCCCGCTGGGAAGCGGGTTGCAAGTCCGCGTGAATCTGTCGCGCGGGCAGTGAGGGACGTCAGGATCAGGCGGCGGACTGGTCGAGGCCGTCGGGGATCGAGGTCAGGTTCCGGTACTGGAAATACATGTTCATGCGCCAGCGGAGGATCATGCCGAAGGCGAGGATGAAGAAGAGGGCGCCGGTCTGCTCGACCGTCATCAAGCGGTCGAAGTAGCTGCGAGCGGCGAAGCGAACGGCGGCGAGCACGATGATGACGACGAGGAACATGCTCGAGCGCTTCATCATGATGACCCCGCCTTCGCGGTGGAGACGCGAGGTGCGCAGCAGCGGCCAGGCCAGGAAGATGGCCCCGATGAGGAAGGCGGCGAGGGCCCAGAGCCAGGGGATGCGAAACAGCGGCACGATGAACATGGAGAAGCCCGTGGCCATGCCCGCGGGGGGGATGAGAATTTTTTTGAGGGTCACCGGGGTCTGGCCTTCGCGGACGCGCCAGATGATGACGGCGACGGCGCCGAAGACAGAAGTGACCGCGTAGGTGAGTGGGGAGATGTGCATCATGGCAGGCCTGGAGTTTGGGGCGGCCTACCAATCAGGATACAGGTACAGGGTGGGTACGGTGTGCCGGTCGGTGAAGCCTCGGTTCCATTTGCTGTGATCGCGGTCACGGTCCCTGCCGCGTCCGGCGCAGAACATAGCGGGTAATCCGAACTCTCATCGGGAGGTGCGCTATGAGTCTGTCACGGCGGGGTTTTGTTCAGCTGGCTGGATCGAGTTTGCTGTTGCAGTCGCAATTGCTGAAGGCGGAGCGATCCCTTCGGTCAGGGATTCCGGGGGTCCAGGTGCCGGCGCCGGGGCCAATGGGTACAGCGAAGGTCGCGCTGGTGCATGGCGAAGACCGGCGGAAGAACGTCCGCGTATCGCTGGAGACGATCGACGCGGAAATTCGGGCGGAGCTGCGCGGCAGGAAGTCGGTGTTGATCAAGCCGAACAACGTATCGACTGAGAACCAGCTGGCGGCGACGCATCTGGATGCGCTGGAGGGGATCCTCGACTATCTGGAGCCGCGGTTTCATGGGCCGGTCGTGATTGCCGAGTCGTCGGCGGGCGATACGCTGGAAGGGTTTGAGCATTTCGGCTACAACCGGTTGGCCAGCGAGCGCCGCGCACAGAAGTTGAGCCTGGTGGATCTGAACCGCGAGGCGAAGTTCGGGACCGTTGAGGTGCTGGACGCGGATCTGCACATTACGGCCGTGCGGCTGGCGGCGCGGGTGCTCGATCCGGAGACGTTCGTGATCTCGAGCGCGATGCTGAAGACGCACAATACCGTGGTGGCGACGATGACCGTGAAGAACATGGTGCTGGGGTCGCCGCTGCACAGCGTGCCGGGCGAGTTGTTCTGGAGCGACAAGCGCAAATACCACGTGGGCATCCGCCAGACGCACTACAACATGCTGGTGACGGCGCAGAGGCTGCAGCCGCACTGGGGCGTGGCGCTGATCGATGGGTTTGATGGAATGGAGGGCAATGGCCCGGGCAATGGAACGCCGGTCGAGTCGCACGTTGCGATTGCTTCAACCGACTTTATTGCGGCGGATCGCGTGGGCCTCGAGGTGATGGGAATCGATCCGGACTGGGTCGGGTATCTCGCGTATTGCGGGCAGGCTGGCCTGGGGCAGTACGACCTCACGAAGATCCAGGTCGAGGGCGCGTCGATTGCGTCGGTGGCGAGAAAGTATCAGCTGCATCCGCAGATCCAGAAGGAGCTGGAGTGGATGGGGCCGCTGCAGAAGGGGTCGCCGACAATGGGGAGTCTGTTGTTGGGGGATGAGACTTATCCGGGGTGAAAAAGCAGAGTTTAGGGATTAGAGTTTAGAGTTTGTGGCGCGCTGTGAGCGAGCCCTGTTTCTATTTCACCTAGACCAATTTGGCTGTGATGATGGCTTGGCCGGTGTGGCGCTGCGTGTGGTCGGCGCAGTGNNACCGTGGTGGGCAGGGCTTTGCGTCCGACGGCGCGGGGCTGATCCAGATCGGCGACGGCGAAGGCACGGACGCGGCGGATCGCGTCGTCAATTCCCTTGCGAAATTCTGAGAACAGCTCGGCGTGCGTGGCACCGGCGTCGAGTTCCGTTTTGAGCGCGGTGAGTTGCTCGGGGCGGAGCTGCTCGCCTTCGGCGTAGGTGAGCAGGCGGTCGAGGCTGCGCACGATGTGGCGCAGGTGGAAGGCCACCGGGGCGATCTGAGCCTGGTTTTGGGCGGGGCGCGCGTTGAGGGCGTCATCGCTCAGGGGCGAGCACCACTGGTCGATGTCCTCGCGGGCGAGCTCGAGACCGTGGACAACAGCGCGCAGGACGGAGGGGATTTCGGTGTGAGTGCCGCGGAGCCAGGGTTCGGGTTGCATCAGGTTTGAGGTTACAGGTTGCGGGTTACGGATACGGCGGCCACAGCGAACCGCGCGCGAGAAGCATACATCCCACTAAGAGAAGTGGAGGAGAACACGATGCCGGATCAGGAAGAACGGGAAACACGGGAAAAAGCGCAGGAGGATCTACGCGAGGGTAAGTCGCCGTCGACGGCGGCGGGCGAGTTTGTGCATGAAGAGATCGATCATGTGCGTGAGGGCAGGCATGGAGCGAGGTCTCCGCAGCAGGCGATCGCGATCGGGCTCAGCAAGGCGCGGCGCGCGGGGGTTCCGCTAAAACCGCCGAAGAAGGGCAA
>PMAM01000066.1:16217-19919 GCA_003152595.1 Acidobacterium sp.
GAGTGCGGCAGCGAAAAAGGCGTCGCGGACCAGGGGTCCCGCGAAGAAGGCGGCGCGAACCCGGTCGCGACACTGATTTCCGGCCGTTCATCGATCTTCGCGGCGCCAGGAGAGATCGCAAAAAGAAAGCGGCCACCCGAAGGTGGCCGCGGCTTCCCGGTTCGTTGCTGCGAAGCGTGTTCGCCTGGAGAGCGAGTTCCTACGCCGCGATTTTCTGCGCGCGATGCTCCGACAGCTTCGACACCAGAACCGGCGCTCCGAACGCGACGGCCGTGATCAGCGTGGTCGCCAGCAGGTCGTTACGGTAGAACGGCAGGGCAGCAGCGTAGCAGACGCCCAATCCGGCCATGGTGTGGGGATACATCACACTGCCCACCCACACGACATAGTTGCTGATCAGGAAGAACGACGTGGAAGCCAGCACCGGAGCGCTCAGCACGCGCGCCACGGTGATCTGGCGGCGCAACAGGATGCGGCCAAGCACGATGACACCCGCGTACCAGGCCCACGTGACCAGATAGGCGCTGGTGTGCCAGGGGTAGTGATACGCAAAGATCGTCAGGTAGAAGTCCGTGCCCATGAGGGCCAGAAGCGGCAGAGCCATCTCGCGCAGCGGACGCCGTGCGCCAAAGTACAACAGCCCCGCGCCGACCGCCGTGAAGTTCATTCCCGGAAACGGCACCACCCGGCTCAAAACCGCCAGCACCACTAACAGATATGCGGTCATCATTCCCTCATCGGTCCGAAATCAAAAGCCTTTTCTCATTCTGAGGACAGGAAACCTATGGGTCAAGGCCAACTTGCGATTTCATCAAGCGATTCGTTCACTGGATCAACAGGCCTGTCACCTCTGCTCGTGCCCGGACATGTACATTCCCTCGATTTCTCCGCCACGGCCGACGACCACCCATCCACTGAGTGGCGCGGCGCGACCCGTACCGAGAGTTCGGTAGCCGAAGCGCAGGTCCTGGAACTCGATCGCATGCCAGCCCGGCTGGGGCGGGTCGGCGCCCGGCGCCTGAATCGTCCCGTCGTCTTCGACGATGGGCCATTTTCCCCAGTCCAGATACACCCGCCCCAGATACGACTGCTTTGCCGCGGCAACCGCGGGCGTGACCGGAGGCTTGTAGATCACATCGGCATAGTCGTCGGTGTTCACTACATCGCCGAGGGTGTAGACCTCCGCGGTCTGGAAGTAGTCCCTGGTTTCCATGAGGATCCGCCAACGGAAGGGATTCGTGACGTTGGGCTCGGCCGCGACGCGGATGAGGGGCTCGCGCGCGTAGCTGCCGGTGCGGATCAGGGCCAGTGCGTGGTCGCGCTCCGCGTTGCGCAAGCCCCACCACAGGACCATGAAGACGAGGGCGGCGACGGCCCAGGCTCTGCCGCGGAAGCGCTTCTTCCGCGCGCCGATTTCGCGATCGGCAAGTCCCAGGATGGCGGGCACGACGAGCGCCAGGGTGAGCGCGAGCAACAGCCAGGGATCGACGATGAAGACGATGCTCCACGCATACCATGCTTCGTTCCACGGAAAGAACGGCCGCACACCGTAGTTGACCGTGTAGTCCAGCAGGATGTGGCTTATCGCCGCGATCCACGCGCAAAAGAGTAGCCAGCCCCAGCGGGGAGGGATGACGGGGTCTTTGCGGCGCCATCGATGAAGGAGCCAGACAAAGGCCACCGTGGCGAGGGCAACGACCGCCGTGCCGACGAAAGAGTGGGTCCAGCCGCGATGGTGCTGCAGTTCCGCGACCGGCCCGCGAAAGCCCCACAGTACGTCCAGATCGGGCGCTTCGGCGGCCAGGGTCATGGCCAGGGTCGCATAGGCCGTTTTGCGATTGAATCCCGAGCGCCCCAGGCAAGCGCCGGTGAGGAAATGGGTTACAGGTTCCATGCGTGCTTTCGGGAACTCAACAGTGGCCTCTTTATCTTTTGCTCTTTGCGAAAACGGCAAGCGCCCCGGCGAGCCGAAGCGCTTGTCTTTGTTTTTTGGCCGCGCCTAGACCAGCTTGGCGTCCAGGGTGATCTGCGTGTTGCCCTTGAACAGCCGCGAAATGGGGCAGCCGTTCTTGGCGTTGGTCGCCGCGGTCTCGAAGCTCGAGGCATTCGCGCCGGGCACTTTGGCGCGGGTCGTCAGATGGATGGCGGTCACGGTGAAGCCTTCGTCGGTCTTCTCGAACTTCACGTCGGCGGTAGTTTCGAGCGACTCCGGCGTGAGGTTCGCATTGCCGAGTTGTGCGCTGAGAGCCATGGTGAAGCACCCGGCGTGGGCCGCCGCAATCAGTTCTTCCGGATTGGTGCCGATACCGCTCTCGAATCGCGTTGAAAAGGAATATTGCGCATCTTTCAGGACGCCGCTCTGGGTGGAAATGATGCCTTTTCCGTCCTTCAGACTTCCGCGCCAGACGGCGCTCGCCGTACGTTGCATACGTCTCTCCTTCGATGTGGGCTGAAATTCCCCTGACTGGATGACAGATTGGATGCCGCGCTTCTCCGCTCAGGAAAAGGCGCCGGCATCGCCCGCACCATGATATGCGATTTGGGGGAGCCGACGCGGCGGTCCGGGTGCCGTCGCAAGATTGCTGTCGCCGCCTGCGTTTCCGCCGGTCGCGTATCATGGGTCTTCCGCGCGGCATGAACTCCTGGTCCATCGGCGTCGATCTCGGCGGCACCAATCTGCGGATTGCGGCTGTGACGCGGCACGGCGAGGCGATCGATACCCTTCATCTTCCGACGCGTCTGAGCCTGGGACCCGAGGCCGTGCTCGATGATATGGCGGGCGCCATTCGCCAGCTCATCGACAAGCATCCGGGCAACCTGCTCGGCATTGGTGTCGGCAGCCCCGGCCCCATTGAGCTTCCCCTCGGGGTGCTCCATCACCCGCCCAATCTTCCGGGCTTCGACGGCCTGAACCTTCGCCTGGAACTGGAGCGGCGGCTGGACCGGCCGGTGCAGGTGGAGCACGACGCCGCCCTCGCCGCCTATGGCGAATTCCTTCTTGGCGCCGGGCGCGCGCACGGCGTCGATTCATTGCTGATGCTGACGCTGGGCACGGGTGTGGGCTGCGGCATCGTGCTCGAAGGGCGCATCTGGCGCGGAATGAAAGGCGCGGCGGGCGAGTCCGGCCACGGCCCCATCTTCCCCGACGGAGTTCCCTGCCCCTGCGGGGCGCGGGGATGTCTGGAAATGTATGCCTCGGCCACGGCCATTGTCCGCCTCGCTGCTGAACTGGGCATGGAAGCGCCTGGATCAGCGGATCATCCGCACCTCAGCGCGTCGGGCATCGCGCAACTCGCGACCGCAGGCGACGAGCGGGCGCTGCGGGTCTTCGACCAGGTCGGCCAGGCGCTGGGTCTCTCGCTCGCGCATCTGGTGAACGCGCTGGATCTGCCGCTGTACGTGATTGGCGGAGGCGCAGCGGCGGCATGGCCGCTTTTTGCGCCGCGCATGTTCTCGACTCTGCGCGAGGGCAGCTATGTGTATCGGCTCTCGATGCCGCGCGATCCGAACGTCTTCGAGCCCGGCAAAACGCACGTCGCGCCCGCGCAGCTGAGCGATTCCGGGCTTCTTGGGGCGGCGCTGCTGCCTGTGGCCGCGCGCGCGTCAGCGGCCTGACTCACATCACCGCGAATTTCTGCTTTGTTTGGTACGATCCGTGCCAACGAATGAGACAGGGCTCTTGTCCCGAAAACAGACACTCGG
>PMAM01000238.1 GCA_003152595.1 Acidobacterium sp.
TCCAGGTCCTCGACGACTCTACCGACGAGACCAAAGAAGTCGCCCAGGCCATCATCGCGCGCTACAAGGCCATGGGCAATCCCATCGTCTATCTCCACCGCACCAACCGCGTAGGATTCAAAGCCGGCGCACTCGACGAAGGCCTTAAAACCGCCAGCGGTGAATTCATCGCCATCTTCGACGCCGACTTCACCCCGCCCGCCGACTGGCTGATGCGCGTCATCCACCACTTTGCCGAACCCGAGATCGGCATGGTGCAAACCCGCTGGACCCACCTCAACCGCGACTACAGCTTCCTCACCCAGGTCGAAGCCATCCTGCTCGACGGCCACTTCGTGCTCGAGCACGGCGCGCGCGCCCGCACCGGCGTCTTCTTCAACTTCAACGGCACCGCCGGCATGTGGCGCCGCTGCGTCATCGATCAGGCCGGCGGCTGGCAGCACGACACCCTCACCGAGGACACCGATCTCAGCTATCGCGCCCAGATCATCGGCTGGAAATTCAAATACCTCCCGGATGTCGAGTGTCCCGCCGAGGTCCCCATCGAGATGACCGCCTTCAAAACCCAGCAGCAGCGCTGGGCCAAAGGCCTCATCCAGACCTCCAAAAAAATTCTGCCCCGCCTCTTCCGCTCCGACGTGCCCTTGCGCGTCAAGATCGAAGCCTGGTATCACCTCACCGCCAACCTCAGTTACCCGCTCATGGTGGTGCTCTCGGTGCTCCTGATGCCGGCCATGATCATCCGCTTCTATCAGGGCTGGTGGGAGATGCTTTACATCGACTTCCCTCTCTTCCTTGTCTCCACGTTTTCCATCTCGTCGTTCTATCTCGTCTCCCAGAAAGAACTCTTCCCCCGCCACTGGTACAAGTGCCTGCTCTATCTCCCGTTCCTCATGTCGCTCGGCATCGGCCTCACCATCACGAACACCATCGCCGTCATGGAGGCACTCTTCGGCATCCAGAGCGCCTTCAAGCGCACGCCAAAATACCGCGTCCAGAAGAAAGGCGAAAAATCAAAAGGCGCCGCGAAGTATCGCAAGCGCCTTGGCCTGATCCCATTTCTCGAATTGCTGATCGGAGCCTACTTCGCTCTGTGCATCTGGTACGCCGTCGCCAACGAGAACTACTTTACGATCCCGTTCCTGCTTCTCTTCGTGATCGGCTACTGGTACACCGGCCTGCTCTCCCTGCTGCAAGGACGCTTCGAACGCTGGCGCGGCGGCGCCAACCTCGACGACACCTCGCCCAAGCCCTTCCCCGTGGGGGTCTAGGGGCTCGGGATCAGCGGATAAAGTGGATTGCGATAGCCAGGTTCAGTTTCTTCCAGGTCCGGTCCGCCGTATACACCGAAGCTCCTAACTCCAAAGCCAGCGCCAGACAAGCGCGGTCCCCCAGCGACAGTCCCAGAGTCCGGGTTTTAGCCACAAGACTGCCCGCGACTCGCGCTTGATCCTCTGTAAAGTCGGCCACATGCGTGACCGGAACTCTGGCCCTGATCCAGGCCTCGACCGGGGGAACTCCTCGTCTTACCATCGAAGTTTGGACCTCGGCGAGATTAACGGCGCTCACCACCGAAGCGGCCAACACTTCATCTGTCAGGACCTCGTTCCCAGGTTCATTCTGCAAAACCGCCAGGATCGCAGACGCATCCAGGACACAGCTACTCATGTTTCGCCGCTTCACGCCGTTCCGCGATGAGTTCGTCGACCAGCGAAACGCCAGGCTTGATATAGCGGCGCATCGCCTCCTGCGCTTCTCGAATGCGCTGCCGTCGGGTGGTCAGGCGATATCCGTTCTCTTGTCGCTCCAGCAGAATCTCTCCCCCCGCTTCCACACCCAGTTCTCTGCGCACTTCGGCGGGAATCACGACTCTGCCATTTTCACTCAATTTGAGTCGAATCTGCTGCGTTGCCATTTTATTTCTCCTCTGTCATCTTAGAACATTATGACAGATTAGCGATTTTAGGTCAGAATCGTTTTTTCTTAGCGCTGAGCGCTGTCCCTAGACTCCCTTCTTCAACGCCTCCCAGACATACTTGTGAATCTGCAAACTCAGCCGGGCCGGCACTCCATCGGCCAGCATCCACTCCACCAGCTCTCGCGGATCCAGCACGCAATTCTCCGTGCTCCGCGCCCCCGACGGCGTCTTCGAGAACGCCGGCGACAGCAGCACCTGCCCCGCCCTCCGCTCCAGTCCGTGCTCGCGAATAAAATCCCGCGCAAACTCATAATCCTCGCGGCTCAGGATCACAAACTTCACCTCATCCCGCTCCGTCAGGCACTCCAGATTCGCCATCCGAAAGCTCCCGCCCTCGCCTGACCCCGGACACTTCACGTCCACAATCTTGTGTACTGCCTGCGGAACCCGCTCCAGAGGCCGCTCCCCGCTGGTCTCGATCATCAGCTCATAACCCTGCCTCAGCAGCCGCTCCATTAGCGGAATCAGTTCCCGCTCCTGTAACAGCGGCTCGCCCCCCGTGAACTCCACCAGCTTCACCGGAGCCAGCTTCTCGATCTCCGCAACAACCTCGTCCTCCGACAATTTCGTTCCGCCAGTGAACGTATACTCCGAGTCGCACCACGCGCAGCGCAGATTGCACCCCGCCAGCCGCACGAAAATGCACGGCACGCCGGCAAAGCTCGATTCGCCCTGAATGGATTTGTAAATTTCGATCAGATACAAGCGGCGCTCACTTCATTTCTGCTTTTCGCGGGATGCGGCCCGATGCACGAGCCCGGCGAACCCTCCGACCAAACCCATCAGCACCGTCGCACACGCGAGTCCAATCCACCAGTGGGTCTCCATCGCGCTCCCCGTCGTGCCGGCTACTCGTAGTACGTCGCCGTCGTCGTATCCGTCTCGTAGATCGTGCAGTCCTTCACGCGCACCCGCCCCTTCGTCATCTCACGCAGCTGCTGGTTCGTCTCGTCATAGAAATAGCGCGCCAGGTTCTCCGCCGATGGATTGATCGTCGTGAACGGCTCCAGGTCGTTCAGCATCTGGTGATCGAGCCGGTCGATCACCGGCCGCATCACCTGCTTCAGATCGCGAAAATCCAGCAGCAGCCCCGCCTGGTCCAGCGCCTCGCCGCACAGCGTGATCCGCACCTTGTAGTTATGTCCGTGCGGATTCTCACACTTCCCCTTGTAATTGCGGAGAAAGTGCCCTGACGAAAACCCGCGCTCCACTGTCACTTC
>PMAM01000247.1 GCA_003152595.1 Acidobacterium sp.
CGTCTGGCTCGGCCTCCTGCTCGGCAACTGGATCCGCAAGGTGCAAAGGTGAGGACTGCCGCGATGAACCGATTCACCGATCAAAGGAAATCAGAACCCCACCCCTTTGAACGACCTCCCGCTCACGCTCATGGCCAGGTTCACCCCACAGCAAGAAGCAAAAGCTCCTGCAGCCAGATATTCAAGCTAATTCGACCCGTGCCTCAGGCCGAAAGTACCGTTATTCGGCGCCTCCGGACCATTTTGGGAATCCGCGAAGGAGTTGCAGCGCAGTACCACGCATTTCTCCATCCCTCCACGGAATCTCGAAGGCACCTACAGAAACTACATCTCCACCACCCCGACCAAAACCCCGCTCAGGCTCGCGGCCAGGTTCACCCCATAGCAAGTAGCGAAAGCTTTTCCAGCCGCATTTTCAACACAATTCCACCCGTACCTCATCCCGAAAGTACCGTCATCGACCGCCTCAGAACCATTTTGGGAATCCGCGCTTGCAACGCTCGCCCACTCTCCCACCTGGCTCCGGCGAACCACCTCCTGTCTCCTCGCTCCTGGCTCTTCGCTCTGCTCGCCTGTCTCCCCCTTCTCCTCGCCCCGCCCGCGCACGCCCACGTCGGCAGCCCCGACGTCTACGCCGAACGCAACGCCGGACCCTACAAGCTTTCGATCGTCATCCGGCCGCCGCTCGTTATCCCCGGCGTTGCCGAAGTCGAGGTTCACTCCCAGACCCCCGGCATCCACGCCATCGCCATCACGCCCCTCGCGCTCACCGGCGAAGCCTCGAAGCACCCGCCCACGCCCGACGCGATGAAGACTCCCACCGCCGACCCGAGCTACTTCACCGGCCAGCTCTGGATCATGGCCCCCGGCTCCTGGCAGATCCGTTTTCTCGTCGACGGCGCCCAGGGTCACGGCGTCTGGAGCGTGCCTCTGCCTGCCGCCGCGCAGGGCACGCGCAAAATGCAGCGCTCCCTCGGCATCTTCCTCTCCGCGCTCGGTCTCCTCCTTGTAATCGGTATGACCGGCATCGTCGGTGCCGCCGCGCGCGAGTCCCAGCTCGCCCCCAGCGAATCCGCACCACCTCAACGCCGCCGCAGCGCCGCCATCGCTATGACCGTCTCCTTCGCTCTGCTCGTCACCGGCGTCATCCTCGGCAACTGGTGGTGGAGGTCCGAAGCCGCCGACTACGCCTCACTGGTTTACAAGCCGCTCGCGATGGACGCCACCCTCACCCGCACCAATCTCCTCGACCTCAAATTTCGCGGCCCCTCCTGGCTCTTCCGCAGCCGCTTCGACGACTTCATCCCCGACCACAACCACCTCATGCACCTCTACATGATTCGCTGGCCCGCGATGGACGTCGTCTACCACCTCCATCCCGACCCCATTGCAAGCGGCGAATTCCAGCTCGCTCTCCCCAGCGTTCCCGCCGGCACGTACCACCTCTATGCCGACGTGGTCCACGCCAGCGGATTCCCGGAGACCATGGTCTCCTCGGTCACCCTCCCCGCAATCACCGCGCGTCCGCTCGCCGGCGACGATGCCGAAGGCCAGGGCTCGCCCGTCTCCAGCACAGCCGCCACAACGACGAGTTTCACCCTCCCCGACGGCTACACCATGGTCTGGAACAAACCAGCCGCCCTCATCGCGCGCCAGCCCAACGACTTCACCTTTACGCTTCTGGACCGCAACGGTAATCCCGCGCCCGACACCGCGCTTTACATGGGCATGCTCGGCCACGCCGCGTTTGTGAAGGATGACGGCACCGTCTTCGCCCACATCCATCCCAGCGGCACGGTCGCCATGGCCGCACTCATGATGGCCGAGCAGCAGAACGCGCCCGCGTCCTCCCAGCCCAGCGGCGCCGGCAATTCGTCCAGCTCCCCTTCTTCCGACATGAAAGACATGCCCGGCATGAACATGTCGGACACGAATCCGTCGGGCGGCCATCTGCCCAGCTTCGTCAGCTTCCCCTACGGATTTCCTACCCCCGGCCGCTACCGCATCGTCGTCCAGATGAAGCACGGCGCGATCATCGAAACCGCCCTCTTCGACGCTGCCGTGTCCTGATCCCGGAGATCGCGATTTTTATTTGTGGCGCGACTTCAAGCCTGCCTGAGCAAGCTCGGAGCGTGGCGATATGCGCGTTGAATGGGTGCCGCAACGGCCGCTTCAGCCGCTTCATCCTGCCGACTCGATCGCCGCCCCGTTGTTGATACTGCCAGGTTCACCCCACAGCAAGTAGCGGACTCTTTCCTCGTTCAAAGATCAATATGATTCGATCTGTGCTTCAGACGAAAGTAATGCTATCTGCCATCGTCTGGACCGTTTTGGAACAGAATGCAGCCCAACGATGCCCGAGTCTTTTCAGTGAAAGTGTTCAGCAGTGAGGCATCCTGCCCGCAGCAGACCCCGGAACGGGCGCTATTTTGCTCCCGTCGCTGCCTGCGCCTGCTCGATCAGTTCGAACAGCTTTGACCGGTCGATGACCTCGACGAACGGCACCCCGCTCGTTCGGTTCGTCACCACCCAGATTGTCGGCGTGTGCTGGATCCCGACGCTCTGCCCCAGGTCGGAATCCGCCTTCACCAACTGCGCCAGCCGACCCTGCGGATCCACCACGAACGGAAACGCCAGCTTGTGATCCGCCGCAAATTTGTGCGCAAAAGTATTCAGATCGTCCTGCGACTGGATCGTCGCCTGCGCCGCAAACACCGCATCGCGAAACTCATCGCCGAGCCGCTTCGACTTCGTGTCGAACCACCGCGCATCCACCGCACCCTGGAAGCTCCAGGTGTGGAACGGCAGCGGGAAATCGTGCCGCACCCACGGAATGTGGTACTTTGCCGCCGCTTCTTTGATCACTGGATTTGCCCGCGCACAGTCCGGACACTCGAGGTCCTCGAACTCCACAATCGCGACCCGCGCCCCAGCCGGCGGACGCAGCGCCCTGGCGTTGTGAACCACCGTCGTCTGCGACTGCGGATTCGAAAACTGCGCGGCGGCCGGAACAACCAGCGCCGCCGCCAGCACCACAGAAAAGAAAAACACAGGAACCCAACGAGCCAGTCGAACCATAGGAATTGAACTCATTGTAGCCGCCGATCGTCCTATACTGTCCGCGTTCAAGGGGACCCGCAGTGGCTCGCACCGAAGCCAAAACCCGCAAAAGCCTCACCGTCCTCGCCGGAGCGCGCCCGGCACACCGCCCCGATCGTCCGCGCCCCTGGAGTTCGACCGACGCCGCTGCCGCCGCCAAAGACTTCTTCACCCGCCCGCGCCGCACCGCCGTCCGCGAGCTGATCCGCGAGCTCTGCTCCGGCGATCCCTTCGACCATCGCTGCGCCGCCGAACTCGCCCGCCTCGTCAGCCGCCGCAAGCCTGGCATTCTGGCCGCGTATAGCGATCTGCTCGCCGAAGTCGCCGCCACGTTCCCCATGGAAGAATGGCAGGCTCGCGGTTACGTCCTCGTCGCCGCTGCCGTCAGTACAACGACCCACGCGCAGCGGTTGCGCCTGTTGCCCCTCGTTCGCGCCCGCCTCGCCGAAGACCGCGTCGCCGTCCGCGCCATGGCTCTGGAAACTTTCGCCCACCTGGCCATCCGCGAGCCCGGCCTCCGCGACGAAGCGATGGCGATGCTCGAAACCGCCCGCTACGACCCCGCGCCCGCCATGCGTTGCCGCGCAAAGCTCATGCTTCCCATGCTGATGGGACTGGCCGTCCAGGCGGACGCGGCTTCGCCGCAAAAGCGCGACCGTCACGCTCGGGCCAGGTCTTAGTAGGGCTAGTCCAAAAACACAAAGGCCACCTGTTTCCAGGTGGCCTTCGTTTCGATCAAGGCAGATTGGCTTCTGTTACCTAACCCCGGTGCCCTGTTCTAGTCCCCCATCACAGGCTCGGCCTTCGGCTTGGCCGGCGCGATCGAATCAATCGACACCAGACCCTCCACCGGCTTCTCGCCCAGAACATGCTCGCGATACAGCTTCGCCATCTTCGCGTTCTCCGCATCCTGCTTCAGCCTCGCCTCGCGCGCCCGCAGCTTCTCTTCGCGTGCGTTCTTGGCGATGCCGCTCTTTTCGAAGGTGTTGTTGGCCGCCGCATCCACGTGCTCCTGGTTCAGGATCAGCGTGTGCTGCGCCGACTCCATGCCCACCTTCTTGCCGCCGGCGAAGATCTCNNATCTCATGCCGCCCGTGCTCGTCGTACCACTTGGTGAGCGTCGCCGTCATGTGCATCTTCTCGATGATGTTCCGCCAGCCAACGCCCGTGTTGTACGCGCAGAAGCTGATCTCGCCTTCCTGCGTCGCGTACGGAATAATGCACTGCTCCGTGCGCCGGAAGTCGTAGTTGAACAGGTCCTGGAACCACATGCCTGCGATGAACAGGAAGTTCCAGCGATCCGCGCGCCGCTTCTCGATGTCCTGCCTGGTGCGATCGCCCGTCACCTTGCCGTAGTTCCGTCCCGTCGCGCCAAAGCACTTGTCGAACTTCTGCAGCAGGTCCATGATCCGGAAGTGCGTCGGCGACTTACGCGGATCGTAGTTCCGCAGCAGTGCCAGCGCCGCTCCTACAACCGACAGCGTCTTCCCGCGGGCAGCGTCGTTGATCTTCGCCATGTCTTTCGCCAGGCGATCGGCATTCAGGAACGCGGTCACAGGAACCGCTTCCCTGGTTTCCTTGTCGATCATCAGCGCCATGCCGATNNCCGCAGTTCGGGTGGCAGCCGCAGCTCAGCTGGCCCCATTCATGATTCGGCCCGTGCACCAGATCGGCCCAGTCGCTGAAGGTGCTCATAAAGCTGATCGGGAACCAGTCCCGCGTCGGCTCGCCCAGTCCCGTCTGGTTCTTCACGTCGTGCGCCATGTGGCTCAGCGTGTAGCGCTGCGCCGTGCG
>PMAM01000165.1 GCA_003152595.1 Acidobacterium sp.
ACGCACAGGAAAAACGGTTCCCTTGCATCCGCTGCCCTGAAGGTCGCGCCCTGCGGCGTATTCTTGGAATGTGATTCGTCTCCGCATTCCAGTGGTTGCTGTTGCTCTTGTCGCCACCGTTTTGTTCAGCGCTGTCTCCGCGCGCGCTCAGTATTCGGCTGATCGGCCGGTCGGCTCGAGCGCCCAACAAGCCCCAGCCTGGCAGAAGAACGCTGGAATCGATCAGAATCTCAACCGGCCTCTGCCGCTCAGCGATTCGTTTAAGGACGAATCCGGCCACGACGTGAAGCTCGGCGACTTCTTTCATGACAACCGCCCGGTGATGCTGGCGCTGGTGTACTACAACTGCCAGATGCTCTGCCCTCAGGTTCTTCACGGCATGGCCTCAGCACTTCACCAAAGCGGCTTCCGGGCTGGGCACGAGTACGACGTGGTGGTGGCGAGCATCGATCCCTCCGACAAACCTGCGGATGCCGTCTCGGAGAAACAGCATTTTCTCTCCATGCTCGATGACTCGAGCGGTAGCGCCGCTGGTGCTGTTCACTTTCTGACGGGTCCGGAGTCCTCCATTACGGATCTCGCCCAGGCCACCGGCTTTCATTACGTTCGCGTTCCCGGTCCCGACGGAAAGATGGATCAGTTCGCGCACTCAAGCGTGATCATGATCGCGACTCCGGACGGGCGGATGTCGAAATATCTCTTTGGCGTGGACTACCAGCCGCGCGATGTGCGCCTTGCGCTCATCCAGGCCAGCACGCGGCACATCGGCACGCTGAGCGATCTGGTGTTGCTCTATTGCTGTAGCTACTCGCCGACGCAGGGCCGCTATACGGTCGCCGTCCTGCGCATCCTCGGCCTGGCCGGAATGGCGTCGCTGCTGGCCGTGATTGCCATGCTCTGGCTGCTTTCAAAAAAGCCGAAAGGCACGCCGGTCGGCGCCTGAACGGGTCTCAATCGATCCCTGCAAGCGACCCACCGCCGCTCCGGGCCATCCCAACTGGAGAGGAGACGATACGATGAAAGCGGTTGTTCTTTACGAATACGGCGACGTCAACAAGCTTCGCTTTGAAAACGATCAGCAGGAACCTCCCTTTGGCCCTAACGAGGTCCGCGTGCGCGTTCGGGCCACCAGCATTAACCCGATCGATTGGAAGATCCGCAGCGGNNGTGATGGGACTCGCCAATGGAACTTACGCCGAGTTCACAACAGTGAAGGCGGACATCCTTGCGCCGATTCCGGACCGCCTTAGCTTCGAGCAGGCCGCCGCTCTGCCGCTGGTGCTCACGACCGGCGCTCAGCTCATCGAACGTGCGGTAAAACCACAGCCTGGCTGGACGGTGCTCGTCACTGGTGCGCTTGGCGGCGTCGGACGCACCGCAGTGTACGTGGCACTGAAGCATGGCGTTCACGTCATCGCCGGCGTCAAATCCTCGCAGCGCGAAGAGGCGTCGAAACTCGGCGCGGAGCGCGTGGTGGCTCTCGACGACGAGAAGGATGTTGCAAGCCTCCGCGATCTGGATGCCATTGCGGACACGGTTGGCGGGGAAACCATCGCCAGGCTGCTCAAGGCCATCCGGCCGGGCGGCGTTCTGGGTTCGGTTCTCGGTGAGCCCAAAGAAGCGGCGGGGAAAGACATTCAGGTCCATGCCTTCATGGCCCAGCCCGATGCGTCGCGACTCTACGAGCTTGCCGAGGACGTCGCCCGCGGCGAGTTCACCATACCGATCGCCAGGACGTATCGTCTGGAACAGGCGCGTGAGGCGCAGGATCTGGCCGAACACAAGCATCCCGGCGGCAAGGTGCTTCTGGTTGCCTAACGATGATGCGAGGACGTGGCGGAGCCATTTCCGGCTTCCGCCACGTCGAGTTCCCTGCTCTGTTCCGGGCGCTCCGAGCTCTGCGCCCTGACCATCATCGCCGCCACATAGGCCGCACCGAATCCGTTGTCAATATTCACGACGCACACATTGGGCGAGCAGGAATTCAGCATCCCGAGCAGCGCCGCAACGCCGCCGAAAGCGGCGCCATAGCCAACGCTTGTCGGCACCGCAATCACGGGTGCCGCCACCAGCCCGCCGACGACGCTGGGCAGAGCACCCTCCATACCGGCGCAGACAATCACCGCCCGCGCGGCGCCTAGGCCCTCGCGCGCGGCCAAAATTCGGTGCAGACCCGCTACACCAACGTCCCAGATCCGCGTGACTGTGCAGCCCAGGTATTCGGCCGTCGTGGCTGCTTCTTCCGCAACCGGCAAATCGCTGGTTCCGGCGCAGACGACGGCCACCGGTCCGGCCTGCTGCGGCCGGGTTGCCGCCAGTAATCCAATGATGGATGCCTGTTCGTGATAGACCGCTTCCGGCACGCGCAGCTTCACGGCGGCGTATGCGTCGGCATTGGCCCGCGTGGCCAGGACGCTGCCGCCCGCTGCGGCCATGCGCGCGAAGATCTCCGCCACCTGGGCTGGAGTCTTGCCCGAGGCGTAGATCACTTCCGGCAATCCGAGGCGCAAGGCCCGATGGTGGTCGATCCGCGCGAACCCCGCATCCTCATAGGGCATCCGCGCCAACTCTTGCAGAGCGGCGGCTGGAGCCGTCTGGCCAGCCTGCACGCTCTCGAGCAATTGCAAAATCATCTCTCGTGTCATGCGCCAGCCTTCTCCCTGGTGATTTCCGCCCAGGCGGTCACCGCTGCTTCCATGACGGCTCGCAATGCAACGTCATGCTCCCGCGCAGCGCGACGGCAGTCCTCATATTCCGGCATGGCGTTCAGAGTTTCCCCGGCTGCCGACGCCACTTTCATGCGGATCCTTCCATATTGCGTTTCGACGGTTACAAATTCGCGATCCAGAACTGCCCGCTCTTCTTCGCGCCGCCGGATGCCCAGGGTCGTCGTCTCACGGAACATCAACTTCTCGAGCCGTTCTTCGTCCTCCGGCTTTGCGAGCACAGTCAGCAGAGTTCCGAGCCGCCCTTTCTTCATCGTCGCCGGGGTTGCCATGACATCCAGAGCGCCATGCTCCAGCGCCAGGTCCATGGTGTGGGCCAGCACCTGGGGGGTCGCGTCGTCGAGCGCGCATTCGAGAACCACAACGCGATCGCTGGAGAAATTCCGATCGCCCGGGACAGATTCCGCCGTCGTCCCGACGGACAGCCGCAAGACATTCGCGAATCCTTCCGGATTTCGCCCGCCGGCGCCGTAGCCAATCTGGCTCAATCTCGCCGCGGCGGTTTCAAACTCGCATTCGAGCGCACGCAGCATCGCCGCGCCGGTGGGGGTAGTAAGTTCCATTTGCGGGCCGGCGGAGTAAGTCGGGACGTTCCGCAGAAGCTCCGCAGTCGCTGGAGCCGGAACCGGCATCCGGCCGTGGGCACAGTTCACAAATCCGCTGCCGACGTTGATGGGGGTGCAAAGCCACTTCTCGACGCCCAGCGAATCGAGCCCGACCGCGCCGCACACGATGTCGACGATGGCATCCACGGCTCCGACTTCATGGAAATGCACCTTCTCCGGCGCGATGCCGTGCACCTTTCCTTCTGCCGTCGCCAGTAGCTCGAAGGCACGAAGCGCAATCTTCTTTGCGCCGGGGGGAAGGTCAGTCGACGTGATCAGACGGCGAATCTCGGGCCAATGACGGCCGTGAATGTGCGGATCCTGTGCTCCATGGGCGTGGCCGTGCTGTAGGGTGGGCTCATGATCGTGATGATGATGCTCGTGCGGGTCGGCATCCGCACCCGGCTTTGACGCACTTTCGGCGGGCACTCCGTTCTCAAGCACGTCGACTTTCGTGGCTCGGATCCCGCCGCGATCGACCGAGGAGATCCGCAACTGGGCACCAATGCCGAGCGCGCTGGCTGCCTCTTGCAGCGTCTCAGCCGGTACGCCCGCGTCGATCAGGGCTCCCAACAGCATGTCTCCGGAGATTCCGGCAAAGCACTCAATCGTTCCGATCTTCATAGATGACGTTACGATGCTCTGCTGCCGTTCCGCATATTCCCCGACAGCATTTCAGCCGGCAGCAGCTCGTTCATGGAGCCAGACCGGTAGCCATCGCAGTCGACCGCCACGTAGGGAAAGCCAGCGCTCCGCACTGCACCGGCTATCTTGCGGAAGAACGCCGGATCGAGCGCGGTGGCCATCTCTTCTTCAGCAATTTCGATCCGCGCCACGCTCCCGTGATGCCGCACACGAAATCTTCGCAGCCCCAGCCTGCGTAGTCCTTCTTCGGCGTCTTCCACCTGGCGCAGAGCTTCCGTGGTCACACGGCGGCCGTATTCGATCCGCGATGACAAGCAGGCGGATGCCGGCTTATCCCAAACGCGCAGTCCTGCCTTGCGGGCGAGTTCCCGGACATCAGCCTTGCTGAGCCCGGCCTCTGCGAGAGGGGCGACCACGCGATGTTCAGCAGCAGCTCGTTGTCCGGGACGAAAATCCTTTCCGTCGTCGAGATTCAGGCCATAGGCAACCGCAGCGAAGTCTCGTTTCGACCGCTCCGCCTCCAGCACGGTGAACAGCTCATCCTTGCAGTGAAAGCACCGGTCGCCGTTGTTCGCTGCGTAGGCCTCGCGCTCCAGTTCTCTTGTCTCAAGAACAAGCAGGGGAATCTCGTTTTCCTGGGCAAAGGCAAGAGCGTCCTGATAGTGACTTCTCGCGAGGGAGGCTGAATCGGCGATGACTGCCACCATCCGATCGCCCAGGCTGCGATGCGCGGCCCATGCCAGACAGGCCGAGTCAACACCGCCGGAATAGGCCACGATCACGCTTCCGAGATCCCGAAGACGTCGAGCGAGCGCTTTCTCCTTCTCCTCGAGATGCATCCCTGGCGCCTTTCTCTTCCTCATCCTACGCTTGCAAACTGCCCCATTGGAAATCGCGGCACCGGCTCGGGGATGCCCGAAATGGTCTGCAAATCTGAGAAACTAGAGCCGATGGCAACAACCCACGCGCCGACGATCCTCACGCCGGAAGAGCGGCTCGCTCGCCGCCGGCTGATCTTTCAGGATGCTGTTTCGCTGCTGTCTCTTTTTCTGATCACCGCCGTCCTCTTTGCCCTGACCCTGCTTCTTTTCCGTTCTTTCACCAACCATCGAGAGGAACTCGGGGCGCGGTGGAAGGCGCGAGGAGAGGCTGCCCTGAATGACGGCCATCCGGCGATCGCCATTGACGATCTTCGTTCCGCGCTCGCTTACATGCCGAGCCGCCAGACGGAGATCGAGCTGGCCACTGCGCTGGCTCAGGCGGGAAAAGTCCAGGAAGCGACGGCCTACTTCACGACGCTGCGGGAGTCGGCGCCGGGGGACGGCACGATTAACCTGGAACTGGCTCGTCTTGCGGCCAGAGCAGGCCACGAAAGCGAGGCGATCCTCTATTACCAGTCGTCTCTGGATGGTACCTGGCAGGGCAATGGCTACAACCGGCGCCGCCAGGTTCGCCTGGAGATGGCGCGATACCTGATCGCGCGCCATGAATACAACTACGCGCGCAACCAGCTTCTGATCGCTGCCGGGAACGCTCCTGACGATCCCGGCATCAAAGTCGAAATCGCCGGCCTTCTGGAACAAGCCAACGCTCCGCGAGACGCCCTGAGTATCTATCAGACCCTGGCCGCTCGCCGGGAACCCGCTTTCGCCGCACTTGAGGGCGCAGGACGAACGGCATTTTCGCTGGGAATGTACCGGCTGGCCAACGATTATTTCGGTCGAGCGATGGGCAGCGACGCTGCCTCCAAACTCACCGACAAACAGGCAGCGGCGGACCACTTCATGCTGGATACGTCGCAGCGGGTGCTGCTCCTTTACCCCTCCTTCAATCTCTCTCCGCGCCAACGGGCTCAGCGGGTACTTACGCTGAGAAACACTGCGCGGAAACGTCTCACTACCTGTACGGCTTCGAACGGCTCCGGAGCATCAGGACTGTCGGGGCTGACTTCCCGTTGGAGTCAGCTCCCGGCCATGCTGACGGTTTCGAAACTTGAACAGCAGCCGGACGTGGAGCAGCGTCTCGTTCAGCTTGCATACGATACTGAAACGGCCACTGCGGCCGTTTGCGGCCCGCCAAGCGGAGACGACGCAACCCTGTTGCGCATTGCGCAGAATCCAAACGCGGTAGAGCAGGAATAATGCCGGACTCACCCTCATACCTGGCTACCAGCTCTTCCGACGGTGCCGTTGCGGGAATCCCCGTCACCGCGAACAGCTCCCCTGCCGCGCTCACGGATGCGGCGACTGCACCGCCCAGCGGCGGGAGTACCCGCCCCAGTATGTCCGCGGTGATCGAGAAGATCGCGCCGACACGCGACGAGCGGCTTTTCCTGGTGCTCTCGATCTTCATCGGGGTGCTCTCGGGCCTGCTGGTGGTGGCATTCCGCATTGCGATTGAATGGATCAAAATCCTGACCCTGGGATCGGCCCCCCATGCCGGCCAGTACCGGCTCCTGTTCGTCCCGGCAGTGGCTGGACTCGTCGTCTCAGCGCTGGTTATCTGGTTTTTCCCGGCGGCGCGCGGCAGCGGCGTCAATCAGACGAAAGCCGCGCTGTATGTCTATGAGGGCTACATCTCCTTCCGCACTGTTATCGGGAAGTTCATCACGTCGGCTCTTGCGATCGGGGCAGGTCATTCTCTGGGGCCTGAAGATCCGTCGCTGCAAATTGGCGCCGGCGTCGCATCGATCATTGCCCGCAATCTTCGCCTGTCCCGGCGCCGCATGCGGATGTTCGCGCCCATCGGTGCAGCCGCGGGTCTGGCTGCTGCCTTCAACGCGCCGATCTCCGCAATTCTGTTCGTGATCGAAGAAGTCATCGGGAGCTGGAGCGCGGCGGTTCTCGGTTCCCTGGTTCTGGCCGCCATCTCCAGCGTCGTTGTCGCGCGCGGTTTTTGGGGGGCCGAGCCGATGTTCCGTATCCCCTCGATCACGGTCCGCGATCCCCGCGAATTGCTGGCGTACGCAGTGCTGGGCGTTTTCGGAGGCCTGGTCGCTCCGCTTTTCTCGAGCATTCTCGGCTATCTGCGACCGCGACTGCGGGCCCTGCCGCGATGGAACATCTTCCTTCAGCCGGCGGTCGCCGGACTGCTGGTGGGTGCTATTGCCTTCTTTGGTTTCCCCCAGGTAATGGGAACCGGTTATGACGTTATCGATCAGGCTTTACACGGACAGTTCGTCTGGCAGGTTTTGCTCGCTCTGGTCTTCCTGAAGCTGATGGCGACGACATTCTCCTTTTCCAGCGGAACGCCGGGCGGAATGTTCGCACCCACGCTTTTCATCGGGGCCATGCTGGGGGGGGCGGTGGGAGCCTTCGAGAAGCACTTCTTTCCGCATCTGACCGGGACCGTCGGCGCTTATTCTTTGGTGGGCATGGGCGTTCTGTTCGCCGGTTTTCTCCGCGTCCCGCTCACTTCGGTGTTCATGGTGCTCGAGGTCAGCGGCAACTACTCCATCATTCTCCCCATCATTCTGGCGAACACACTCGCGTTTCTCATCTCGCGCAGCCTGCAGCCGGTTGGTATCTTCGAAATCTTCACACAGCAGGACGGACTCGATCTGCCCTCGATGGAGGAGCAGCGCGAGGAGTCGAGTCTTCACCTCGAAGATGCGCTTCAGCCGGTCAGTGTTCCTGTGGTCGCAGAAAGCGATACCATCCAGTCGGTCTCCCACGCGATTTCCGAGGCTCATGCCATCGGTTGTCTGGTTCGCCTCAGGGACGGATCGTGGTACGCGCTCGGTACGGATGAGCTCACCGGGGCTGCCGCCACCCTGACTCCGGAAGCCCAGATCCAGCGTGCCCTGAAAGAGGACCGCACACCGCTGCTCTTCCCCGACATGCCTCTGGACTCGGCGCTGCATTACTTCCCACGCTGGCCGTTCCTGCCCGTCCTGAACCGTGCCAGCCGCGGAACGCTGGAAGGCATGGTGACCATCAGCGACGTTCTGCAACGCTACCGCACTCCCGAATAGGGGAACTCCGCTTGCATCGCGGTCCCAGCCCCACTACGCTCAAGTTTCAGGGATCTGCACAGTTCATCGCTCATGCTGAGCCTTTATCAACGACTCATTCTCGGATGTGTCCTTCTGATCGCGCTGGTTACCGCGGTCAGCATGCTGGTACGCACGTCGTTTGTGCATCTTGCGGCTCTGGATACGCAGGTGCGCGTGGCGGAAACGGCCGTAGCATCTCTGGCGTCGGTCCAGGGCGCTGTGGCCCACGAGGAGCTGATTGCTGCCCGGATTTCTACCGGCAACGCAACGCTGTCCGATTTTCGCGAGCAGGCTAGCCACACGCAGATTCTTCTTCGCGCTGCCGTGGAAGATGCGAGCAATTTCGATCCTGGCCTTCCCCTCGAGCGGCTTGTCCGAGACCACGAGCGGCTCGTCCAGCATCCTCCCCATGACGACGCCGACCTTACCCGTTCCCTGGAATCACTTCACGTTGAGCTGCGCCGCGATCTCGATGAACTCTCAGCGCGCCGCTATGGCAGCGTCACTGATTTGCGCCGGCAGCAGGGCGAACTGCGCGCACGTCTCATTGCAGCCTGTGGCCTTTCCATCGCCACCGCAACGGTCATCTCTGCCGTGATGCTGATTCTGGTCATTACGCCGCTACGGCGCACGGCTCGCATCGCTCGCCGCATCGGTCAGGGCGATCTGCATCAGCGGGTGGAGTGGCGATCCAAAGACGACCTCGGCACCATTGCCACCGAACTTAACCGTCTCGCCATACGTCTTCGCGATCTCCGGGAAACGGAGTCGGGACGCCGCCAGATGGAATTTCAGCTTGCCGACGCTGTCGTCCGCTCGATCTTCGAGCCGGTGATCGTCACCGACAGCAAAGGCCAGGTGCTCAAGCTGAACCAGAGCGCGATTGAACTCCTCGGGGGAGCGTCCGGGGACGTAGAAGTGGACCGGATGGTCCTCACCAGCACGCCGGGCGGAGACAAGATCCTCAACGCGATTCGAACTGCTGTCTCCATGCAGCGAGCCATGACCGGTGGAGAGGGGGAAGCCGCTCTGCTTCCCATGCGCATCGGGCAGGCGGAGCGAAGCTATCGATTGCGGACCACTCCGATGCGCGACAGCGAGGGCAAGCTGCTGGGTGCGGTCACG
>PMAM01000076.1 GCA_003152595.1 Acidobacterium sp.
GAAGTGGGGGGAGAAGTAGGACCGGTTACAGGGAGCAGGGAGCAGGGAGGAGGGAGCAGGGAGCAGGGAGCAGGGAGGAGGAAGGAGGGAGGAGGGAGCAGGTTAACGCGCTCAGAGTTGGAGTCCTGGGAGCGATCAGCTTTGCGGAGGAGTGCCCTGAAGGCCGAGGGTTTCGGCATTGGCGCGCATGGCGGCGATGCAGTTGGCGATGTGGTCGTCGAGTGAGATGCCGAGTTCCGAAGCGCCTTTGACGATGTCGTCGCGATTGACGCCGCGGGCAAAGGCTTTGTCCTTCATCTTCTTTTTCACGCCGGCTACATCGACGTCGTGAATGGACTTCGTCGGCTTGACGAGGGAGCAGGCGGTGAGGAAGCCGGCGAGCTCATCGCAGGCGAAGAGCGCCCTGGCGAGCTGCGACTCGCGCGGGACGCCGGAGTATTCGGCGTGGCCGAGAATAGCGGTGCGCATTTCCTCAGGCCAGCCCTGCTCGGCGAGGATCGCGATGCCGACGAAGGGATGCTCATCCTGCGAGGGATGCTTCTCGTAGTCGAAGTCGTGGAGGAGCGCGGTGGCGGACCAGGTTTCGAGTAGCGCGTCGCGATCGTCGCCGGCGAGGCTGTTGGAGTCGGCATAACGTTCTGCATAAGAACGCACGCAGCTTTCGACGGCGAGCGCATGTTTGATGAGGCTGGGAGATTGTGTGTGCTCGTTCAGCAGCGACCAGGCGCGTTCACGGGAGAAAGAAGAGTCAGGCATCGGCAATTTTCCTTTTTGGTTTTTCCTGGCATTTCCTGGGAATTTCTGGTGAGACTCACAGTTTTTACTTGACAAGGAGGATACCCTCCCGGCAATGTAGGGCAAAGGTTGATTTGGTTTGGCGCAATATGCCTTGCGAATCAACCCGGATCGCACGCTCTGGCGTTCCGTACAACCTATGGCAACTACGTTAGCAACTGTTGAGGCCCGAGAGGTACTTCGTTGCGACTCCTGTGGCCTGGTTCAGTTTCGTACGTCGAACTCGATCTGCAGGCGCTGCCGCAAGGCGCTGGAGATCGACGAGCCGGAGCCACTGTCCCCACAACTGGTAACCAGCAACGCGGCGGGGGCGGAGGGATCGGAAGGCATCAACGTGGCGCGCGCAGTACGCTCAGTGCGGCACGATCGTTGCCTGAGCCAGCGGCAACTCGCCGGGCGTATGGCGGTGCCGCGCACCTACATTTCAAAGATTGAGAACGGCAAGGCGGTGCCGACGCTGTCGTCGCTGCAGCGGCTGGCGCAGGCGCTGGAAGTGGGCATCTGTGATTTGCTGCACGACGGACAAAGCCGCCGTGCGCGCGAGGCGGAGGCGGTTCTGGCCGATCCTTTCCTGGCGGAAATCGCTCCGTTGATTGCGCAGATGGATGCGTTTCAGCGCGCGATGTTCCTCAACCAGGTGCGCGAGATGGCGGGCGGGCGGCGGCGGACCGCGTAAGCCACAAAACGCGGATTACGTTTCGTTCATGGGGCGCAGGCAGGCTGCGTCCCGGGTCCGCTCTGGTCTGTATAATTCGGGCAGAGAGGGAGCCGCTCCCAGCTTCCGCTGTCTCTGGCGCGAGGCAAATGCCGGAACCAGGCGCCGGCACGTTGCGGTCAGGACCGTGCCCAGGTCCGTCCTCCATGGGAGCCACTCGAAAGGACGCGTTGTTACTCAACTCCAGCCGAGTTCGTGAACTGCCTGCGGATGAGGCAGCGGTGTACCGCCGTCTGGATCCTGAGCGGATGCCGCAGCACGTCGCCATCATTATGGATGGCAACGGACGCTGGGCGGGCAAGCGCAGCCTGAAGCGTTTCTTCGGGCATCAGCAGGGAGCCGAGGCGGTGCAGTACGTGGTGGAAACCGCGTCTCGCGTCGGCTTGCCGTGGCTGACGCTCTATGCGTTTTCGCTGGAGAACAACCTGAAGAGGCCGAGGACGGAAGTGAACTTCCTGATGCGGCTGCTGAAGAGCTATCTGACCAATAATGTGCAGCGCATGAACGACAACAACGTGCGCATCCAGTACGTTGGCCGGACCGAAGAACTGCCGGAAGAAGTACGGGAGCGCATGCGCTACGCCGAGGAGGCGACCCGTAAGAATACGGGCACGACGCTGACGCTGGCATTGAACTACGGCGCTCGATCGGAACTGGTGGACGCGTTTCGGCGGCTGGTGGCGGATGTGCAGCGCAAGGGGCTGTGTCCGGAGCAGATTACGGAGCTGGATATTCATCGATATTTGTACACGGCGCACATGCCGGATCCCGATCTGCTGATTCGGACGTCGGGCGAGATGCGGGTGTCGAATTTCCTGCTGTGGCAGATTGCGTACACCGAGATTTTCGTGACGGAGCGGCTGTGGCCGGATTTTCGCGGGATCCACATGCTGGAGGCGATCGAGGATTACCAGCGGCGCGAGCGCCGATACGGTGGGCTGAGCGACGGGACCGAGTCCGACGATGTGGAGAGCCTGCCGGCGAATCAGATGGTGGTGTGAAGAACAGAGCACAGGGCTCAGAGCACAGAGCACAGGAAAGGCGCATCGAGCGATGCGCCTTTTGTTTTTTGCGGGGAAGCCTCAATTATTTTTGCGCGATCTGGGTGGGGCTGATCCAGGTCTTTTGCGGAGCGGTGACTTTCACGTCGGGCGCGTTGATTTTGACTTTGAGATTGGCCAACTCCGGCTTGCCGGACATCGGCGCGGTGAAGCCGAGCTCGTATTGGTTGTTGAGGCGGCGGCTGAAGTCGTCGAAGTAGGGCGAGAGCGAGACAGGATTGCCCATGCCAATCCAGTAAGAATCGCCGCCGGTGGCAGAGGTGACCTCGAGGAGAAGATTCTGCCCTGCGTTGTTCGCGTACTCGCTGCGATCGAAACGGCCCGCGCTGCGCCAGTAGATGGAATACACAACCAGATGCGCGCGCGCCGAATCCTGGATCGCGGCCTGGACGTAGGGATCCTCAGGATCGTAGTGCGGGTTATAGTAATCCACGCCGTCGGTGATCATGACGACTTCGCGGCGTGCCGAGGAGTCACTGGAAGGCCAGCGCTTCGCCAGATCGGAGAGACAGAAATAGGGGCTGGCGCTCTGACCGGGAATGCCGAGGGGAAGCTGGAGCTGCCGAACTGCCTTTGCGTGATCGGCGGAGAGAGGTCCCGCCAGGACGGCGCGACCATTTTCCATGGAGGCGAGCGAGATTTTGACGTTGGGGGGCAGGCTCTGGATGAACTGCCGGATGTCGCCGAATTCGCGGCCAAGACTGGTGCGCGCGCCACCGTCGATGAGAAGCACGACCTCGACGCCGGATTGGGTCCCGTGCAGCGGGTTCCAGTTGGTGATCTGGCTCTGCTTGCCGTTGACTTCAACGTGGAGGGTCTGCTCGGAGATGTCCGGGGCTGAGGCGTGGGAATCTTTGGGCAGTACGGTCACGATGGCCGTACCCCGGCCCTGACCTTCATTCTGCGCAAACGGAAGGGGAGCGATCGCGAGAAATGCCGCGGCAAAAAAAGCGAGCGATCGAATCGGTTGGCTCATGTCATCCTTCTTCCACGATGGCCGACGCCTTCGCCCTCCGACCCCTCTCACGAGTTGCCGGACGGGAAGGCGGGCCATTCGCTAACTAGTTAGATGACGATGAGCGGAAATCGTCTGCGGTAAGGCAGTTATTCCTAAGGACGGCGAAGCACGACGCAATTGCGTCCGAGGCAGAGGCGGTAGCGATCCGGGGCATCGCCCTGGACGATCTGCAGCGGCATCGGGTGCGGCATGTGTTCATCGTGGACGGCTCGTGCCTGAAGAACGTCGTGGCCGCCAATGTCCGTGACCAC
>PMAM01000052.1 GCA_003152595.1 Acidobacterium sp.
AGCGCCGCGATCTTCTCATCCGCCAGCGCCGCCGCCTTCAACGCTTCTTCATCGGCATCCGCATCCACCGTCACCACGGCGCGCAGCTTGCCGTTAATCTGCACCGGAATCTCGATCAGCTCTTCCCGGGCCAGCGCCTCGTCGAACTTTGGCCACGGCGCGCGCAGCAAATCGCCCTTCTCACCGATCTGCTCCCACAGCTCAAACGCCAGATACGGCGCAAACGGCGCCAGGAGCAACGTCAGCGTCCGCAGAATCTCCGCCAGCACCGCATCCGGAACCCTGCCTGCGCCGATCGCCGCGTCGGCCGCTGTCAGCGCGTTGAGCAGTTCCATGATGGCCGCGATGCACGTATTGAAGTGCCAGCGCCCAGCGAAGTCGTTCGTGATCTTCCGGATTGTCTGGTGAAGCTTGCGCAACAGCGCCTGCGACTCCGCCGACTGCGTCGCGCCAACCTTGCCGCCACTCTTTGCGCGCTCGTTGTAGCGCATCGCAAAGCGGTACACCTTGCCGAGGAACCGGCTCACCCCCGCAACGCCATCCTCCTGCCAGTCCAGATCGCGATCCGGCGGCGCCGCAAACAGCGCGTACATGCGCGTAGCATCGGCGCCGAAGCGCTCGATCATCTCGTCCGGCGACACCACGTTGCCCTTCGACTTCGACATCTTTGCGCCGTTGCGGATCACCATGCCCTGCGTGAACAGCCGCTCCACCGGCTCGTCGTTCTTCACCAGGCCCAGATCGCGCATCACCTTCGTCCAGAACCGCGAATAGATCAAATGCAGGATCGCATGCTCCACGCCGCCGATGTACTGATCGATCGGGAACCAATACGCAACCGTGTCGGTTGCAAATGGAGCCTTGTCGTTCTTCGCATCCGTGTACCGGTAGAAGTACCAGGACGAATCGACGAACGTGTCCATCGTGTCCGTCTCGCGGAGCGCCTTGGCACCGCATTTTGGACACGTCGCGTTCACAAACTCCGGCATCTTCGCCAGCGGCGAGCCGCCCTGCTGCGTGATTTCGATATTGTCCGGCAACAGCACCGGAAGCTCGCTGTCCGGCACCGGCACGATGCCGTCCTTCGCGCAGTACAGCATCGGAATGGGCGTGCCCCAGTAGCGCTGCCGGCTGATCCCCCAGTCCTTCAGCCTATATGTAACCGTGGCCTTGCCAAATCCGTGCGCCTTGGCGAACGCCGCCATCTTGTGCTGCGCTTCCATGTTGCCGAGCGAGTTGAACTCGCCCGAATTGATCAGCAGGCTGTCCTCTGCCGTGTAGGGCAGCTGCTTCTCGCGATCCCCGTTGGCCGCAACTTCTCCGTGATTGCGCGGCAGGATCACGATCCGCTGCTCCAGCCCATACTTCTTCGCGAACTCGAAGTCGCGTTCGTCGTGCGCCGGGACCGACATGATCGCGCCTGTGCCGTAGTCCAGCAGAATGTAGTTGCCCACCCACACCGGGAGGCGCTCGCCATTGAAGGGGTTGATGGCGTAGTGCCCGGTGAACACGCCATGCTTCTCAATCGCGCCCACGTCGCCGGCCTCGCGTGCCTTGCGCTGCTGCTCCAGCAGCGCCGCGACCTCATCCGACAAACGCGCATCTTCCGCGGCCATCTCCTTCACCAGCGGATGCTCCGGCGCCAGCTGCAAACTGGTCGCACCGTAGATGGTGTCGATGCGCGTCGTAAAGACGGCGACCTTCGTCCCCGATCCCTTCACGTCCTCGCGCGCCGGTAGAATCGCGGTCCCGCTCTTCCGCGCCTTCTCCTCGTCCTCGGGCAAGCTGGTCGCATCCTCCAGCTCGAACTCGATCTCCGCGCCGTCGCTGCGACCGATCCAGTTCCGCTGCATGGTCCGGACCTTCTCCGGCCACCCCTCGAGCTTCGATAAATCGTCCAGCAGCTCCTGCGCGTAGTTCGTGATCCGCAGGAACCACTGCTCCAGATCGCGCTGCTCGACAATTTGCTCCTCGTGCCGCCAGCAGCAGCCGTCCACCACCTGCTCGTTGGCCAGCACCGTCGCGCACTGCGGACACCAGTTCACCTTGCTCTTCTTCCGATACGCCAGCCCGCGCTCGTACATCCGTAGAAAGAACCACTGGTTCCAGCGGTAGTAGTCCGGCAGGCAGGTCGTGACTTCGTTGCGCCAGTCGTAGCTCAGGCCCAGGCGATTCATCTGCCGCTTCATGGCGGCGATGTTCTGCAGCGTCCACTGCCGAGGCGGCGTGTTGTTCTTGAGCGCGGCATTCTCGGCAGGCAATCCAAACGCGTCCCAGCCCATGGGGTGCAGCACGTTGTGGCCCTGCATCCACATGTAGCGCGCNNCGCCTCCCAGCGCGCCTGCCACTTCGCCTCAATCTCGGCGGGGTTGTAGCGAGCCTCCAAAGGGGCAGATTCTCCGGCGCCTGCCGCTCGGGCAGCTTCTGCTTGTTCTTTTGTCGCCATAGCTGGATCCAGCCTTGATTGTAAATTGATGCGTCTGGGCCGACCGGCGTGCTGGGATGGTGAGTATCGGCCACCCTGCCGGGGGTGGTGGGCGCGGCTTAGGGCCCTGACATTTCTGAGATTGGGAGGGTTGACCCCTCAGGATGTCCTTGATTCCATTAGAAGGGCTCCCTCGCGGACCCCCTCGGTGTTATCGAAGTCGTTATGAGGTGAACCTGGCCAAGGGTGTTGGATTCGACTCTGAGCTTCGAAGCGGTGAAGGCAGCCGTCGAACGGAAGAACGGGGGTCCGGCGGATCTTTCCCAATTTTCGAAATTCAGGGGGTTGACCCCTCCGGATGGGCAATAATATACTTGACTGAAGTGGCAAAAGACCTCAAACTCGAAGATGCCGTGACAGGGCAGAGCATCGCGCTCGCTGACCAAATTTTAATTATTCCCGCCAATCGAAGACTTATAGCCCGAGAGATTCTTCGGATACGGAAGGGACATCCCAAGAGCCCAAGATCATCGAAATCTGATGCCACGGCAAAAAGAAGATCATCGTCTTTGGGGTCGCGGAAACTCCGAAAGTTTTCTTGAGCTGCTCCATCGTCCATTTATGATTTTCAATCCAGATTCCGGCATTTTCTACTCGAACCAGGCGGACTTTTTGCAGTGTAGTGGCGTGAAAGAAAGGGCTAAGGATTGTGATCGTTTCGCCTTCCTGTTCCTTCAAAGAGGGAAAAGCTGGGTCGCTCATAGTGCCCGGAATTATACCGAGAAAAGCTGCAGTACTACTGTTTCGTTGGCCTTCTAGTAAAGCGGGACCGAACGCGCTTTTGCTCGTGAGTGAATACAACTTTTGTGTTTTTATCTGAGCGCAGCGGTA
This sequence comes from Acidobacterium sp., assembly GCA_003152595.1. Classification (GTDB taxonomy): domain Bacteria; phylum Acidobacteriota; class Terriglobia; order Terriglobales; family Acidobacteriaceae; genus Palsa-343. Next base: position 3,317 of record PMAM01000052.1, read on the forward strand.
TTGGCAGATTATTGTTGGCTTCAACGATGTTCTTGGCGATGTCCACGTAATCCTTGAACTCGTATATCTGGTCGGTGTGAAGATAAGAGGGAACTGTTTCCCAACTCTCCATGACACGTCGAGATGGTTCGGTGGGATGTCGTCTCCGATGTCTCGTCCATGCGATATAGTCAGCAGCCTGAATCGCCGGAACGCATTTGCTTTCGGGAGAAGGCTGTGGGAGGCGGTCTTTCTCAAACAACTGATACACTTCACCCATTCCCTGTCTGGCTTCCACTAACATCTTGACAGGGGAAAAAACCCCATTCCTCTCTGCCCAAAAATGCATTTGCGTATAGCCTATGCGACAAGCAATCGCATAAGGATGCCCGATCGCCTCTGCATACTGAAGGAAGCTATCGATCCTGGAAAAGTCTCCCATGTTTAGAACGACTGAAAAAGTCTGGTAGGAGAATTTAGCTATCGCGCCTGCCAGGTTAGTGAGAAGGCGTAATTTGTCATCGTACCTGCCCTTCCAGCGTTCCCTGTAGACGTCATTGCCGCTTACGAAATCTGTTGTGTGAAAATACAATTCGCCATTCTTCCGCGGAAGATCGCTGATCGCCTCGCTCCAAGCCACGTCAAAGTCTCGCACTGAGTCCGCGTCCAACACGAGCCCCCCCAAGACAAACGACTCTTGATGTTCGTCTCCCGATTCGTCGAAATACCCCGTATATATTGCCATCAGCTTGCGTTGACCTCTCCAAAACGATTGAATCGAACACGCAAGATGCCACAGAGACGAATATTGACTTTTCGACACATGTCCCCTCTCCCCGCCGTGCTACTATGAGCGGAGACAGGGGAATGGAGCAGCGCAGCGTGCCGAATCACCCGAAGAGTCCCGCGAAGAATCCGACAGGTGATTTAGAGCAGTTCTCGAATTTTGCGCGGCAGATTTTGTCTGTGCCGCACTCTGAAATCAAGGCCCAAATCGACGCCGAGAAAGCGGCGAAGCGAACGCCTAAATCCGCTTCCCGCGCCTCTGGCGACGAATCCAACCCTTCTTAGACCGTCGTTTCTCCCACCTTGCCGGTCAGTTCTGCGTACGTCAGTCTCTTCCCTGCGATCTGCGACACTGCCAGCATGAAACGGTCTGAATCGTCCAGCGGATTATCCCGCGTGGCGCGATTGTTGTAACGAAAAGCCTGTTCATCAGCATACGCGTCAAGGTGGAACGGCTCAACGGCTACATAGGTCCCGCTGAGGGTCCGCTTTAACAGACTCCAGAAGTTCTCGATCCCCTGAGTGTGGACTTCGCCCCGAACGTACTCCTCAAGATGATTCACGGTTTCGTGAATGAACTGCTGAGTCTTCAGGCTGTCATAGCCGTAATGCCGATCCGAGTAGACAGTTCCTGCACCCTGTACCTGCTTCAGAATCTCGGTCTGCAAGGTTTCCCGCTTCACGTTCGGAATCACTTTGGTCCGCACTTCGCGGGTATCCCGATCCAGCATCCCCATCACCACGGTCTTGTGATCCCCGTGCCCGTGTACTGCGGTCTGGAGTTTCAGGCGACGGCTCGCGTGCATGTTCTTAGGCTTGCCGCCCACAAAAGTCTCATCCACTTCGACGGGGCCGCCAGTGCTGCCCAGTTTGCGGAGCGAGTGATTCTTCATCGCAAGGCGGATGCGGTGGAGCATGAACCAGGCGGTTTTCTGAGTGACACCAAGATCGCGGGAGAGTTCGTAGCTGGATACGCCATTCTTGCAGTTGGAGAGCAGCCACATGGCCGGAAACCACTTGTCCAGGCCAATGGGCGAATCTTCCAGGACAGTGCCGACCTTGAGGGAGAATTTCTGCTTCGGATGCTTCTCGCCGCAGTAGTAGAGCTTCGCCTTTTCCAGCCATGCGACCTTTGCCGACCCGCAGCGGGGGCAGCGGACGATTCCGTCCAGCCAGCGCACCGAAATCATGAAATCTCGGCAGTTCTCTTCGCTGCTAAAGTATTGAATTGCTTGCTGTAAGGTCTTAGGCGGCTTCATGATGACTAAAGCATAGCGCAGAATTACACTTCAGTCAAGTATATTATTGCCTCCGGATGTTATTGATTCTGCTCGAATGGAGTTGCTGGCAACCCCCCTTTGTGTTATCGAAGTCGTTAACGGGGGCCAGCCATCCGGGCCAGAATCAAGCTGGTCAGATTCTCAAAGAGCGCGCTACGAGTGATCCTGGGATCCTCGGAAACTGGAAGCGGGAAATGCGAAGGGGATTGTCCGGTCGGCAGACAATCCCCTCATCGTTTCAGCTTAGCGAGGTGCGGAATCGGGGGCAAGGGAAATCGGAGGTGGGGACGGTACCAAAGGGGCTGGTCTCTTCGACAGGCTCAGGGCAGGCTGTCCAGGCGTACGCGCTTCGCGCCGCATGGCAGTGCTGCTTCAGAACAGCGTCTGCGCCGCCACCTGCTCCAGCAGCGTGGCCGAATTGTTCTTCACATTCCCCACGGCTGTATCGACCCGCCACGTCCGCATCTGTTCCGCCTCAAACGGCCGGAGCAAATCCAGCGGCGGCCTTGCAGCATCGTCTCGCCGGAGCCAGCGCTCGTAATCCCGCGCCTGCAGGATCACCGGCATCCGATCGTGCATCGGCGCTGTGAGTTCGTTGGCTTCCGTCGTGATGATCGCAAAACTCTCGAGCACCGTTTTGTGATCCTTCGACCGCCACCGGTCCCACAACCCCGCAAACGCCAGCGGTTCATCGTCCTTCAGCGCGATCGCCCAGGGCTGTTTCGTCTTCTCGCTGAATTTCTGCCATTCATAAAACCCATCCGCCGGAACCAGGCAGCGCCGCCTCTCGAACGGCTCCCGCCAGATCGGCTTCTCCATCAGGCTCTCCGCCTTCGCGTTGATCGTGCTCACGCCCAGCTTCTTCGGATTCTCCGCCCAGTAGGGAATCAATCCCCAGTACATGGCGCGAATCTCGCGTTCGCCCGTATCGCGATCCTCCACCACTACTGGCTGAAAGGTCGTCGGCGCCACGTTATAGTCGGGCAGAATCTCGAACGACGGCGGCACGCCCACCTTGAATGCCTCGGCGATCCGCTGCTTGTCCGACCGGCGATAGTAGCGTCCACACATATAAGGATGGCGTGACCAGCAAGGGTCCCCTGGGGCTATTGTCTCGCGATTGCCAGGGCACGATCCGGGGGCGTGCGTCGTACTATGAAGAGAGCCATGCGGCCCTCACGCGGAGGGATGTGTGAGTGGTTGAAACAGGCGGTCTTGAAAACCGCTGTGCCCGCAAGGGTACCGGGGGTTCGAATCCCTCTCCCTCCGCCATTAAGCCTTCCAATAACATCCTAGGAAGTCCAATCCAAAGCAATTATCCACTGAAAACAAATACTTTATTGTCTTTTAAGGTCCATTTAGCGAGGGTCTTAGGAAGCAAAC
>PMAM01000305.1 GCA_003152595.1 Acidobacterium sp.
CGGGCTTGCCTCGATCGCCGGTGTCGCCCTTTTGTCCCGTATCTCCCGTATAACCCTTGTCACCCGGTCGTCCGGTGTCGCCTGTGTGCCCCCGGTCACCAGTTTGGCCTGCATCCCCCGTTTGTCCCGGCTGTCCAGGCTGCCCTTGCGCGCCATCTTGTCCGGGCGGTCCAGGCTGTCCCTGCGCTGCCGGTGTTGCCTGCGCTGCCGGTGCTGCTTGCGGTGGCGTTGTCTGGCAACCGCTACATAGCAACATGACCGAGGTTAAACCGATACCAATACACAGTGATGTTTTCATTTAATTCTCCCCTTCGATTCTGTTGAACCTTGAATGCCGCTTCCGCAGCCCATGGCCCTCATTGAGGTATTACCTGCATGGCGCCACTAAGCGCTGTCCCATATTGGACAGCGAGGCCGCGCAGAACCGGCTCCCCCACCAAGCCCCTTTAGGGGTGAAAGAAAACAGGCCCAAACGTAACCCCCAGCAGTGTCTTTTCATCAAAGGTGTCGTGCGTGCAATTGATTGCAAAGCTACAACTTCGGTTGCAGGAGAACCCGTTGCATGTTTACCGAGGGCGCGCATACTGGACGCCCGTTCTAGGGCATATCCTGCTCTCGCATTACGCCTTCACAAAAGGAGGCGACTTAATCTATCTATCGTGGGAAGCCTGATTAGGCAGGTGATGGGGGAAGCATATGGGGAACTTCCTGAAGCGACCGGAGCCTAGCGCTTATGGTCCTCAGTTCACTCCAACAAGCCAAACGCACACTTCGAGGCTGGCTTATATTGATTGGTCCTGAGAAAGGCCCAGGGTGCGATAGACCGAGATGGCGATCAGGATCATGCTTTTTGCCACGGCGAATGGAGGCCGTACCCATGGCAAAGAGCGAAACGAAGCGCAATCGGGCACCCAAGCATGTACTGAAGCTTCCGGACCTTGAGCAATCGAAGTCGGCCGTATTGGACAGCCTCACGTCTCGAAGCTCACGACGAACTTACGATCATGCAATCAGAGAGTTCATCGAATGGTACTGTTCAGAACCCAGGCTCGCCTTCAACAAGACTGTCGTCACCCGATATCGGATATCCCTCGAACAGCGGCACTATGCTTCAACCACGATAAACTTGCGTTTGGCTGCAGTCCGAAGGCTGGCCTACGAGGCTGCTGATTATGGCCTGCTCAGTGCAGACCTAGCTGCTGGAATTCGCCGAGTAAAGGGTGCAAAACGGCTGGGAGTACCCGTCGGTAATTGGCTCACCGCCGAACAGGGCAAGCGCTTGTTATTGACTGCGGAGGGCACAAGTCTTCGAGGCAAGCGAGACTACGCCACATTGGCGATTCTACTGGGGTGCGGGCTACGCAGGGCGGAACTGACTGCGTTGCGCGTTGAAGACATACAGCAGAGAGAGGAGCATTGGGTCATAGCCGATCTTGTCGGCAAAGGCGGCCACATACGGACTATTCCGGTTCCGGATTGAGTGAAGGCTGGAATTGACGCCTGGATGGGGCCGCCGGGATTACAACCGGCACGCTCTTTCGTTCGATCAACAAGGCTGGCAGGATTTGGGGCACCGGCTTCAGCCCCAAGGTCATTTGGGGTGTGGTGAAGCAGAAAGCAAAGTGCTGCGAGATTCCGGCGCTCGCGCCCCACGACCTTCGTCGGACTTGTGCCCGTCTTTGTCATCAGGCGGGTGGTGAACTGGAGCAAATCCAGTTCCTGTTGGGACACGTCTCTGTGCAAACAACGGAGCGATACCTGGGCTGCAAACAGCGCTTTCGCAATGCGGTCAATGATCGGATCGGGCTCGAACCGGACCCGCCGTGATCTTCGTAGATTCCACCCCGCTGGCCGACTTGCCGTTACTGATCTGCCAGCGATACTCCCGAGTGGCCGACTACTCGTGCGGAACTCGGCAATAAGGATTGATATCGCATTTCAATGAGTGGCTCGCCCTGTCTCCGTAAACTGACGCCTGATCTCGGGGATAACCGACCAAAACCCCCAGTCCAGGATGTCCCGGAGTCGCTCCGAGTTCGGCACAGAGTCACCGGGAAATGAGTCAATCAGGGAAATGGTGGCAGCGCAGCTTCTGGCGAAAGCCGGCAGAATGCGGACGGCCCACAGCCTTGCGGGCGATGTCCCATCAATCCAGACGCCTGAATTTCGCAGGAATGTTTTCAAAATCGGAGCGTCCGAGCCCACGCTCCTCCGCCATCTTTAGCCAAGGCAACGATTGGCTGTCGAGATTCCAGAATGCTTTGGCTGCGTAAGCATCGAGGGCGACCGGATCGGTGCCGGCGATGAGCGTTTTCTTCAGCGCGACATCTTCGGGATTGCCGCCGGTGGGGCCGTTCCGCAGCAGAACGCGGTAGCAGTCGATCAGCGTGAGGGTGGGCAGCATAAAGGCAGCGAGATCGACCAGACTCTGATGAATCTGCTGGTGGAGGCGGTTACGCTGTCCGCCCAGAATGCCATACCAGTTCTTGAATCCGAGCGTCGCGCCTGTCAGGCCATGGTGTTTGGCGATGGGGATGTTGATGAGCTTGTCGGCCTCTAGGAATGGCTCGAAGACAGGCCAGCTTTGCAGAACAACGCCGCCGAGATTGACTTCGCGGAAGCGCGTCGGATCGGGCAGGAGGACCTCAGCGCCTTCAGCACGGGCCGCAGCCTGGATACCGGAGCGAAGGAAGCAACGCTCCGCTTCGTTACAGCTGACGTCGGTGACGATGACGCGCTTCGCGCCAGCCTGCCAGCATTGGCGGACAACTTCAGCCACGACGTCGGGATTGGTGTTCGCCGCCTGTTCCGGCGTGCGGTCCCAGGCGATGTTGGGTTTGAGCACGACCCGGTCGTTGTGCGCGATGAAGCGGGCGATGCCGCCCAAATCGGCAAGGGCCTGACGCACCAGCGCCCGAGGATCACCGCCCTGAACCACGACCATTGCAGGAAGTGCGGGGTCGGCGTTCACCGTGTGGTCGCGCTTCGCATTGGACGCCTCGATGGGCGTGGGCCGTGAGCTCCGTTCAGCAAGCCAGAAAGCCGCAGCTGCCGTACCCGCGCCCGCTCCGGCCAGGCGGAGAATCTGGAGCATGGCTTCGCGCCGCGTGATCCCGCTGCCCGTGGTTTTGCTTTCCGACACGATCGTCTCCTTACGCGAGCGCCGTCTGGATCAGATCGATGCGCGCCGGATCGTTGGTTCCCAGCCGGTGTTCCCGATCCGCCGCGGTGGCAATGTAGCGCGGTCCGATGCCGGCCTCTTCGAGCGTGTTCATCCTCATCTCCGCACGCTTGCGCTCGATGATCTGCCAGCCGGTGTAGTCCAGGGCAACGCGGTCCTCGCCCACCATGAGGCCGTCATAGTTCCACGTGTATTCAGGCTGGAAACTCGGACCGCCGTGATAGATCGAGGTCATCAGATCCCCGACCACAAACCGCACCTTGCGTCGAATCTCCGGGTGCATATTGAGATCGGCGATATACGGATTGCAGCCTCCGTCGCCATGGTGCTGGTTGGGATTGTCGATGACCCCGTACATGTTCTTCATCGCCAGGGTGACGCCGGACATGCGATGGTTCTTGAGGATGGGCACATTGATGACGATGTCGCACTGGGTCAGAATCTTCGAGAGCCGCGCCTTCGACGACCCATAGCTGACCTGCGCGTCTTCATAGCCGATGCTATCGGAGCCAAAGCAGCGTAGCCGGTCCAGGCTGGTCTGGATGGTGTAACCGGCAGCCTCCAGCTCGCGATTGGTGCGGTCCCACACGATGATGTCGCCGGGGCGAATGCCCGCCTGCTGCAGGCGCTCGCAGATCGCATCGACCAGCGAGACATGCGTGGAGAGGCCCCTGCCAGCGATGGTGTTCACCTTCAGCCCCACCACCTGCCCGGTCCGCACGAGGTGCTTCCACGGCAGGACCGGGTCGATGATGCGGAAGTACGTCTCCATCGCGTGATCCAGCATGGCCGCCACCCGCTGCTCATTGGGCTCGGGACCGGGAACGCGCAGCTTTGGATCGGTTACGATGACCACCTTCGATTTGCCGCCCGCGGCATCCGACCACGCGGCTGCCTCGCCTGCCGCTGTGTCGCCAAAGGCTGCCAGAACGGCAGCGCCGGCCGCCATCTCCTTGAGAAACTCCCGACGATTCTGCACTCCACACCTCCCGTGAATCTGTTTAGAGACGTCCTTCCACTCCGCGCGCCAGGGCGAGCAGAGCGTCACCCGGCGAGGACTCGAAGGTTGTAATCCTGACCAGCGACGGACCTTTGCGGAAGACCACAGTTTGCGCATAGAGCCGCGCCGCATCGCCCACCTGGGCGGGCTGGCCGGAAGCCGGTTCGGCATCGAGGATCTTCTCCGCACCCTCGGCGGTCTTCATGGTGTACACGTCGACCACGGCTTCCAGCTTTTCCTGAAACCTATAGTCAGAGGTTGCAACAGAGATGACACCAGCGCCGATGTACTGGTCGGCGCCTCCATCCAGGTACTGCCACAGGTTGTCGGCGGTGTAAGTCTGCGTCGCTCCCGTCTTGTCCCATCCGGCCACCGCACCGGAGGGCGGAAAAGGATCCGCCTTCTTTCTGCATCCCACGCACGATCCCGCAACGAACAGCAAGGCGACCACGCCCATCCATTTCATTTTCACGACTGCGCTTTTTCCTTTCTTCGCGTCAGCAGAATCTGGCTGCCGGGCGACCGGCTCTCCCCGATGCTGGTGACGTAGACCGCGGGCCGCTCCAGGAGCGGGCAGGCGTATTCGCAGGCTCCGCAGCCGACGCAGAGGCTGGGATCGACATGCGGCTGCTTGAGCCGCTTCGTGGCGCCGTTCGCATCGATGACTTCGGCTTCCTGGAGGTCAATAGCCTTGGGCGACACCGGGCACCACTCCTCGCAAACCACGCAATCCGTCGCCAGAGCCCAGGGCAGGCAGCGGCTGCGATCATGGAAGGCGGTGCCGAGGCGCACGGGCTGGTGGTTGTCCTGGCCCACGCCGACCGCCCACCCTTTTTCGCGGGGCGTGATGGTCCAGATGGCGCCGGTTGGGCACACTTCGGTGCACAGCACGCAGCTGGGTTCGCAGTAACCGATGCGCGGCGCGAGAACCGGTGTCCACAGGCCTTCGAGGCCAGCCTCTGCGAAGGCCGGTTGCAGAGAATTGTTGGGGCAGACCTTCATGCACTCGCCGCAGCGGATGCAGCGGGCAAGAAAATCGCTCTCGTCCAATGCGCCGGGCGGACGGATGAGATGCTCATCGCGACCCCTGCCCATGGCGGTATCGGCACGCAGGAGAGGGACGGCGGCCACTCCGGCGGCAATTCCTGCCAGCACCCTGCGACGCGGCAGACTTGGACCGGCGACTTCCGGCTCCTTCCGGAAGAAGCGAAATTGCAGACTGTGGTGGGGACAGGCGTCGACGCAATTGAGGCACAGGTGACATTCGGCTTTGCGCCAGGGCGCAGTGCCGATGGGATCGTCTCCGCCCTGGCAGTGGAGGAGACAACGATTGCACTGATCGCAACTCGCGGCATCTTTATGCAGGCCGAGAACAGACCAGCGCGACGCGAGGCCCAGGAGTGCGCCCAGGGGACACAACGCGCGGCACCAGAAGCGCGTCACGCGCAGATTGAGCGCAAGGAGGACGATGAAGATGAGGCCCAGCAAAACGCCGAGCTGGAAATGCGGCTGCCGGAAACTGAGGATAGTGGCGGTGAGCGCGGCATGGAGGACTCCCGCCAATGATTGCAACGCTGGGATGCGGCTGTGTTCCAAAGGGCCGAGAACGGCATTCACGCCGTAGTTGAATCCTGGGAGGATCGACAACGAAAGCGAGCGCACCAAAAGACTAAGGGGGTCGAACCAGCCCACGAGCGCGCTGCCGCACAAGGCTGCGGCAAGGACGGCGAACAGAATGACATATTTGGTCCTTTGCCACGGCTTGTAACGGTTCGACTCGATCCATTGCTTCCCGCGCTTCCGCTCCGACTTCAGATTTCCGAAGAAGTGATGGATCGTCCCCATCGGACAGATCCATCCGCAGAAGAACCGCCCCAGAAACAGAACGGGCAACAGAATCAGCAGAGACCAGAGCAGGCCACGGTACAGAGCATGTGTGGCCAGCGCGTTGACCAGCGCGGCGAGCGGATCGAGGCGAAAGAAGAGGCTCACCGGCCAGCGCATTCGGAGGTCGTCAGCCGCGCCCGCCGCGCCGCTAAACTCAGTTCTGACGAGAAGAAATGCGAAGAGGAGAAGAAAGAGGACCTGCGACGCCCGCCGCAGGTGCACGATTCGGATCCTGCCAGGCATGGATCGGATGGACACCCCCTCTCCTGCCGGATTGCAACGCATCGTGAACCAGACTGTCGCGATCCCGGTTTGCGGGCTGGCCACGAGCAACCCGGTTTCCATGGTTGTTCGATCGCGGGCGATTGTCAGTGATCGCGGTCACGAGGACTGTTTACGGCGGGATCACAAAGCGCACCCTTGGGGAAAACGAATCGCGTTCATACTGTTGTGGGTCCAGGATGGGGAGCACGCGTGCCTTCCAACTCCATTTCGCGGGGAGCGCAACCTCCGTTGGCCGCCGGCGTGGTGCTGGTTCTTGTCGGATTCTCGGCGGTCGTCGGGCAGATCGTTCTCATGCGCGAACTGATGGTGCTTTTCAGCGGCAATGAGATTTCGATGGGGATCGCGCTGGCCTGCTGGCTGGTGTGGACCGCAGCGGGAAGCAGCCTGGTGGGACGCACTGCGTGGGGCCGGGAGCGCGCATGCCGCGCGATTGGAGTGCTCGAATGGCTGTCCGCCATCAGTCTGCCGCCGACGATCTGGATGCTCGGTTTTGCGAGGGGCTTTTTTCAGACAGTGCCGGGTGAGCTGGTTGGGCCATTGCCGATGCTGCTCACGTCTGTGGTTAGTCTGAGCGTATTCTGCAGCATTTCCGGAGGCCTCTTCGTCGTTGCCGCCCGCATGTACCAGCAGGAATGCGCGGTCTCCGAGCGGGTTGCCACCAGCTACGCCTACCTGCTTGAGGCCGCCGGCTCCGGGTTGGGTGGAGTCCTGACCAGCGTGCTGCTGCTGCGCTTCTTTGGATCGCTGCAGATCGCGCTGATGGTTGCGCTTTTGAACGCTGTGGTAGCAACCAGCCTGCTGCTCGGGTTAAACCGCAGGAAAGCAGCGGCCGTAGCGCTGGCCGGCGTGATCCTGGCGGTTCCACTGCTTACTTATGTTGCTCCTTCTCTGGACAGGTCTGCGCGCCAGCGCCAGTGGAAGGGATTCCGCGTGCTGGAATCTCGCGATACGATTTATGGAAACCTGACGGTGGTTGAAACCGGCGCGCTGCGGAGTATCTATGACAACGGTGTGATCCTGGCCAGCATGCCGGATGAGGCCTCCGCCGAAGAAGCCGTCCACTATGCGCTGCTGGAGCACCCCGCACCGGCTCGGGTTCTGCTTATTGGTGGGGCTGCGAATGGCAGCATTGTTCAGGCGCTCGAGCACCCCACGCTCCGGCGGCTCGATTATGTGGAGCTCGATCCCGCGCTGGTGGAAATTTTCCGGGGGATTGCTCCCGCGGAATCTGTGCGCGCCCTTTCCGATGCGCGCGTGCGGGTTCACTATGCGGATGGCCGACTCTGGCTCAGGTCCACGACCGAGACTTTCGATGCGATCGTTCTCGATCTGCCCAATCCACAGACCGCTCAGCTGAACCGGTTTTATACGGAGGAGTTTTTCCGTTCCGCGCGCGATCACCTGAGTCCCGGAGGAGTGCTCGCGTTTCAGGTGCGGTCGTCGGAGGACTTCATCAGTCCGGAGCTGGCGGAGTTTCTGCGCTGCATCAGCGGCAGTCTGCGCGCAGTCTTTCCGTATGTAGCTGTCATCCCGGGCGAGACGACGCATTTCTTTGCGGCCGCGCAGCCCGATGTGCTGACCGAAGATCCCAGCGTCCTGATTGCCAGGTTGAAAAGCCGGAATCTCCAGACGCAGTACGTTCGGGAGTACTTCATCCCCTTCCGCATGATGCCGGACCGGATGGAGCAGATCCATGAGCTGCTGCAGCCAGTGCCGGGGACGCCGGTGAATCGGGATTTCCAGCCGATTGCGTATTATTTCGATACCGTTCTGTGGAGCGCCCAGTTCCGGTCAGGCTATGCCCGCGCTTTCACGGCTGCGGCGCACCTTCGGTTTGGTGCGCTGCTGGGGAGCGTGCTTATCCTCTTGCTGCTGGCCGGGCTTGCCTGGCTTGCTCTGCCCACGCGGGAGAGTCGGGAACGCGCCGCGGCTCTCGGTTGTATGGCAGCGGCCGGATATATATTGATGGCGCTCGAGATCCTCCTGCTGTTTTCGTTCCAGTCGGTCTACGGCTATGTCTACCATGAACTTGCGATTCTGATCGGCATGTTCATGGCGGGCATTGGGCTGGGAAGCTGGGCCGGTATCCAGCGCATCGGGGGGCGTGGCGCGGCTCCGCTGATCCGGAGCGTGGCCATGGATCAGCTCCTGCTGGCGGGATCCGCGCCGATACTGCTGTTCCTGGTCGGTCTGCTCTCGCACTATGCAGGCACACGCACCACGCTTTGGACCGCGCAGTTTGTCTTTCCGGTTTTGGCTCTGCTGTGCGGGATCCCAGGCGGCTATCAGTTTCCGTTGGCGACCGAAATCTGTTTTCGCGGCAACCGTGCGCGCACTGCCACGGGCAGGCTCTATGCGCTCGACCTGCTGGGCGGCAGCGTGGGCGCGCTGGTTCTAAGCGGCTATCTCATCCCGGTGTTCGGTTTCTGGAAGTCTGCATGGCTCAGTGCGGTGGTAAGCCTGCCGCCGGCGCTGCTGGCCGCGTGGACGGGCCTGGGGACAAGGACGGCCGAGCAGCCGGTTGGTTCTCGCCAAACACAACAGCAGTAAACAGGAAGATGTCGGTACTCTGATCCTTCCAGCACGCAGGGTGCATCCCCGCCTTGATGCAGGTTTCTTCCAGAAATCGGGTACGATCCCACCCCGCTTCCAGGGGAACCTGCGGGAGCAGGACACCTTCAAAATCGCGGTTCTTCATCAGCAGCCCGTCCTGTCCGATGTGGATTTGCTGAATATCCAACACGCGTCGCAGAGGAGACAGAACCGAGATCTCATATTCGAGCCGTGGCAGCTCTGAGGCGGACACCGGACGGAACCGCGTATCGCGCAGAGCAGCCAGGGTCGCAGTGTCTCTGACTGCCATGTAGAGGGGCTTCGCCGCGGAGGTATAACCCACGCACCCGCGCAGCTCGCCGGACTCCCTGAGCGTGACAAACGTGCCACGCTCCTGATTCAGGGCGTCGCCTGTGGCTGGCGGAGGTTCGTAAGCCTTTCCTTGCCGCACGGCATACTCGACCGACACACGCGCCAGCGAGAGCAGCTGGCTTTTTTCGTCGGCGGCGAGGGAAAAGAGGCGGTCCGTTGACTGCGTGCCCTCGGCCTTCACCAGCACGGCCGAACCGTAGCCAACCACGCGGGAGCGGTCTCCGCTGCTGTCGCCAGAGTTGGCGTAGCGCAGTACCAGGGCCTGGTTGGCTCCCATACGCTCGGCAGCAATCATCGCTGCGACGATGGGCGCGCCTCCGCAGGCCTCCCAGACGCGCGCCTGGAAGTTCTGCGACATGCTGAAGTAGTCCCACGCCTCCAGAGCATTCAGCGTCTTGTGGTCGATCTTCACCGCATCGTCGTAAGGGTGATAGTGCGACAAGTCCGAGCTGGCGACGATCAGCGTATCGCCATTGCGGATCAGGCTGGCCAGAGCCACTCCCAGTGCGCGGCTGCTTTCGTAGCTCTGATCGCCCATGACGACAGGCACGAGTGTGAAATTCCCGAGCACGTGCTGGAGCCACGGCAACTGGACTTCGACCGCATGCTCGGCGCCCTGCGGAGTCGCGACATGTCCGTGCCCGGAGAGCCGGATGGATGGATTCATCTTCGCCAGCTTCTTCGCAAAGTCCTTGTCGACGGGAATGGTCCCTAGTGGCGTAACATATCCGTCTCCGTCATACACGGAAGTGAAATCGAATGCCTCGAAGTGCGATGGCGCGATCACGACCACGCGCGCATAGTGCCGGCCTTTGAGCGCTGCGTAGGTGTACGCAGCAACAGGACCGGAGTACGGATACCCGGCATGGGGCGCGACCACGGCGAAAATCGGGCCATGGATCGCCGGCGGCGCAGCCTGCGCCAGCATGCCATCCATCATGGCGGTGAGCGCACCGGGATCAGCCGGATAAAAGCTGCCTGCGACTCCTGCCGGGCGCAGTTTGTCGAGTTCCGCCGCCCACGCAGGCTCCACGAATGGCATTGCGGCGATAGCGAGTACCAGCGTTGCCATAAGATGTCTTCCCATGCGTGCCCTCCCGCCGATCCACATACAATTTTCGCGCTCAGGCGTGCCAGATTCCCGGGATCGGCTGTCCACAAAAGGAGCAGGCGTTACGGCGGATCAGCATCTGCGTCACCTCCAGCCCCATGCGCTGCACCAGCATGTGGCCGCATTTCGGGCAATACGTATTCTCGGCCGGATGTCCTGGCACATTGCCGATGTACACGTAGTGCAGACCCTCGGCGTCGGCAATCTGTTTGGCGCGCTCGAGGGTGGGCACCGGCGTGATGGGCAGGTTTTTCAGCAGATATTCAGGATGAAACTGCGTGAAGTGCAGAGGCACGTCCACACCAACATAGGTCTTTACCCAGCGCGCCAGGTCGCGGAACTCGGTGTCACCATCGTTCAGTGTCGGCACTACCAGATAAACGATTTCCATCCACTTGTCCATGCCGTGCAGCGTGACAATCGAATCGAGGACGGGCTTGAGTTGTCCGGAGACCACCTGCCGGTAATACGACTCGGAGAACGATTTCAGGTCGATCTTGACCGCATCCATCTTGCCGTAGGCCGCCCGCAGCGCTTCGTCCTGCATGTATCCGTTGGAAACAACGATGCTGCGTATCCCGGCGGCGTGTCCGGCATCGGCTGTATCCATCAGGTATTCGCTGAAGATCACCGGTTCGCTGTAGGTGTACGCAATGGTGGGGCAATGATACTGCCCCGCCAATTCGGCAATTCTCTGCGGCGGCGCGTATTGCGCGGGGACTTCTTCCGGGCGTGACTGCGAGATATCCCAGTTCTGGCAGAATTTGCAGTTCACATTGCAGCCGGCGGTGGCCAGCGAAAACGCCATGGTTCCCGGCAGGTAGTGAAAGAAGGGCTTCTTTTCGATCGGATCGATGTGCGCTGCGCACACGCGCGAGTGCACCAGTGTGTAATAGGTCCCGCCGTGATTCTCGCGGACACCGCAGTATCCGCGCTCCTTGTCTCCAACCGTGCATTCACGCGGGCACAATTTGCATTTGATTTTTCTGTTGGGAAGCTTCTGATAAAACCTGGCTTCCACCGTGAAGGGCGCGTCGTCCTGACCCTGCGGGGACGCCCATACTGGAATGGCATTCAACGGCTGCGCAAAAGTCTGCAGGCTTCCGGCTGCCCCTGCGCACAGCGCGCCCCGGAGGAAGCAGCGGCGGTCGGGCAGAAGCCAAGTCGCGCTTTGGCCCTTCTGCCGTTTCTCCAGTTTCGGATCTGCCCGCGCATTATGAACGCTTGACATAGGGTTGCTCCCCCGCGCCAAGCCCCACTTCGACTGTCTCGATACGCTGCGGATCGTCAGTGCCGAGACGGTGCTGCCGATCGGCCGCTGTCGCCAGATAGCCAGGTGCTCGTCCGTCGGCTTCCAGCGTCTTCAGTCTCATAGCCGCCCGTTTGTTCTCGATGATCCGCCATCCGGTGGTATCGAGCGCCACGGGATCCTGCGACACAATCAGCGCGTTGTAGTGCCAAGCATATTGCGGTTTGTACGCCGGGCCGCCTTCATAGCACGCCGTGGTTGCGTCGCAGATCGTCAGACGCATCCGGCTCCGGATCTCCGGCAGCATATTCAAGTCGGCGATATAGGGATTGCAGCCGTCGGGATGGTACTTGTTCGGATTGTGAATGGCGCCGTACATATTCTTCAGGGCAACGGTGACGCCTGCGCCGTCATGATCCTTGAGCACCGGAACATTGATCAGAACGTCGCATTGCTCGGTGAGGATTCGTGAAAGCCGGCTCCCGACGCTGCCATACATCACCAGGTCATCCTCGTATCCGAGCTGGTCGGTACCGAAACATTGAATCGCGTTATGCGCAGTGGACACATGGAAACCGGCACGTTCCAGCTCCTCGGTACTGCGATCCCAAACCACGATGTCGCCCGCTCGGACTCCGGCCTCCTGCAGCCGTTCGCAAATGGCGTCGATCAGCACAGGACTGGTGGAGAGCCCGCGTCCTCCCAGCGTGTTCACCTTCAACGCCACCAACTGCCCCGGACGGACGATCTTCCGCCATGCCTCCCCGGCGGAACGCTCTGGCCGAAAGAGGGTCTCCATCGCAAGATCCAGCAGGTTGAGCATGCGACGGGAATCGACGGTGGGCGTCAGTCCGCGCAGTTGAGCATCCTGTGCAATCACGACCCTGGATTTTGAAAGCGTGAGACTCTGTGCCGCGGCTTCGGGGAGGGAAATGCCGTCGCCGGCAGCAGCAACAACGGCGCTGGCCAGGCAATTCTTCAGGAAGTTCCGTCGCGCCGTGATGGTCTCGTGGCGCATGATCTTCTCATCCGGAGTCAATCCGTGTGGCAGCAGCGCCTCATTTTCGGCACGAGGCTGAATTCGGCACCGGCATTCTGCCGGGAAGCGCCGGGAACCGCGACTGACGCCCGCCGGGGATCGTGAACAGGATCTCCGGATCCCCACGCGTGGTGTACTGCGAACCGGCCTGGTCCTTCAGTGACGAGCGTCACACTTGGCTCGAGCGCTTGCCTATTCGCGGGGACGCACCGCAAACAACAGAATCCGCCCCTTCGTTTTCCGCGAATTCTCCGTTGGTGGCTTCCCCTCGGTTCCTGTCGCATTGTGGGGCACACCGAGGGTCAGCTCCGACGGCCGGTACTTCATCGTTTTGCCGCAGAGACAGCACGCCACCGGGATCGAATGGAATGGGAATTCCGTCAAGCCTGCCGGTACGATCCGGCGACAGGCCCTGCAGGTAACGACGAAAATGCCCCGGGTTGGGTGGACTCTCCGAATAACAGCCGCAACCATCTCGCGAAGCTGGTCACCTATCCCGCGACGCATTGAGCCATTCCTCCAGTTGGAGAGCGAACATTCGTATCGCGCCCGATCTGCTGTTGCGGACATGATCCATGCACCCGCAGAGCAAAGCTATTTGGCCATCCGATGCCGTCAACGGCGGGGAGTTCCTTCGTGAGGCTTTGCCACGCCACCTTTCGCCTGATTCGGATGTTCGCGCTTATGCCGCTCCACTGCTTTCGCGATTTCCTCGACCGTCAGACGTTTGTGATTCTCCGAATGCAGTACATCGCTGATGACAGAAGTGGGTTCCTCCGGATCCGGCATAATTCCTCCATATGGGAGAGAGTCCCGGGTCAGCGGATCGCTGCGGAGGCGCTGGGTCGATTGTGGAACCGGAACAATCACAGCGGCTGTCGAAGACTCGACGCCAGCTGTCCGGTGGTGCTACGGCCGGCCAATCGGGAATCGGCTCGGTTGGCCATAGCGGATACGCGCGATGCAGCGTTGACTGCGATCAGTATATTCCGCCTGACCCAGTGGGCACGAAGGACGGCAGGACAAAGATCCCCCGAGAATATCGCCAATCAACAGATGAAGATGCGTGCGCCGATGCGG
>PMAM01000134.1:0-31879 GCA_003152595.1 Acidobacterium sp.
ATGACAAAGGTAAGGGTTGGATCGAGGCGAATTGGTGATGGGAAACCAGGTCCCGTTCGCGCTCACCCCATGAAGCCCATGTAGGGGCTGGAGCCGAAGTTGGCGAAGTTGGGGAAGACGGTTTTGACCTGGCCGTCGGAGAGGCCGAACCAGCGGGCGAGGGTTCCGCCGTACTGATCGACCGAGGTGGTGGGGATGAGGCGGCCGGCGCCGACGTCGTTGGCCTGATTGGCGCCGATGACCGGGTACTGCCCGTACATGTTGCTGCCCTTCACCGCTCCGCCAACGACGAAGTGGTGGCTGCCCCAGCCGTGGTCGGTGCCGTCACTGTTCGAGGTGAGGGTGCGGCCGAAGTCCGATGCGGTGAAGGTGGTGACGTTGTTGCCGAGGCCGAAGGACTGCATCTGCCCGTCGAAGTACTCGAGCGCCTGAGAGAGCTGAGTGAGGAGTTTCGCGTGCGTGGTGGCCTGGCCGTCGTGCGTATCGAAGCTGCCGAGCTGGACGTAGAAGATCTGGCGATTGACGCCGAGGCTCATGCGGCCGCCGATGATGCGGGCAACGGTCTGCAGCGAAGCGGCGAGCGGATTGTCGGCGAGCATGTTGGTGGTGGGGTCGAGGTACTGGGGCGGATTGGGGACGCCGGTGGCGCCGGCGGAGAGCATCGAGGAGGCCAGCAGCGCCTGGGCCTGCATGGAGCGGTTGACGACGACCTCGTACTCCTTCGCGAAGAGGTTGGTTTCTTCGGCGGTGAGGATGGAGTTGAGGGCCTGAGTTCCGGCCGATGAGCCGAAGAGGGGGTTGGCGAGGCCGGAGATGGGGATGGGTCCGGCGGGGGTGACGTTGAGCTGGAAGGAACTTTGGCCGGAGAGAAAGAGCGCAATGCCGGCGGTGGAGATGCAGGTGAACATGGAATTGGAATTCATGTTCATGCTCTCGATGAGGTCGGCGACGGCGCCGCCCCAGCCGACGTGCTCAGCGGAGCCGCCGTTGGAGGCGATGGCCTGCCACGCGGCGGTCTGGTCGAAGTGGGAGAAGAGAGAGTCGGGGAGGGGAACGGAGTTCGCCTGGACCTGAGCTTTGGTGGCCGGAGCGATGAGGGTGCCCACGTTGGCGACGACAGCAGCGCGGCCAGAGTTGAAGAGGTTCTGAACGCCGGTGAGATAAGGGTTGAGGGCGAAGGTGCGTCCGGTTTGCGGCGTCAGCGGCGTGATGGGCAGCAGGTTGGCGAGCGGGTAGGCGAGGCCGGGCGCGCCGGAGCGGGCGGCGGTGAATGCGGCGAAGGAATCGGAGTCGGTAGCGATCACGGTGCCGTGGCCATCATTGCCGCCCTGCAGGAAGACGCACACCAGCGCGCGGTAGTCCGAGGCACCGTTGTTCTGGGCCATGGCGGCCATTGAGTTGAGCCCGAGGATGATAGGGCTGGCGTACATGCCGGACATGGTGGCGAGCGACGCGGTGCGGAGGAACTGGCGGCGAGAGAGCTGACGTTTGTCTTTCAGGCACGTGCACATGGGGAAGGCTCCTGACAAACCAAAACTGGGGGGTCCTTAGAACTGAGCGCAAAACGCGGGTGAGGCCATGGTGAGGTAGATCGCAGTCTGAACGCGGGCGGTGAGCGCTGCATCGATGGCGTTCTGATCGCCGCCGGTGGGGACGTCGATCGCGTTGACGGCGCCGAGAATTTCCGTGCGCAGATTGCCGTCCATCTCGCCGGCCATGAGGAGAAGGTTGAGGCGGTCGAGCAGAGCGTCGGGGTCGGAGGCCAGGGCGATCTCCGCTCCGTAGTTCGAGAAGATGTCGGAACCGCTCTTTGCATTGCTGCCCATCGCGCTCTGCATGGAGTTGAGATAGCCGACCACCGTGCTGACATTGGTCATCTGCATCTCAGGGGCGACGAGGTTGGCCTGCTCAATGCTGGTGCCGGGCGGAACGTAGCCGGGGGCAAACCAGTTGAAGACGGTGGGGGAGCGGAGGGTCATTTGGCCGAGGCCCCAGATGGGGTCTTCGGTGGAGCCGATGCCCCAGGAGCCGGTGCGTGACTGCGCGGTGAAGGCGCGGGCCCATTCGGTGTAGCGGAGCAGCGCTTCACGGACCTTGCCGTACTGTGGGTTGGCGAAGTCGGTGGCGGAGTCGCGGGCCTCGGTGTCGAGGAGGATGGCGGTGATGACGGCCTTGAGGTTGCCGCGAACACCGGTGCCGTCATTCTCAAAGACGTTGGCGACACGCTGGACGTAGGCAGGGCTGGGATTGCTGGTGATGAGGTGCTGGATGAGCTGCCTGGAGAAGAAGGCGGGCAGATTGGAGTGGTTGAAGAGAGCATCGAGGGCGATTTTGAGGTCGCCATTGGGGTCGGGGTTGCCGGAGGCGCCGATGGTGACGCCGAGGAAGTCTTTCTCGGCGGTGGAGTGGTGGCTGGGGTAGGTGGTCATCGGCAGGATGTCTTCGCCGGCGCCGGGAGCAGCGTCGAGGCAGCAATTGGACCACGCCTGGTCGGAGTTGTTGCCGGGGACATTCCAGCTGAAGCCGGTGAAGACTTTGGCGAGGTCCTGCACATCGACGTTGGAGTAGGTGGGAATGGGATTGCCGGAGCTGTCGAGCTTGCGGCTGCCGTCGTCGTTGAGCTGGTAGAGGCCGATGGTGAAGAGCTGCATCACTTCGCGGGCGTAGTTCTCGTCGGGGTCGGTGTTGGCGTTGCCCTTATCGTTGCCGAGCACGGAGAGGTAATTGCCCATCATGGGGCTGAGCGTCACGTCGTTGAGGAGGGTGCGGAAGTTGCCAAAGGCGTCCTGGCCGAGCAGGTCGTAGTACCCGGCTTCGCCGCGCGGGAAATTCTCGATGGCGGAGTTGTTGGAGGAGGTGACAAAGATTTCCGAGAGCGCGTACCGCACGCGCTGGCGGAGCTCGTCGGGGGCGGCAAGGGCGTCCTGCCAGTAGGCGTCCTGGAAGTAGATTTCGCCCTGGTTGTTCTGGTCGAAGAGAGCGGCGTTGCACTTGACGTCGCCGGAGGCGCACGGCGGGTTGTTGATGAGGATGGATTGCTCGACGAAGGGCTCGTCGGGCGTGGCGGGGAGGGCGAACTGCGCATTGAGCCAGGCCTGGTAGCCGTTCATGGAAACGACGTGGATGTCGGCGTCGGTGGCGCCGAAGGTGGCCTGCTCGAGGAAGCGGGATGCATCCGCGGGGTTGACGAGGGGCGGGGGCGGAGTGCTGTTAACGATGCCGATGAGGTCGGAGGAGGTGGCCGGGCCGGGGGCCGGGTTGAGGACCTGGATGTCGAAGGTACCGGGCTGGGTGAGGGTGAAGGTGGCGGTGAGCTGCGTGCCGCTGTTGAAGGTGGTGGGCACGGGCGCACCGTTCTGGAGGACCTGCGCTCCGTTGATGAACTCTTGCCCGGTCACGACCACGGTGGCGGTGCCGGGATCGAAGATGGTGGGCGTGGCGCCGGTGAGGATGGGAATGGGGTTGAGGACGGAGATGTTCTGGTTGACGGAAACGGTGGGGTCGTCGGTGCTGGTAACGGTGAGCTGGACGATGTTGTTCGGAGTGGGGACGACGGCGGGCGCGGTGTAGGTGATGGATCCGTCGGAGTTGGAAACGGCAGTGCCGACGGTGGCGTTGCCTCCGGGGACGCCGTTGATGGCGAGCGTGACGCCGGTGTTCAGGGTGCCGGTGACTTCGATGCCGAGGCTGATGGAGTTGGTGACGCGAACGTCGGTGTTGCCGGGCTCGATTGTGAGGACGACCTTGCCGGGGCGGACGGGGACGTTGAGCGTAGCGGAATTAGCGGCGCCGGGATTTGGGTTGCTGACCAGCAGCGTGTAGGTTCCGGGCGTGGGCGCGGTGATGGAGGCGGCGACTTCGGTGGAGGAGACGAAGGTGGTGGCGACGGGGGCGCCGTTCCAGAGAATCTGCGCGCCGTAAACGAACTGGGAGCCCTGGACGGTGATGAGGGTGACGCCTTCGATGGGATTGGTTGGCGCGATGCTGGTCAGGACCGGGATCGGGTTGAGGACGGCAACGGTGAGGCTGCCGGGAGCGGCTTCAGGATGGCCGTTCGCGGTGGCGGTGATGGTGACGTTGTTGGGCGTGGGCACCTGGGCGGGGGCGGTGTAGAGGCCGGCGGCGTCGATGGTGCCGATTTCGGCGTTGCCGCCCTGGACGCCATTGATGAAA
Organism: Acidobacterium sp.; assembly: GCA_003152595.1. Classification (GTDB taxonomy): domain Bacteria; phylum Acidobacteriota; class Terriglobia; order Terriglobales; family Acidobacteriaceae; genus Palsa-343. The sequence continues at coordinate 4,174 of PMAM01000134.1, forward strand.
AAGGTGAGCGGCACTGCGGTCACAGTCATGGGGCTCTGGATCTGGAGCTGCTGATTGACGCGGACGGAGGCGGCGGCCGAGATCGCGGTGAGATTGCCCAGGGGGGCGCGGGTGGTACCGCAGCCGGTGAGGGAAACCGCACCGAGCAGGCAGGCGAGGAACAGGGTCAGAGGCGGTGCGAGACGAGGGGCGGCTGGACGTGGAGACCTTGCTTGCACGCATCCTCCTGAGGGAATGAAAGCGGCGCTTCCAGATTGGCTGGCGAGCCTGGTGTGTGAGTTTGTCCGCACAGCGTATCACCGGAAAGTGCGTACGGTTGGGTAAAGGGAAGTACCACGAAAGTGGAGTGTGCGGTCGAGGATCGGCGGCGGTAAGATTCCTAGCCCGTGCGCAGCGCAGTTCCATCGCTGGAGAGGGTTACTGCTGTCAGAAAAGCTGCCCGGATTCCTCACAACGTCGGCGGGAGCCAGGACGCGGTTCGCGAAAGCGAAGAGCAGTTGCACCGTATGTGGTGCAACATGCTTTCTGAGCTCAGGGAGCGCCATTTTCTGCCACTCTGTGGCGTTCGCGGTCGCGGTGGAGGCCGGTTCGGGGGGCGTGGAGACGATTGCGAGACATTTGGGAACGGGCGGACGGAGGGACGGCTGAATTATTTTCATCTCACGCGAAACGAAATTCGCCAGAAACACAAAAGATTTGCGACAATGGTTGGCCACACGGGCGGGGGATCGCAGCAGCAATCCAATGCGCGTGGCAGATGGGCGGCGAAACCGCTAAAGCGACGAATTTCCAAAGGCTGGCAGAACTTCCGCGCACGTGACCGATACGGAAGATGGGGACTCGTCCCAAAAGACCGCACAGGCAAAGCCCATGCGGTTCGCTCCCAGCGGCCTGAGTTGTGCTCTCCCCGGTTGTCTTCGCGAGTCAATGCATTTCGCCTGTCCTGGGTATCGGAGGGTATTCGGTCATGAGACGTCTTCTTCGTCATTCGGCCGCACTAGTGGGCTGCTGCTTTTTCCTGAGCATTTGCGTATCGGCGAAGGCGGCGGGAGCGTCGGCCTCCGGCGGACCGTCCGCCGAGCCATTGAGCGGCGAGACGATTCCGATCCCGGGGCCGCTGCGCTCGTTTCTGCGCATGGCGGGCATCAGCCAGGAAGCGGCGCCTGAAGATGTGCTGCCACTGGTGGCGCGCAACGTTTCGCTGCACGGCTTTCAGAACGGCGGGGAAACCGAATTTCTGGTTCTGCTGCGGCGCTATGTGGATTTTGCGCGGGAGCTGCGTCAGATGGCGGGCGCCGACGGCGTAATCCGCGTGGAGAACTGCGACGACGCAGAGCGGCTGGTGGATGTTCTGGGATACCAGTTCGCCGAAGGGTGTGGCGAGAAGAACGCCTATGTGGTGACGGCCAACGCGGAGCGTGCGTTTCTGGCCATCGATTCGGGCTTCCCGCTAACGGCGCTGGAGGAAGCGCTGCAGAAGCACAAGGCGTTCGAATATGCGTTCCCGGCGACACCGGTTCCGGTGATTTTCCGCGAGCAGGACTGGACCGGGATCACGGTCTGGCACCAGAAGAGCGGAACGAATCTGCTGGACGCGCTGCTGCACGACCGGCAAATGGACATTCTCTACTGGGCGCTGTCGAAGAACGACGAGGAGACGCGGACGGCGCTGCGCCAGGGAAAAGGCCTGAGGTGGATGCTTGCAATCGCCCCGGCGCTGGATTTCTACGGCAGCCAGCTCTCGATCCGCTCCGGGCGCGTGATGGTTCCGGGCGGAGCGCAGGCCGATCATGCGTGGCAGGAGCTGGCCGGTGCGAATCCTTCTTCACCCGACGATTTCGTCGATCACCTGTTTTCGAGGGATCGCGGATGGATGGCGGCGTATTTTGACGCTCTCTCGCGCGTGGGCCGCACGCAGCAGGTTCATCTGACGGAAGGGTCGCGGCTGAGGCAGCTCTATGACGTCTACCGGCGAGCTTCGGACAACCAGTATGCAACACGCGGGGTTTTTGCCCGCAACGCGGATCTTCTGATCCTGTTCAGCCGCCTGCAGTGGCAGCCGGACGGCTCTCCTTCAATACCGGGCGGTCTGGCGGTATGGAAGGACGTTTTCAGCATGGGCTCGGCGCCGAAGCTGGTCCACGAGTGGGTGCGCAACGCGCGCAGCTGGAACAGCCCCGAGCAACTGCTGATGACGCTGGTGGCGTGCTCGAACTTTCCTACGGAAGCCGGGCCGCTGCAGATTTACCTCACGCTGAGTTCCATCGAGGGGGCTCGGAAACCGGATGCCCCCCTGGATCAGGGTACGGTACGGCTGATTGCGCAGAAGTTCTCCGAGTATCGCAGCTGGTATCTGGCGTTCTCGGAATTTCCGGAGCTGAACGACACCTCGATCATTCAATTCGTGAAAGCTGCGGATTCGGTGACGGCGATCGGAAACCCGGCGGTGCGCGCGAATGCGTTGGGTGCGCTGCAGGCGAACGTTGGTTTGTGGGAGATTCTGGCGCGGCAGCAGCAGATTCCGCCGGCGGCCATGAATCAGTCGTGGCAGGAAATGGTTCGTCCTTTCATCGGAGCTTCCTCCGCGGTGCAGCTGTTCGACGCGGCCCACAGTTCGCTGCGCGCCATGCTGACCGCCGCGGGCGGGGAGGGAAATCTTTCCGAGGATCAGATTGTGGAGCTGCTGGCCGGCCCGGCGCAGCGCGACGATACGGGGCGGCGGGTGCATGAGCAGATCGCGGACCGGATTCGTTCGGTGCTGGACGATCAGCGGCTGGTNNGGCGAAGGATCAGCTGATTCCACTGGCAGGAAGCCTGAAGGAATTCGAGATGCCGCGGGCGATTTTCACCGAGGGCGAGAAGGCAGCCTGGGCGCCGGAGATCTATACCAGCCGCCATACGGAATTGCAGGTGCGAACCGATCTGACGAAGCAGATCCAGGGGGCGACACCTGCGCAGCTGGAAGCGGCGCGCGGTGAACTGCTGCCGTTCCTGCGCGACACGCTGGTTGGGCTGAACTACGCCTATTACGAGCCGCCGGGAGCGCAGGTGCTGCACAACAATCCGCTGTTCGTGCGCTCGCACGATTTCTCCGGAAACTCCATCCAGGGCTACAACCACATCTGGAACGCGCCGGAGCTGGTGGGCATTGGTGTGACGGCTGGCGGAGGCGCGTACCTGATCGGCTCGCTGGCGAATTTGCCCTACACGCTGGCCACGGCGGAGGAAGACTTTATCGCTCCGGAGCATGTGCAGGCGCTGATCTGGCAGGCGGCGGGACCGGCGATTCTGGTGGACGCCATCGAGCCGCGCTGGTGGGATGTGAGCGCAAGCGAGATGCACGCGGCGGCGCTGTACCAGCGGATGGGCGAGGATCTGCTGCGGGCGGCGCCGGGCAATGCGGATGTGCGCAGCCGAGTCGTGAACATTCTTGGCGACCTGATGAGCCCGCGNNAGAGAGTATCCGAGCGAGGCGGCCTCGTTTGGGCCGGTGAGCCAGGAGCTGGATGCGCTGGCTCGCAAGAGCCCTGAGGAAGTGAGTGCTGCGCGCCTGTCGAAGGATTTCGGCGTGCCGCATCCGACGCTGGAGCAGACGAACGCCTGCGCCATTCTCACGCTCAAGCCGTTGCCCGCGTATTCCGGAGAGGCGTATGGATTGATGGGGGAGTCGTGGGAGTCGAGCAATCTTTACTGGGCGCGACTGGCTGACGAAATGGGGTACGCTCCGGAGTCGCTGAACGTGCTGATTCCTGAGCTGAGCCGGCGCATGATTGCGAAGATCTTCGCGACCGATCTCGAGGACTGGCCCGCGATTCTGCGCGCGATGGAGCAGACGGGCGAGGAATTCCGCCAGGGCGGCATCCGTATTGCCGGGGCGAGCCCGGTTCCGGCCAACACCAGCAGCGTGTCGGCGCTGCCCATGAGTTCTTCTACGGAGCAGTGAGACGATGAAATGGTTTCTGGTTTCCGGATTGTGTGCGCTACTCGCGGTGACGGCGGCGGTCGTGCCTGGCACAGCGGCGCAGAGCGGCTCGTCACGAATCTTCGTCAACGTGGTTCTGGTGCAGCTGAATGTCGCCGTCACCGATAAGAAGGGCGACTACGTCAACGGCCTGAAGCCGGAGAACTTTCTCGTGACCGAGGACAGGATTCCGGAGAAGATCTCCTCGTTTGAGGAGGGCGGCGCGCCGGGGGGGATGGTGGAGGCGGGGGTGGCTCCGCAGGACAGCGGCAGCAGCGCTGCGCCAGAGACGAGCGCAGCTGGCCAACAGCCCGCGCCAGGGGGATCCGAGACTTCAGCCGTGCAGGCCGGGCCTCCCAAGGCCTCACGCCTTGCGGGCGCCAGTGTGTATGTCCTGTTTGACACCAGCGACTATATGTACCGCGGATTCGTGTTTGCGCAGGATGCAATCGGCGGCTTTGTGCGCTCGATGGAGGAAGCCAACAGGATCGCGTTCTATTCCTACAGCCGCAATTTGTCGCGCGCGACCCCGCTGACCACCGACCGTTCGCTGGTGATGCGCGGGGTGCGCAACACGGTGGCCGGCGATGAAGCCGCGCTGTACAACTCGCTGCTGCTGACGGTGCGCGATGCGGCGCAGCTGCACGGACGCAAGGCGATTGTGGTTTTCTCCAACGGCCCGGATAACGCGAGCACCGTGCCGCCGGAGGACGTGGAGGAACTGGCACAGTCGACGGGCACCATCATCTACATCATCAGCACGCGCCTGGCGCACGAAGAACCGGTTTCAAGCGCGGTGTTCGAGCGCATGAGCAAGGGAACGGGGGGCAAGGCTTACTTCGCGAAGGACTGGCGCGACGAGAGCACGGCCTTCGCCTCGATCAAGGAAGACCTGGCCCACCTGTACACCATCAGCTACTATCCGAAGCCGAATGCGAACCGGGGCTGGCGCACGATCTCGGTACGGCTGGTGGGACCGGGCATGGAGAAGTATCGGGTCCGCACAAGAGACGGCTACCGGCTGCAGGAGCAGGTGCCGCCGGCCTCCGCGCAGGCGGCGGCGGAGCCGCCGGTGGCGCCCACGGCTTCGAACTAGATCGCGACCGGGTGGCGTGGTTCGGGCCGGTCAGCGGAAGCGGCGGATGCGCAGCGTGTGGCGGCCGGATCGGTAGAAGCCGGTGACGAAGACCGTGGCTCGTGCGGTGCTGGAAAAGATGAGCTGACGGATCCGCAGCAGCGGCGTGCCTTTGGGCAGGGAGAGCAGATCGGCCATGCGCTGATCGGCGTCGGTAGCATCGATTTCTTCATCGGCATAGGCCAGCTGTACACCGCAATCGCGCTCCAGAACGGAAAAGAGCGAGGTGCGGTCCATAGGCGCATGCTGCAGAGCGGGATACTCATCCGCGGACCAGTAGCAGACCTCGAGGGCCACGGCCTCATCGCCTGCCAGCCGCACGCGCTCCAGCCTTCCCAGGCGCGCCGTTGGTGGCAGGCCCAGGCGCGCGGCAATCTCGTGCTCCCGGGTGACGACCGATGACGAGACAATGCGTGAGCGCGCGGTGAGCCCGAGGCTGGCCATCTGCTCGGTATAGCCCAGCAGTTTGTTGAACTGGACTTTGGGCGGGGCGACGAAGGTTCCCGCCCCGTGGCGCCGTTCGACGATGCCATCACGGGCCAGCTCGGTGAGCGCGTGGCGGGCGGTCATGAGGCTGACGCCGTGAATCCTCGCCAGCTCGCGCTCGGAGGGGACGACGTTGCCGGGTTTCAGCTGGCCGGAATCGATGCGGCGGCGGATTGCGTTCTGAATCTTTCGATAGGCCGGTTCGTCGCTGCGATTTGCCATCGTTGCGGAGTGTCCATTGCGGTGGAGTCTCTCGGGCGTGTCGGCGTGCGCGGGCAGGTTTTTCCTGAACACCATATCAGAACCGGTCAAACGGGAATGAACTGCTATAGAGGCACAGCACGGGAGTCTTTGTTGTGCTATAGAGCGGACAATACCACGATGGGTCCAATCTGTAAACCAGCCGAATTCACAGAGCGAGGGGCCGAAGTCGACGCACTGCGCAGGCGCTGCCCCACGCTGGCGTTTATCGGGAGCATAAAAGAAGGCGAGTGTGAAGAAAAATACCAGCCGCTTCGAGGGCCCGGACCTGTGAGCGGATTTCCACAACGCCCGGCCACTCGGCTGCTTGACATTCGAGCTCTATAGCTATATAGCAATAAGACAGGTGCTATATAGCGTGGCAGAGAACCCCGCTCCGGCCGCGAACGTTACCGACCCACTTAAGGAGGCTTCCAGTGAACTCAAAGGTCAGGATGTCGTTGTTGCTGTCGGGATATGCGTGGCTGCTGGCGCTGCTGCTTCTTGCGCCGGCCACACTCCGGGCGCAGCAAGCTGCTGGTTCGATCACCGGTACGGTCACCGATCCCTCCGGGTCGGCTGTGCCCAATGCCGGCGTTACCGCCCGCGACGTGAACCAGAACACCACGTGGGCCACCAAAACGAACTCCGACGGTGTTTACGAATTTCCCCAGATTCCGGTGGGCACGATCGCCATCAAAGTGGAAGCCCAGGGCTTCCAGACGCAGGAGCGCTCGGCGTTTGAGCTGGTGGTCAACCAGGTGGCGCGTGTGGACTTTGCGCTGGTGGTGGGCCGCGTGAGCACCACGGTGCAGGTGAGCGGCGAAGCTCCCCTGCTGCAAGTCTCCTCAACCGAAGTGGGCACGGTGCTGAACGCGAATGACGTGACCTCGCTGCCGCTGGCGACCCGCGACGTGAACCAGCTCACGCTGCTGGTTCCGGGAGTCGTCAGCCCGAATATATTTGCCTTTGAGTCATCGCAGACAACGTTCGGCACGGGTCGGCCCTATGTAAATGGCGCACGCGAGCAGGACAACAATTCGTCGCTCGACGGCATGGATGTGAATCAGCCGGACAACAACGACGTTGCCTACGTGCCCAGCCCGGACGCGGTGGGCAACTTCAACGTGATTACGAGCAATGCGCCGGCCGATTACGGAAACTACATCGGCGGCGTTATCGTGCAGACGCTGAAGTCGGGCACGAACGAGTTCCATGGCGATCTGTTTGAGTTCGTGCGCAACACGGATCTGGACGCAAACACCTGGCAGGACAAGGCGAATGCATTTCTGGTGATCCCGAATGTGACGTCGAAGACGCTGGCGCGGCCAGTGCTGCAGTGGAATGAGTTTGGCGGGACGATCGGCGGACCGATTATCAAAGATAAGCTGTTCTTCTTTGCCGACGAGCAGACGGAGCTGAACAATACGCCGAGGACAGCGCAGACGAACACGATCCTGCCTTCGGCCTTTATGAAAGGCGACTTCAGCCAGCTGTGTACCAGCCAGGGCGCGAGCTTTGTGGGCGGCCAGTGCTCCAACGCGGCGTACCAGCTTTACAGCCCGGTCTATCTCAGCGGTCCGAACGCGGGGCAGCCGGCGCCGGTGAACGCGCGGCAGCCCTTCACGAACAACCAGGTGCCGATCAACAGCAAGGTGGCCAGTGCGCTGGTGGCGTCGAATCTGTTTACGACTCAGGAAGAGACGCCGACGTATTACACAAGCGGCTACGTGCATTCTTATCAGGGCGATCTGAAGATGGACTGGCAAGCGTCGCAGAGAGATCACGTGATGGGCCGGTACTCGCAGGCGTACACGATCAACACGAGCAGCAACGGAACGAATCAGCTGACTCCGAATCTGACCCGCGAGTATCCGCTGAAGAACGTCGTGGTGGATTACGCGCGGACGATTTCACCGACCCTGGTGAACGATGTGCGCGCGGGGATCCAGATCTTCCCGGCCAACGATCAGATCTACACCAGCCCGATCAGCGGCAATCTGCCGCAGCAGTTCGGGCTGCCGGGCGTGCAGGAGAGCATCCTTCCTGCGATGAGCTTCGGCTACACGGGCATCGGCAGCGCGGACGGAGTCGAAATCTTCCACGACACGACGATCGAGGCCGAAGACGCGGTGACGTGGACGCACGGGAAGCAGACGATCCACGGCGGATTTGAGTACTACCACTACATCATGAACGACGTGTACGCCGGCAATCAGGGCGCGGCTGGAGCGTTCAGCTTCAACGGCCAGTACACGGGCAGCAACGGCAATTATGGGAATGCGTTTGCGGACTTTCTGCTGGGCCTGCCGAATGGCGTGCAGCAGGGGGTGCCGTTCAACTTCCACCTGCGCAACAGCCTGTTTGCGGGGTTTGCGCAGGACGATTACCGGGCGACGCACAATCTGACGGTCAACCTGGGTCTGCGCTACGAGCTGACGACTCCACGCGGCGACAAGGACTCACAGGCGAACGTGAACTTCAATCTACTGTCCGGTATGCCGGAGATTGGGACAAACTACAACACCTACAAGGGCTGGGATAACGTGCAGCCTCGGATCGGGCTGGCGTGGCAGCCGGGATGGGCGCCGAATACGGTGTTCCGCGCTGCTTATGATATCTCGACTTATATGGAAGGCAACGGCGTGAATAACATGGCCGTGATTAATCCTCCGAACGTCGAGCTGCATAACGAGGTTAATAACACCCCCGCCACTCTGCAGTATCCGACGACGACGCTGGATCAGGGTTATACACAATTCTCGGCAGCGTGCACACCAACGCAGCTGATGGCATTCGCTCCCCAGTGCTTCGCCAGCGGACAGGCGCATGCCACCAATCCGAATCTGCAACCCGCAGTGGATCAGCAGTGGACGGCAGCGGTTGAGCATCAGTTCCGTGGCAACCTGACTGCAACGGTGCAGTATGTGGGCAACAAGGACGACCACATGTCCGACATTTATCTCTACAACCAGAAGGTGCTGACGTCGTCGGGAACTGCGGTTCCGGGGCCTTACATGCAGCCGATTGTGCAGGCCGGAGCACAGGCGCGTTACAACGCCTCGGACGGCATCTCGCGATTCAATGCGCTGGAAGCGGTGCTGGCGCAGCGCAACTACCACGGGCTCGATCTGCAGGCGAGCTACACCTGGTCGAAGTGCCTGGCGAATTCGCTGGGATATTTCGGGTCGTACGGCGATGAGGAGGGGGCGGGCGAATCGCAGACGCAGGCGACGCAGAACTTTTTCCAGAACGAATACGATCCGAAGGCCGACTACGGACGGTGCACGATCGATGTGGCGCACAACTTGCAGGCGTATGGCGTGTACAACCTGCCGTTTGGGAGAGGGAAGCCGATCGGCAGCAACATGAGCCGCGCGCTGAACGAAGTGGTGGGCGGATGGCAGACAGCGATCGACCTGAGCTTCCGCTCCGGTTTCGCGATCACGCCGTTCGCGGGAGCGTATATGGGGGACGAGAATCCGAACTCAGCGTCTTCTCTCACCGGGTCGTACGAGCCCCGCCCCGATTGTGTTGCCGGGGTTGCGCAGTCGGTAGGAATGCAGACCGTGCAGATCGGCAGCAGCATCGGCCGCACCAACCTGAACCCGGGCGCGGTGACGGAGGTTCCGAACGGGCAGTTCGGCAACTGCCAGAACGGGGCATTCCGCGGACCCGCGCTGAAGACCGGGGATCTGAACCTGACGAAGCAGTTTCCGATCACCGAGCGCGTCAACGTTGCGGCGGCGGCAGAGTTCATCAACCTGACCAACACGCCGATCTTCAGCGTGCCGGCCAGCTGGTGGGGCCAGTACAGCTCATGCGGCGCCTGCAACGGCAATCGGACGACGGGCTATTTCGGCGGCGGAGCGGGAACGGTCGGGCTCTTCGGATTGCTGGACGGGTCAAATCCGGGACGGCAGATTGTGCTGTCGCTTAAACTGAACTATTGACGGGAGCGGGCGGCTGTTCCCGCCTGCCTGGTCTAATGTAGTGTTTGCGAATGCCACCCTCACGGGTGGCATTTGCGTTTTGTGTGGCGACCTGAGTTTCGCCGTTTCGCATGGACAGCGTAGGCCCGGGTCGTTCCGGGGACCGAAGAGGTTCGGTCCGGCATCCAAGTGGGCGGAGGTTTCGAGTGAAGAAGCCGATTGCGATTCTGGTGGTGGCGGTTTTCGTATCGTTGCCGGTTTTGTACGCGCAGGAGACGATCGCCATCGATGCGCACGCAGCGACGACGCCGTTTCCGCACTTCTGGGAGCAGATGTTCGGCTCGGGCCACGCCATTCTCGCCTTGCGTGAGGATTATCGCGAGGATCTGCGTTCGGTGAAGAGCGTGACGGATTTTCGGTACGTCCGATTCCACGGCATTCTCGACGATGAAGTGGGCAGCTACACCGAGGATGAGCACGGGAACCCCGTCTACAACTTCGCGTACGTCGATGAGATTTACGACGGGCTGCTGAAGAATGGCGTGCGGCCGGTGGTGGAGATCAGCTTCATGCCGACGAAGCTGGCGTTTAATCCGCTGGACCTGCATGTTTTCTGGTACCACCCCAACGTTTCGCCGCCAAAGAGCTGGGAGCGGTGGGATGCGTACATGACGGCCTTTGCGCAGGACCTGGTGAACCGGTATGGCATCGACGAAGTGGCGCAGTGGTATTTCGAGGTCTGGAACGAGCCGAACATCGATTTCTGGGGCGGAATTCCGCGGCAGGGCAGCTACTTCGAGCTGTATGCGCACACGGCGCGCGATCTGAAGAAGGTGAGCCCGCGTCTGCGCGTGGGCGGGCCGGCCACCGCGGCGGCGTCATGGGTCCCGGAATTCCTCGATTACGTGACGAAGAACAACGTGCCGATTGATTTTGTCTCGACGCACGGGTATGCCAACGACACGGTCGAGAACCTGTTCCACAGCGAGGAGAAGATTCCTGAAGACGACCGCGTTTGCCGCGCTGTGGAGAAGGTGCAGCAACAGATCCGCTCGTCAGCCAAAGCGGATTTGCCGCTGTTCTGGACGGAGTGGAACGTCGAGGGGCGCGATGAGTCGCGGGACACGACCTTCGTTGGGCCGGGCCTCGCCAGCACCATTCGCGAATGCGACGGCCACGTGAACATGATGTCGTTCTGGACCTTCGACGATGTTTTCGAGGAGGGTGGCCCCATCCCTAAACCTTTCGAGGGACAGTTCGGGTTGATTGCGAAGGGCGGCATCCGGAAGCCCAGCTACTACGATTTCGCGCTGCTGCATCAGCTCGGCGACCAGCGGATTCCGCTTCAATCCACGGATGCGATCGCGACGCGAGCGGCCGATGGTTCGCTGCGCGTGGCGGCCTGGAACATCGTCGATCCCGGGATGCACGGTGCGACGCGCACGCTGGAGTTGTCTTTTTCGGGTGTTGCGCCTGACGCTGCGGTTGCCATTGAGCGGGTTGATCAGGACCATGGCAACGTGCTCCCGAAATACGCGGCGATGGGCTCGCCGGTGGATCCGACCCCGGCACAGGTGGAGCGGCTGAATCGCGAAACGGCGCCCGGACCGGCGGAGCAGACTCATTTGACGGACGGCAGGCTGAAGCTTGCGCTCACGCCGAACGCGCTGGTGTTGGTGAAGGTGGANNCGAGAGGTGCTCGCTTCATGGCAGTGTGAGCGTCTGCGTGCCGGGATTCAGGGGGTGGGAGACCTCTTTCCAGATCAGGGTACCCATCAGTCCGGCGGGCAAGGTGATCGTTGCCTTCCAGTGGCCGCTTTCGTCCGCATAGACCGTGTGAATCATGCCCCCGGCGTGTGGCATGGAGGCGTCGAGCTGATGAAGGCCGCGCAGATGCGGCTTGATGCGCACGGTGCGGAAACCTGGAGCGCCTGGCCCGATGCCCGCAACGAGCGTGAGCAGATCGTAGTTCGGACTCGCGCTCCAGGCATGGCAATCGGAGCGTGTGGGTTCCGGCGTCTCCGCCCAGGTGCTTAGCCCCAGGCGCAGCATGTTGTACCAGGGCGCGAGTTGGTGAACATACTCATCGCCCATGCCCGCGTGGTCGAGCGCGCGAGCCAGATAGAAGCGGAAATAGTAGCTGGGCTCGGACAATGGCGGCACGGGACGGCCGTCCAGCGTTGTGGCCTGATCTTCTTTTGAGCCGAGCAGCCTGAGCAGGATCGGCGCCTGCTGGGAGGGCGCGGCAACATTGAGCCAGACGGCGAGGATGTTCGCTTCCTGGCTGTAGCTCTTTTTTGCCGGTGTGTCGGCGTAGAGGCCGTAGTGTGGATCCCAGTTCTTCTGGTTCAGCGTCTGTGCGGCTTTGCGGATGATCGCCTGATACTGACCAGCACGCTCCTGGCTCCCATAGCGCGACTCCATCTCTGCCGCATTCTGGAGCGCCTCCATGAACTGCAGCGTGAGGAACGTGGATCCGCCGTCGGCTTCCTGCGGCGGCGAGCCCTCGCGATAATCGCGCGTCCAATCGCCAAACTCCCACCAGCCCACTTTGCCGAGCAGGCCGTCGGGGCGAAGATGCGACGCGAACCAGTCGAGCACGGTGCGGGTGTGGGGCAGGGTTTCCTTCACCAGCGCCGGGTCGTCGACATACATCCAGTAGTCGTGGAGCATGCCGACCCAGAGCAGCGAGAACGGCGGAATGAACTGGGGCAGCCCGGAGGGATATCGGCTCTGGGTGATGCCTTCGGGGGTGCGCGAATCGTCGATGTTGGTGATGGCCTGATGGGCGAGGCGGCTGTCGCCGGTCATGACGTAGGAGATGAGCGCCTGGATGCGCGTGTCGCCGACATACTGCAGCTGCTCCCAGTACGGCGCATCCATATAGGTTTCGTGCGCGCAGAGGCGTGCGGTGCGCCAGCCGGTTTGCCACAGGCGATCGAGTTCCGGGATGTCGCCGCTGATCGCGGCTTTGGCGTCGAAAGGATACGCGGAGAACCAGGCGCGCAGCGCGTCGAGGCGCAGCGGCGCATCCTGGGTGGTGACTTCGATCTGCAGGTAGCGCCAGGTGCGCCACCACAGCGGCTGAAAGACGCGTTGCTCTCCTCCGCCGGCGATGAACTGGTCGGTGATGCCCTCGATGTGCCGTCCGGCGATTTCGTCGCGATTGCCTTTATCGCCGTGCGCGTCGTAGAGCGCCTCGGAATACGTGAGGGCAATCGCAGCGTCGCGTCCACCGCTGAGCGTAAGTTCCGGATACGCCGTCTCGAGCACGCGGTGATCGAGCAGGAGAGTCACATGCGAGTGCGCGGGAATCTCCAGCGGAGTTGCGGGGAACTTGGGAGGCGAAGGCAGTCCATCGGCGCGCACTGCGTCGCCCGCATCCACCAGGCGATGTTCCATTGGCGGCAGAGCATCCTGGACCAACTCCCAGTTATTGTCGGCGTCCTGCGCCTCGCGGGTAGCGGCACGACCGATGAGGCGCGGCGTCTCCCAACCGGCGTCGTCGCCGGGCTGATCCCACTTCCAGTCGAGCACGCGGCCGTCGATTTTTTCTCCGGGGCCGGCGGCGTAGTATTCGCGGGTTCCGGAGTGATCCAGAGCCGAGTGCCCCGGCTCCTCGCGAACGCGCCACGCGGCGCCGGTGTTCACGGCGGATTCCGCCTCGGTATTGCCCTGCATCAGAAAACCCGTGCGGTTGGTCATCTGCGCGACAGGAGCGGCTTCGCCAAAGTTCCACACCACCGCTGCCAGCACGTTCGGGCCGGGCTGCAGCAGGGGGGCCAGATCGATGGTTTCGAATCGCCAGTGGAAGAGGTCGCCGCGGGCCGGGCCCTCGCCCGCGTATTTGCCGTTCACGTGCAGCACAAAGCGGTTGTCGGCGCTGACGTGGACCCAGTAGTGCGCGGGGACGGTGGAGAGGGTCAGCTCTTTGCGGAAATAGAAAACGCCGGGGGCCTTCGGCGAAGCCGACGGGCTGCTGATCCAGGAGGCGGGCCACTTCGAAGCAACGAGATCAGGATCGAGCGGGCCCGCAGCCCGTGCATCCACGGAAAACACGCAGCAACTGAGCACAACCCATGACAGAAAACGCAGCATGGCCGACAGGTTAACAGACGGATGCGCGGTCCATCGGATGGGCGCGCGTGTCGCGGTCTGTCTTCTGCGGATCTGTACGGAAAAATGCCGATTGAAGCAAGAAACATCCCTCAGCGGCTAAAGCCGGCTATATTCTGCCGGGGGTTACGGCACGGCTGAACCGTCTGCGGAAAGGGGCACCATTTTCCCAAAAAGGTCCAGGCACGTTACCGCCGGGTAAGCAAGGAATCAAATCCTCTTGATAATTCGACGGCGGGAGCTTTTGCTACTTGCTGTGGGGTGAACCTGGCCGTCCAGCAGCGGGTTTTGGATTTTCTGCGGCAGGAGTTGAACCGATTGCGGTCCGTGTTCCGGCAAAAACCGTCCTGCGGCGGCTGAAGCCGAATTCGTCTTCCAGCGATTGCGGCACGGCTGAAGTCGGATTCATCTTCAGCGATTGCGGCACGGCTGAGGCCGTGCCCTTTCAAAGAATCGATTTTTTCGCAGAGCTGTGAAGCTCTGCCCTTTTAAAGCACCGAAAGCCTAAGAGACCGGTTGTTCCAGCACCGGAGGAGCTTCGGGCGTTTCGACGAGCCGGCCCTGGCGAAGCTGCCTGCGTTTCAACAGCATGAAGAAAACAGGAACCAGGATCAGGACGTGAATGGTGGACGTGATCATTCCGCCTACGATCGGCGCGGCAATGGGCTTCATCACGTCGGAGCCGATGCCGGTTTCCCAGAGGATTGGCGCGAGGCTCAGGATGACAGCGGTCACGGTCATGAGCTTGGGGCGCAGGCGCTGCACGGCTCCTTCGATGGTGGCCTGTTCAATGTCGGCTTCCACGAGCGCGGTGCCACGGGAGATGCGCTCCTGCAGCGCCTCGTGCAGATAAACAACCATCACCACGCCGGTTTCGACGGCGATGCCAAACAGCGCGATGTAGCCGACCCAGACAGCGACGCTGAAGTTATAGCCGAGAATCCATTGCAGCAGGAGTCCGCCCGACATGGCGTACACCGTGGGGAAGATGAGCACAGCGGCCTCGGCAACGGATTTGAAGACCAGATACAGCAAAAGAAAAATAACGAAGAAGACGATGGGGAGGATGACGATCAGACGCTGGCGGGCGCGTAACTGGAACTCATATTCTCCGGCCCAGTGCCATGTGTAGCCGGCGGGCAGGGCAAGCTTCTGCTGCAGCAGATGCGAGGCGCGATCGACAAAGCTGCCATAGTCGCTGGTCTTCAGCGTGAGATAAACGTAGCCGGTGAGCGCGCCGTCTTCGTCGCGGATCATGGCCGGGCCGCGGGAAAAATACACGCGCGCCACTTCGCCGATGGGGATCTGCTCGCCGGAAGGCGTGGGAATGAGGACCTGGCCGATGGCCGCCGGATTATCACGAAAATCGCGCTGGTAGCGGACCGCGACGGGGTAGCGCTCGCGGCCTTCCACGTTCTCGACGATGTTGGCGCCGCCTACTTCCGAAGTGATTGCGCGCTGCACATCGGCGACGGTGAGGCCGTAGCGGGCAGCTTCCGGGCGGTTGACGTCGATGTTGAGATAGAAGCCCTGGGAGACGCGCTCGGCAAAAGCGGAGGTGGTTTCGGGCATGCCGGAGAGGAGGGTCTGCATCTGCGCGCCGATGTCCTGGATGCGGGCGAGATCGGGTCCCTGAATCTTGATGCCGACCGGGGTCCGGATTCCGGTGAGTTCCATGTCGAGCCGGCTCTGCACCGGCATGGTCCATGTGTTGGTGAGGCCAGGAAACTGGAGTTGCTGATCCATCGCGCCGATGAGCTTTTCGTAGGTCATGCCGGCACGCCACTGTGAGCGCGGGCGCAGCATGATGGCGGTGTCGAACATGTCGAGCGGCGCATTGTCGGTGGCGCTGTCGGANNCTGCATGAGCGTCACGGCCTGAGGGACGGAGATGCCGGGCAGCGCGCTGGGCATGTAGAGAGCCGAGCCCTCGTAGAGCGCCGGCATGAACTGGCTGCCGAGACGGAAGTAGAGGGGAATGGTGATGGCGAGGAAGGCCAGGTTGAGCGCGATCACCAGTTTCCAGTGGCGCAGGCACCAGCGCAAAACCGGCAGATAGAGTGCCTGAGTGAAGCGCGCGGCGGGGTTCTGCGATTCCGGCTTAAGTTTGCCCCGGAGGCAGAAGGGCATGAGCGCGGGAACCAGCGTGATGGACAGCAAGGAGGAGAAGACCAGCACCAGCGTTTTGGTCCAGGCAAGCGGGCGGAACATGCGCCCTTCCTGGGCTTCAAGCAGGAATACGGGGAGGAAGGAAACGACGATGATGACGAGCGAGTAGAAGAGCGCCGGCCCCACCTGCTGCGCCGCATGCACCAGAATGCGCCTGCGTTCGCGCTCGCTCTCCACTTTCTTCTCTGCCAGGCGGCGGTAGCCGTTCTCCACCATCACGATGGCCGCGTCAATGAGGACGCCGATGGCCAGAGCGAGGCCGCCCAGCGACATGATGTTGGAACTGACGTGGAGGTAATACATGGGAATGAACGCGGCCAGCACGGCGATGGGCAGGGTGAGGATGGGCACCAGTGCGGAGCGAAAGTGGAACAGAAACGCGATGCTGACGAAGCTGACAATGATGGCTTCGAGAATCAGATCGCGCTTGAGGGTGTGAATGGACTGATCGATGAGCCAGGAGCGGTCATAGCCGGTTGCGATCTCGACGCCGGGCGGCAGGGAGGGCGCAATTTCGCGGAGCCTGGCCTTGACGGCGTTGATGACGTTGAGCGCGTTGCTGCCATCGCGCATGACGACGATGCCGCCGACGGTTTCGCCTTCTCCCTGCCATTCGGCGGCGCCGCGGCGCACGTCGGGGCCGAAGGAGACCGTTCCCAGATCGCGCACCAGAACGGGTGTGCCGTTCTTCGTGGCGACCGGGACGTTTTCGAGATCGGACAGCGAGCGCAGATAGCCGAGGCCGCGAACCATATATTCGGCGCCGCTCATATCGAGAACGTCGCCGCCTACTTCGTTGGTGCTTTGCCGAATGCGGTCCGTGACGGTGGCTGCGGAGATGCCGTAGGAGAACAGCTTCTGCGGATCCAGATTGACCTGGTATTGACGGACGAACCCGCCGATGCTGGCTACCTCGGCAACGCCGGGAACGGTTTCGAGCTGATAGCGGAGGTACCAGTCCTGCAGGGCGCGCAGATCGGCAAGGCTTTTGGTGTGGCTGCGATCGAGGATGGCATATTCATAGACCCAGCCCGCCCCCGTGGCGTCGGGTCCGATGGCCGGGTGGACCCCGGAGGGCAGTCGTCCGGCGATCTGCTGGAGGTACTCAGTCACGCGCGAGCGGGCCCAGTAGAGGTCGGTTCCATCCTCGAAGACGACGAAGACGTAGGAATCGCCGAACATGGTTTGCGCACGCACGCCCTTGACGTGAGGAGCGGAGAGCAGGGCGGTCACGATGGGGTAGGTCACTTGGTCTTCGAGGACGTTGGGCGGCTCGCCCGGCCATGCGGTGTGGATGATCACCTGAACGTCGCTGATGTCGGGCAGCGCGTCCAGCGGGACACGCTGCATGGACCAGGCGCCGGCCACCGCCAGAAGGACGGAGGCCGTGATAACAAGGAAGGGATTGCGGCTGCACCACTCGATAATGCGGGCGATCATCCCATGCCTCCCGTGGCGTCGACGCTGAATTGTTTGGCGGCGACCGTCTGCCCGCCGCGGATAACTGCGACGGTGACCTGCCAGGTGCCACCGGAGCCGAGTTGCAGCGGTCCGCTGTAGAGGCCCGGACTTTGCTCGGCAAGGGTGGCTGCGACGTGCATGGCTCCCATGCCCATGGCAGGCATCGCCGGCATGGAGAAGGTCGCCGTCACCGTGGCTCCGGTGAGCGGTTTGCCGTCAGGCCCGGTGAGTCGCACACGCACCGTATTGTTGCCCTTGCGCGGAGGTGTTGGTTCGGTCCCGAAATCAATATCCGCCGACTGGGCTGCCGGTGATGCCGCCGCGGAAGGAGCGGGTGGCGGCAAGGGAGAGAAGGAACCCAGCGCCGACTGAATCTGGGCTTCGGAATCGACGAGGAAGTTGGCCGAGCTGACAATGCGGTCGCCGGGCTGCAGGCCCTTCAGCACCACGACGGAATCGTCGATCTGAGGACCGGTCTGGATCTCGCGCGGTTCCAGACTGCCCTGGCCGTGGTCGATGAACGCGATCTCGCGCGTGCCTGCCTGCAGCACGCCGGACGCGGGGATGACCATTTGCCGGCCCAGAGGAATCCCGATGTTCACGTGGACGTACATGCCGGGCTTGAGCACAAGGCCGGGGTTGCTGAAGACGAGGCGCACACGCACGGTGCGCGTGACAGGATCGACATCCGGAACGATCTGGTCGATGCGGCCGTGGAACGTGCGGCCGGGATATGCGTCCACCGTCACCGCAGCCGTATCGCCCTGCTTGAGGCGGCCGACATCGTTCTGGAAAACACTTGCGTTGACCCAGACCGTCGACAGATCGGCGATGGTGTAAAGCTTCGTATCCGGCTGCACGTAGGCGTTGGGCAGGGCGTTGCGTTCGGTAATGTAGCCCGAGGCCGGCGACTCGACGACGATTTCTCGCTGGACCCGGCCACTTTGCACCATGGCGGCAATCTGCGCTGGGGGAACGTCGAACTGGCGCAGACGCTCCTCGGCTGCCTGGACGAGCCAACCGCTCTCCTCTGCAGCCGTCGTGCCATGCATCGCAGGCACGAAGGCGCCCTGGTTCTGTTTCGCCAGCAGATATTCCTGCTCGGTGCTGACCAGATCGGGGCTGTAGATGGTGAAGAGCCGCTGCCCTTTGCGCACATACTGCCAGGTGGCGTTGGCGAAAACGTTCTGAATCCATCCGGCGAAGCGCGTCTGCACGTACGCAATGCGCTCCTCGTCGATCGCGACATCGCCGGGGACCTGCAACTGGTCGTTGACATCCTGCATCCGGGCGACCGCCGTGGTGACGCCGATTTGCTGCAGGCGCTGCGGCGAGATCTGCAAGGGTGCGAGCGCGGGTTCAGCGGAACTCTGCGCGGAAGTCGCGGCAGGGGAGGTCTGCGATGTGGCCGGCGGGCCTGCAGCCACGATTGGGTCCGAACGATCCTGAGAGCGCGCGGGGCGGCTGGCGCGCAGGAATTGCCACGCCAGGGCACCTGCAAACAGAACACAAAGAACAAAAGCTGCCCGGAATGGGTTGCGGTAGTCGCGGTTGTTCATTGCTTTTCCTCCTGAGGGGACGGCGCAGTCGTGGCCGAGGTGAGATCGATGGGAGCTCCCACGGCCATCTCCAGGTCGGCCATGCGCGCGTTGAAGTCGGCGAGCGCTTGCCGCCACGCGAGATCGAGATCGATGACCTGCATCTGGCTGTCGAGCAGGTTGAGAAAATCCGTCTGGTTATTCTCGTAGGCGATGACGGCCGCGTGCAGCGTGACTTCGGCCTGCGGACGCAGAGAGTTCTGGTACAGCGCGCTCAGCTTTTGCGCTGCTTCCGCCTCGGCCAGCGACTCCCTGATCTGTCCGAAGGCTTCCGTGCGCATTGCCGCCAGTTCGGCGTCCTGCTCGGTGACAGCCGCTGCCGCAGAGGCAATCTCGGCATTGTGCTTACGGTGGTCGAGCCAGGGAAGAGTCATCGAGCCTTCGACCATGTAGGTGTTCCGCATGGTCGAACTCGGCGGCATGAGCATGTATCCGGCAGAAACGGTGAAGTCCGGGACATATGCCTTCTTCGCCAGTGTTTGCTGCTGGCGGCTCTTCGCGGCGGCGGCCTCGGCCTCCAGCAGATCGGGACGCGCCGCGAGCGCCAGTTGCTCAAGGCTTGCCGGCGAAGGCAGAACCGCGACAGCGCCGTCGTCACCCTGCACGCGCAGCGGCGCAGCCGGATCGCGCCCCATGAGCGTGTTCAGCCGCGATTGTGCGACTTCGGCGTCGCGGTCGAAGCCGATCATGTGCTGGGCCAGCCGGGTCAGCTCCAGTTGCGCCTTGAGCAGGTCCTGCTGCGGAACCTTGCCCACGGTGTAGCGAATGCGCGCGGCGGCGATAGACTGCCGGGCAATGTTCACGTGCTCGTCGTGAATCTTCATTTCATCCTGCGCTTCGAGGAGGTCGTAGAAGGCTTTGCGGACCTCGACGCGCACGCGGAGGCGGACCGCCGCCAGCTGATCCTGTGCTTCAGTCACATCGGAGCGGGCCACAGCGGTGCGCAGACTGCGCTTGCCGGGGCCTGGCAAAGCCTGCGTCACCATGAACATGTTTTGCGCCTGGTTGTAATCCCAGGGCTGAGTCAGGGGGACGCCCCAGCCGCGATACATCGCTTCGGGATCGTCCAGAGCGCCGGCGCCGGGCACATCGGCTTCGGCCATCGCCAGCCGGCGCGCGGCGACTTCGATCTCCGGATTGCGCTGGAGGGCGATCCGCTCGATCTCCTCGAGAGTGAGCGCGGGGCCGGAAGATTGCGCTGCCGACGGACTCCCGAGGAGCGCGTCGAAATCCGGAAGAGCGCCGGCGTCTGCGCGCGTTTGTGCGCGAAGAACAGGCGCACAGGAGCAAAACGTGGTGAGACAAAGGAGTGCAGCAAGAGCTTTCATCGCTTCCTCGTATGCAGGGGAGGGCAGAACGCGATCGTGGATCCGCATGGATACACGACGCCGATGCAGGAAGGAAACGAAGCGCTAGATGCGCAGAATGGAGGCGGTCGCAGACAAGCTGCGCGGGGGTGAGTCGGCAGAAGAAGACTGCCCGGCCCATGCAGAATTCGGCCGCAACGCAGGCTCAGGAGCGAGGCGAAGCGCGGCGGGGTTCAGCCGGTGGTCGGCGCTGATGGCGCTGCCGGGAAGAATCGGAGCCGGTGAGGGATGGATCGCGCAGCAGTCGGGGCTGGTCATGGTCGCCGGAGAAGTGCAATTCTGCATCTCGCCCTGGCAACAGGAGGGTCGCGCGGCGGCCTTCAGGCAGGCAAAGGATGGCATCGCGGCCCAGAAGACCACAATCGCCAGCAGCAGCAGTGCGCTTTTTCTGCCCACCTGCATAGTATGCGCCGAACCTCCGTCAGAATCAGCATGGGCGGACTGGAGAGATTCCTCTGTGATTCAAATCACAGGAATCAAAGCGAGCCGGAAGGACGCGGTTAATTCGGCAGACGAAAGGATCCCGGGATCACAGAAGGGTGGGCAACCTGACCCTGCGTGCGCTGGCGGATTTTTGCATAGAGATCGGCATAATCGGGATCCGTGTCGAGCCTCTTCGCCCATGTACAGTCTTCCATCGTGATCAGCAGGATGAAGTGCTTTGCCAATGACGCCCGGAAATAGGGCAGCGCTTCTTTCGGACGTCCGAGCAGCAGGTAGGTTTGCCCGAGCCAGAAGCCCGGTTCGGTTCCACGTTCGAATGCCGCTTTTTATACAGCGGCTATCTCCTCCAGCATTCCGGATTTTGCAGCCCGAGACCAGCCGCGGGTCGCCGCCCTCGCCATGTCGACGTCGAACGGCTGTCGCGTGATCGACGCGATCCGGCGAAGTTCGGCCATGTATGCCGGGTAATCTCCCTCTGCAAAATAGATCTGCCTGAGAAAGGAACTGGGCATCGACAGGAGGGGTTGTGTTTGTTCCAGCTCTCTAAGTCGTCTGATTCCCTGGCTCGAATCGGCGCCGAATTCCTCCGCCATCAGCGCAGCGTCGACGGCAATGGCTGGGGAGGTGGGGTTCAGGCGGAGGGCTTCGTTGATTTGCTTCAGGTATTCGGCTCCCTCGAGCCTGTTTTCGAGGGTGCTGGCATACCACTGATGCGTTTCAGCGGAGTTCGGGTCCAGCGCGAGCGCGCGCCGGAACTCGGCATCGGAGCCGGAGATGTCCCAGTCCCAGTAGAATCGCGCGAAGGCCAGGGCTCGGTGGGCGGCGGCGAGGTTTGGGTTCAGCGCGATCGCGTGCTCGGCTGCTTCCTCCGCCTTTCTGAGAGAGTCACCCAGATCGGCTTGTCCGAACTGTGGCAACAGATCGTAGGTTTCCGCAAGTCCGGCATAGGCTTCGGCGTAAGAAGGGTCTTTCGCGATTGCCTGCATGTACAGGCTCGTCGCTTTGGAAAGACTCGTGGCGGAGCGCAGGTTCCAGAAGTAGCGCCCCTGAAGGTAAAGATCCTCGGCATCCGCGGCGGGAGCATGGTGCAGGCCAGCAGACGAGGCCTCAGATGCCGTCAGAACCGGAGCGTTATCGCGCCGATCTTTGTGGGTCAGGAAGACGGACGCGGTGGCCAGAAAGAGCGCGGCAACCCCGGTTGCCGTCCAGATCAGCGACTGGCGGATGATCCGTTGCCGACCTGTACGGGCCGGGAGGGCCGTCTCTCCTGCCATTGCGATGGTCCCGGCTAAACCGGCCAGGGCGGTGGAAGAATCGGGGCGGATCTTTGCCGGATTGTGCTCGTCCGCGCGGGTAGCTGGCCGTCCCGTTCGCATCCCGTTATTCAGCCAGGAATCCAGCTCGGACACATAGGCGAACACGCCGCTCCGTTTCCCTCCCGGGGCCCGGTGAACGGGGAGAGCGCGCTCCCGCTCCCAGCGCTTGGCCGTGCGTTCATCGCACTCAAAATATTTCGCGATGGATTTCCACGAGACGAGCTTTTCCGGCGTTGTCGTGAGGGAAATTTGACCGGTGTGAACGGTGGTCATCGAGCGACCCGCACCCCTGGCAGTTTCTCCGCGGCGGAGAGAATAGGTTCTCTTGGGGAAGGAACCAGCATACACCGGCCCTCGTCCGGCAGGAAGCCAAAAACGCCGATACATACCCCGACATGTCCCTTCACGCCCCTTCACGCCCCTTCCTATCGCTTGCCGGGGAGCCGCGAAAACAGGAGCGTAGAGGCCAGACAATTCGCAACAGGATGATCCCCGGTTGCGCGGGTTGCTGCGGCACCTCAGCCTGGTGATCGAAGTGAAGGGTGAGCGGGGTTACCGCTTCCTCAGGAACGGAGCCGGGATCAAGGAGAATTTCACGTGGACTCCAGGCTCGTTCTGCGCAGCCTCTTCGCTTTCCCGAAATCGGCATTTCTCCCGGACACACCGACCAAGAGCCCTGCGCCTCGGCGCGCGACGGCGGCGTTGGCCAGGGCGCGGCGAGTTTGGCGGGCCACCTGCCTGCTGAGCGCACTTCTGTTTGCCAGCGTGGCTGTGTCACCGCTCCACGCCCAGACAGCGCATTTCGCCGGTGCTGTGACGACGCTGGGCGGCGGCTTTTATAGTCCCAGTGGCGTGGCGGTGGACAGCAGCGGCAACATCTACGTCGCCGATTCCTCCTCCGTCAAGGGCGCGGTGTATGAGATGCCCGCGGGTTGCGCTTCCTCCAGCTGCGTCACGACGCTGGGCGGCGGCTTCTTCGAGCCCGCTCAACTGGCTGTGGACGGAAACGGCAACGTCTATGTTGTCGATCTCAACGGCTCGGTGACGGAGATGCCTGCGGGTTGCTCTTCCTCCAGTTGCGTTACGGCGCTGGGCGGCGGCTTCGTCTATCCCTTCGGTGTCGCGGTGGACGCGAGCGGTAACGTTTACGTCACCGACCAGCAGAACGGCGGCGCGGTCAAGGAGATGCCCCCAGGCTGTACTTCCACCAACTTCACCAACAATGCCTGTGCGATCGGTACGCTGGGCGGGGGCTTCCAGAGTGCCCAGGGTGTGACGGTAGATGGGAGTGGCAACGTTTACGTCACCGACCAGCAGAACGGCGGGGCGGTAAAGGAGATGCCTTCCGGTTGCTCTTCCTCCAGTTGCGTGACGATGCTGGGCGGCGGCTTCGACAATCCCTGGGGCGTGGCCGTGGACACCAGCGGCAACGTCTATGTCGCCGATCTCGACAGCGGCCTGGTGAAGGAAATGCCCCCCGGCTGCACTTCCTCCAACTTCACCGGCGGTGCTTGCACCATCACAACGCTGGGGAGCGCCTTCAACTATCCCTATGCCGTGGCAGTGGACGGGAGCGGCAACGTCTATGTCGCCAGCGCCAACAACGGCTTCGTGGACGAGATCTCGCCGCACGGCGTGAATTTCGGCGCGGTTGCAGTGGGAACGACGGGGCCAGTGCAGACGCTGTACTTCGCCTTTACCGCGGGAGGAAGCGGTGTCACCGTTTCCGCGCTGACCCAGGGGGCCCAGGGGCTGGACTTTACCGATCCGGGTACGGGCAGTTGCGATACCAACGGGACCGGCCATGCATACAGCGCAGGCGATACGTGCACGGTGGATGTGATGTTCGCGCCGCAGCTCCCCGGTTCGCGCAATGGCGCAGTGGAGCTTTTGGACGGCTCTGGAAACGTATTGGCCAGCGGATACGTGCAGGGCACTGGCGTCGGGCCGCAAGTAAATTTCCTTCCCGGAGTGCAGAGTACGGTTGTGAGCGGCCTGAGCACTGTCGCTGGAGTTGCAGTGGACGGGAGCGGCAACCTCTACGTCGTCGACCTCGCGGCCGACGCAGTTTACAAAGAGACCCTGTCGGCGGGAGGCTATAGCCAGAGCGTGGTCGCAAACGCGGCCAATAACGGCCTGATTTACCCCGTCGGGGTCGCCGTGGACGGGAGCGGCAATGTCTATATTGCCGATTTTTCGGGCGCCACAGTCTATAAGGAAACCCCGACTTCGGGAGGCTACTCCCAGAGTGTGGTAGCAAACAACGCGTCGAACGGGCTGTATTGGCCCAACGCGGTTGCAGTGGACGGGAGCGGCAACGTCTACATCTCCGATCAGGCCGACCAGTGGGTGGTGAAAGAGACGCCCTTGGCCGGCGGCTACACCCAGAGCGTGGTCGCAAACAGGGCGATCAACGGCCTGATTGAACCCTGTGGGGTAGCGGTGGACGGGAACGGCAACGTCTATATTGCCGACGACGATTTCAACTTCGGTCTCAACATAGTGCTGAAGGAGACGCTTTCCTCTGGTGGTTACACGCAGAGCGTGGTGGTAAATGGCGCGCCTAACGGTGGCCTGGCGTTCCCCATCGGGGTTGCAGTGGACGGGGGCGGGAATGTCTATATCGCCTCGCCGGTCTTCGGCGGCGCCCAGGTGTGGAAGGAGACTCCCTCCGGGGGCGGCTACACTCAGAGCGTCGTGCCAGCGATCGCTCTGTTCGAACCGATCGCCGTCGCGGTGGATGGGAAAGGCAACGTCTATATCGGTGATACAGGCGGCGGCAACCCTCGCGTGTTGAAAGAGGACTTCTCCGATCCAACCAGCATGAGCTTCGCCTCGACAGAGGTCGGCTCGCAAAGCAGCGACAGCCCACAAACGGTGACGCTGGAGAACATCGGCAACGCCCCGCTCACCTTCCTGGTTCCGGGAACTGGCGAAAATCCCAGCATCTCGGCCAACTTCACTCTGGACGCATCGACCACTTGTCCCGAAGTGTTGACCTCCTCTTCTGCGGGGACGCTGGCGGCCGGAGCCAGCTGCAATCTGGCGGTGGACTTCATCCCAACGACCGGGGGACCGATTACCAGGTCGCTGGTTCTGACCGACAACAACCTGAATGCCAGCGCTGCCACCCAGAGCATGGGGCTCAGTGGCACGGCCCTCGTGCCGGTTGCCTCCATCTTCCCGGGCAGTCTGACATTTGGCGCTCAGGATGCGGGAACCACGAGCGTCTCGCAGCCGGTCACGTTGAGCAATACGGGCAGCGGTCCCCTCACGACGAGCATCGCTATCGGTGCCCTCCTGGGCAATCTTCCCAACCCAAACTTCAGCGAAACGGACAATTGCAATGGCAGTGTGCCGGCGGGAAGTTTCTGCACCATCAATGTGACGTTTTCGCCTTCCGCAACTGGCCTCCTCACTGACGTACTGGTGGTCACAGATAACAGCAACGGCGTCGTTGGCAGCACGCAGATGGTCTCGCTGAGCGGCACGGGTAATACCTACAACGGCTCGAGCCCTCTGCTCACTACACTTTATAACTTCTGTTCGCAGCCGAACTGCGCCGACGGCACGGGTCCGGGCTCCCCGCTGATCCAGGGACCCGATGGAAATCTCTACGGGACAAATGGCAGCGGCATTGCCCTTGGCATTGTGGGCCTCGGTGGAGGAACCGTGTTCAGGATGACTCCCGCGGGTGCGATTACGACCCTTTACACTTTTTGTTCTCAACCGAACTGCTCCGATGGATACATCTACCCCAATGGAGTGGGCAACGGCTCGCTCGTGTTGGCTTCGGACGGCAACTTCTATGGGACGACTTACGCGGGCGGAGCCAACCCCGGTCCCAGCGACACTTGCGAGGTTGGAAACTGTGGCGGCACGGTCTTTCGCATGACTGCCGAAGGATCTCTCACCACCCTGTACAGTTTTTGCGCGCAAGCCAACTGCACGGATGGCCGGTCGCCTGTGGGACTAGTTCAAGGCCTTGACGGGAATTTCTATGGGGCAACGGAAAATGGTGGAGCAAACAACCAGGGCACATTCTTCAGGATTAGCCCGTCGGGCAACTTGACAACGCTCTATAGCTTTTGTAGTCAGCCCAACTGTGACGACGGTGGCGAACCCTGGAGCGCACCGATACAGGGCTCAGACGGAAACTTCTATGGGACAACCTACAATGGCGGGACCGCCAACTATGGCACCGTCTTCAAAATCACTCCAACCGGAACACTGACCACACTGTACAGTGGGACTGGCCAAAATGATGAGTATCCGACAGGCCCGCTGGTGCAGGAAACCGACGGAAACTTCTATGGAACGGCTGTGCGCGGAGACGTTTTCAAGATTACTCCCCAGGGCGAATTGACCATCCTGAGCGGAACAGAAAATGGCTACCCCTACGCTGGGCTGATTCAGGCCAGCGACGGCAACTTCTATGGAACCTTTTATGTTGGTGATGACGGTGGTGTCAGTGAGAGCAACTCCTGCGACTCTTATTCAGGTTGCGGCTCGCTTTTCCAAATTACACCCGGGGGATTGCTGACGGCGCTATATGGCTTCTGCTCCCAGGCCAATTGCAGTGATGGCTACTATCCCATCGCGGGCTTGATGCAGGCGACAAACGGGATCCTCTACGGCACGACTATCGCTGGCGGTACCGGTGGAGCTGGTTCCGGTCCCCTCGGACCCGGCAGCGGAGCCGGTACTTTCTTTAGCCTCAACAACGGACTGCCACGGTTCGTCCAAACCATACCAACCATCGGTAGCGTCGGATCCACCGTGCTGATCCTCGGAAATGGCTTGACCGGAGCCAGCGCCGTTACATTCAACGGTACGTCCGCCGCCTTCAACGTTCTTTCCGACACCGAGATTCAGGCGAGCGTACCCTTGGGCGCAACGACAGGCGCGGTTCAGGTGAGTACTCCCGGCGGCACACTCAGCAGCAACGTCGCGTTTCAGGTGCTGGCGCAAGCCACTCCGATCGTGCCCTACATCCAGGTGAACGGAGGAGCATGGCAGCAGACGGCCACTGTGGCCGTGAATGTGGGAGACACGGTGAACCTGGGTCCGCAGCCGCAGACCGGGGGTAGCTGGAACTGGACGGGGCCCAACAGCTTTACGTCGACCTCGCGCGTGCTCAACAGCATCGCACTCACTTCGGCCAGCAATGTGTATACGGCCACTTACACCAACACGAGTGGAGCCAACAGCACCCAGGCCTTCACCATCACCATCAATCCCACGACGATCGTGCCGTATCTGCAGGTGAACGGTGGGGCTTGGCAACAGACGGCCAGTGTGGCCGTGAATGTGGGCGACACGGTGAACCTGGGCCCGCAGCCGCAGACCGGGGGTAGCTGGAGCTGGACGGGGCCGAACGGCTTTACCTCGACCTCGCGCGTCCTTAACGCCATCGCACTCACCTCGGCCAGCAATGTGTACACAGCAACCTACACCAATACGAGTGGAGCCAACAGCACCC
>PMAM01000134.1:31960-32140 GCA_003152595.1 Acidobacterium sp.
TGAACGGAGGAGCCTGGCAGCACTCAGCCAGTGTCACGGTGAATGTGGGAGACACGGTGAACCTGGGGCCGCAGCCGCAGAGCGGCGGTACATGGAGCTGGACGGGTCCGAACAGCTTTACGTCGACCTCCCGCGTCATCAACAGCATCGCGATTACGTCGCCCAGCAATGTGTACACGG
>PMAM01000149.1 GCA_003152595.1 Acidobacterium sp.
AGTTGAGGGGGACTTTGCCGGGTTTGCCGTTTTCGATGACGAGGTCGGCGTGGTCGACATCGATGAGGCGGACGAGAATGTCGATTTTGCCGTGGCTCTGATCGGTCCCGGGCTTTGGGCCGGAGCTGAAGTGCGGCATGTTGGAGTGCTGGTCTTTGGGCGGGATGTGAATGCTGAGGCCGGTGACCTGGACGTGGTTGACGATGATGGGGGTATGCAGGAGCTGATGCCAGTCGAAGATGCGGAAGCCGAAGTGGTCAACGGCGATCATGGGCTCATTGCCGTCGAGGTGGTTGGGGTAGAGCTTGAGTCCGTCGCCGCGGACCTCGAATCCGCCGGTGAAGACGGCGTGGAACTGGTCGAGCTCGACGCGGCTGTCGAAACGGGTGCTGAGGGTTTCGACGACTTTGGCTTTGAGCATGGGTGCGGCGCGGCGGAGAAAGATGTTGCCGGCAATGAGAGCGGCGATAGCGAGGATGGCGAGGACGGAGCCGACCCAGAGAAGAGCGACGACGAGGCGATGATGGCGGCGGCGATGCGTGGGCGGAGTGGTAGTTTCGGTGGTTTGAGGGGTCACTCTTCGAGCCTTCATTCTGATTGAGGACCCTGGATGCGGGTCTGTGTGGTTAGAGACGCGCGGGGGCTGGGGGGCTGTACGCAGAGAGCGTGGCGAGGAGTTATTCTCGTTGCGCAAGTCACGGGAGGCAGGCGGGTTCGCGGCAGAGCCGGGAAGAGTGTTGATGAGATGAAAGAAACGCAATGCGGTCGCAGGCCACATCCGTCTATGCAGTAGATTCGCTGAGGATCGAGCGAAGGCCGATGGGAGACGGGAAGACAGGACAGAAGATCGTGGTAGGGCTGGGCGAATTGCTTTGGGACCTGCTGCCTGAAGGGGCGCGGCTGGGGGGAGCGCCGGCGAATTTTGCAGTGATGGCGGGGCGGCTGGGGGATCTTGCGGTGGTGGCGAGCCGCGTGGGGGCCGATGGGCTGGGTCGACAAGCGCGGGAGGAACTGGCGGAGCTGCCGGTGGAGAGCGACTTTCTGCAGTCGGACTCGGAATATGCAACCGGGACGGTTACAGTTCGGCTGGAGGGCGGGGAGCCGGAGTACACGATCCACGAGCCGGTGGCTTGGGACCGGCTGGCGCTGACGGCGGAGTGGCGCGAGCTGGCGCGGCAGGCGGATGCGGTGTGCTTTGGGACACTGGCGCAGCGGTCGGAGGGATCGCAGGCGACGATCCTGGCGTTCCTGGATGAGACGAGACGGGAGTGCGTGCGGGTGTTTGACGTGAATCTGCGGGCTCCGCACTGGTCGGGCGAGGTGCTGCGCGGCGGGCTGGGACGGGCGACGATTGTGAAGCTGAATGCCGGCGAGCTGCGGCAGGTGCTGATGGGGTCCGGGGCGTGTCCGCATCCGGTGGAGAAGGCGGACGAGGAGGAGATACTGCGGGGTGCGCGTCGGCTGCTGGAACGGTATCCACTGGAGCTGGTGTGCGTCACGCTGGGGGCGCAGGGAAGTTTGCTGGTGACGCGGCGCGGGGATCATCGGCATTACGGGCTGGCGGCAAAGGTGAAGGACACGGTGGGAGCGGGGGATGCATTCACGGCGGCGCTGACGCACTACTACCTGGAGGGGGCACCGCTGGCGGTGCTGAATGAGGCCGGGAACCGGTGGGGGGCGTGGGTGGCGTCGCAGGCAGGCGGGATGCCGCCGCTGAAGGCCGAGACGCTGGAGCGGGTGAGCGGGGAGATTGGTACACGGCGGGTGGCGAGCGGGGCGGGCTAAGGGAATCCTGAAGAATTTGACGGNNTACATACCAACTGGTTGGTATGTACATGGGGACGACACAAACACAACACGAATCGAAGCGGAAGTTGCTCGAAGCCGCGCTGCATCTCATTCGATCCAAGGGATATACAGCGACCCGGGTGGAGGACGTCTGCGAGGAGGCGGGGCTGACGAAGGGCAGCTTCTTCCACCATTTCAAGAGCAAGGAAGAGCTGGCGCTGGCGGCGGCGGAGTACTGGAACCTGATGACGGGGCAGTTATTTCGCGGCGCCGAGTACCACGCGCTGGCTGACCCGGTGGACCGGCTGCTGGCTTATGTGGATTTTCGGAAAGCGCTGCTGAAGGGGGAGCTGCCGGAGTTCACCTGCCTGGTGGGAACGATGGTGCAGGAGGTCTACGAGACGCATCCGGACCTGCGCAATGCGTGCGAGGGGAGTATCTGGGGACACGCGGCGACGCTGGAACCGGATATTGCCGAGGCGATGCGGATGTATGGCGTGCGGGGCGAATGGACGGCGCGCAGCCTGGCGCTTCACACCCAGGCGGTGATTCAGGGGTCGTTCATCCTGGCCAAGGCGCACGGCGGGCCGGAGGTGGCCGCGGAGTCGCTCGATCATCTGCGGCGGTACCTGGAAGGGCTGTTTGGGAGAACGAGCAGCGAGCACAAGGGCGAGCGGAAAAACGAGCGGAACGACAAGCAGTAAGGCGAGCAAGAGACGAGCCCGGACGAGCAGGAGCAGGAAAGCAGGAAAGCGAAAACAACCCCAGGAGGAAATTGCAATGACAGCGACGGCGGAGAAGACTTTGAACCTGACCACAAATCCGGAGATGGTGGAGTGGCCTGAGACCCATTACGTGTTCATTGAGAAGGTGGGACCGTTCCAGACGAATGCGCCGCAGGCGTGGAATGCGATGCATCCGCTGGTGCCGGAGATTGCGAAGAACAACCAGGTGACGGGCTACACGAGCCTGTACGACATGGAGAAGCAGATCTACCGGGCGGGCGTGTCGATCGGCGCGGAGCCGAAGCAACTGCCAGCCGGAGTGCAGTACGAGAGATTTACTGGGGGCAGGTACGCGAAGTTTGTGCTGACCGGGCCGTTCTCGCAACTGGGCGAAGCGACAGGGCGGACGGTCGAGCGGGTTCGGGAGCTGAAGTTGCCGCTGCGGAAGGCTTTCAACATCGAGAACTACGTGGATGATCCGCGGGTGACGCCGGAGGATCGGCTGAGGACGGAGATTCTTTTTCCGGTGGAGTAGCCGGGGCGCGCGGTTGTGCAATCCCATGTCCCCAACACCAGGGACATGGGGCACCCAGAATTCAGTGGTTGAGGAGACGAAGATGGCGACTGCAACGATGATGACGACGACTCAGGACAAGGCTGCAGTCCAGGAGTTGATTGCCGGGATGGCGAAGGCCCGGTACGAGAAGAACGCGCGAGCGATTGCGGCGCCGTATGCGAAGGATGCGGCGATCTACAATCTGGCGCCGCCACTGGTGCATCAGGGAATCGATCTGGCCGAGACGCAGGCGTGGCTCGATACGTGGGAGGGGCCGATCACGATTGAGCCGCGGGATTTTGCGGTAACGATCGCCGGGGACACGGCGTTTGCGCACGGTTATATGCGGATGCTGGGCAGGAAGAAGGGCGCGGATCACGACGTGAACTTCTGGATGCGGGAGACGCTGTGTCTGGCGCGGGAAGGCGATGGGTGGACGATTGTGCACGAGCACACGTCGGTGCCGTTCTATATGGATGGGAACAATCGGCCGGCGTTCGATCTGGAGCCGGAGTGAGGCTCCTCTCCTGCGGGCTTTCTCTTCGCAACCAGCATTGCGTGGCCTGATCCAGAGATGCATTCCCAAAATGGAAAGAGACGGTACTTCGGCGTGAATCGGATCGGAATTGAATGGATGTTCGGCTGGAAGGAGATCACGCTTCTTGCTATGGGGTGAACCTGGCCTTCGTTGCTTTTGGGTGGTGTGTGGTTTTTTCCGCCAGGCGGTATAACCTGCGATCCCCTGTCAGAAAGTAGGTTGGCCCGCCGGCGCCGAGGATAGTTCGGTCTATCGCTGGGTGGGGCTTTGGCACTCCGGGCTGAAGCCCTCTCATTTTTGTGCAGTCTTTTTTCCCTGGCCTGAACAGGCTGCGGAAAAACTCAATTTCTCAAATGGAGCGAAAAATGGATCGCGCCAGGATGCTGCAGGAACGATCCGGGAGGGTCGGCCGATGGTTTTGCTTCCCCCAAATTTCGCTTTTTCGCCATCCATTCGGAGTTTTTCCGCAGCCTGTGAAGGCCGGGGCTTTCTCCGTCGTCCTGCTGGCGCAGGACCGTTTCGCGCCGTACATCCCTTCATGAACCTGTTTGAGGGCAACGTCGCTTCTCCTATTAGCGGTGGATTCCTGTCCTGAGTCCAGCCCTGACGTTGCGCGGGGCTGGATCAATCTGGAGTGCTATGGTGTCGCTGGCTGTGGAGAGTGACGCATGGGTTCCAAGCTGGCTCCGCTTCTGTGCCTCTGCCTGATTAGTGGGAATGTGCCCGCAGTTTCCGGGCAGAAACCGGCTGCTGCCCCGAGGCTCGCGATCGATGCGGATCGGCCGTTCGTCTACCTCAAGTTTGTTCGCTATGGGCCGGGGATTCCGTTCGGAGAGAACGAGCCGAAGCAACGGATCTGGTTCAAGTTCGTGAACAACTGCAACGTGCCGATTACGATCTCGACGTTTGGCGTGCCTGACGGCACGCCCCGGGACGAGGTAGGAGTGATGGACCGAGTGATTCGCGACGAACACAGCGGGATTGAGGCCGAATTCCTGCCACCGATGGCTGTGTTCCAATTTCCCCAGGAATGTCGGAGACACCATCACAAGATCAAACCGCAGGAACTCGATCGGAGTCCGAGAAGATGCCTTTTGGATATTGGTTCGAAGTTGGATCATCTGACGTCATTCCGCCAGGAATGGCCGTACTATTCAGCATTCCGACGAACCACTTAAGCAAGGAGTGGCACATCGAGATTCCGTTTTCGTTTAAGGAGGCGCCGGGACACTGTTGTCGCGATTCCAATGAATGGGAAGGACAGCCGGAGCTGAATCTTTCCTATTCGCTGGAGGATCTTCCGGATCGGATTCAGGTGGCTCTGAAGAAATGAACTCAACGTCCCCGACAGTCTCTATGATTGGGGTGAGATGACGCATATTCCGACCTCTCGGGAGCGGCGGGCACTGGGGCAGGCGCGGCGCAAGCAGGTGCGGCGGCAGGATCACGGACGGTGGGATGCGAAGCTGCGGCAGCACGATGCGGTAGCGCTGGTGGCCGAGTCGATGCGCGGGCGCGTGCCGGGACTGGTGGCGCTGAAGTACGAGCGGATGCTGGCGTCGCCGTTCGGTTTCTTTCGCGGCGCGGTGCCGGTGATGGCGGCGGACCTGGCGCTGCTGCCACACACGGGGATCGTGAACCAGATTTGCGGCGACGCGCACGTGCGGAATCTGGGTGCGTTTGCGGCTCCGGATGGACGGCTACTGTTTGACATCAACGATTTCGATGAGACGATTCGCGGTCCGTTCGAGTGGGATCTGAAGCGGCTGGCGACGAGCCTGGTGCTGGCGGCGCGGGAAACGTGCGCGCCGGGCGAGAAGGTGAAAGACGGCGAAAAGGCGGTGCTGCAGTTTGTGGCACGTTATCGGAAGCTGATCGACACGCTGGCGAGGATGCCGGTGATCGAAGTGGCGCGCTACCAGGTGCATCGGCTGCAGCGAATCACTCCGGTTTCAGAGGCGTTGATGAAGGCGGAGCGCGCGACTCCGCTGCACACGCTGGAAGCGCTGACGGTGGAGACGAAGAAGGGACGCGTATTTAAGGATGAGTCGCCGGTGCTGAAGAGACTGACGCCGCAGCAGGCACGGCCAGTGCTGGCGTCGGTGAAGACCTATCGGGAGAATTTGCTGCCGGAGCGGCAACATTTTCTCGAGCAGTACCGGCCGATGGATGTGGCGTTCAAGGTGGTGGGGACAGGATCCGTCGGGCTGCGCGATTATCTGATTTACCTGGAGGGAAACGGGCCGCGGGATCCGCTGTTTCTGCAGATCAAGGAGGAGCCGGGTTCGGCGTACGCGCCGTATCTGACAGGGGCGATCGGGCCGGGAGACGGCGGGTTCGAAAACCAGGGGAAACGGACGGCGGATGGGCAGCGGGCGATGCAGTTCCAGTCCGATCCGTTTCTGGGGTGGACGACGATCGCGAACCGGGATTATCTGGTGCGGCAGCTGAACGATCATAAGGGGTCGATTGAGATGGGCGATCTGGCGGGGCAGGGGCTGATCGACTATGCGGAAATGTGCGGGGAGCTGCTGGCGCGCGGGCATGCGCGTTCGGGCGATGCGGCCCTGATCGCAGGGTATCTGGGGAGCGGGGCGAAGTTTGGCACGGCGCTGGTGGAGTTTGCCGAGGCGTATGCGGATCAGACGGAGCGGGACTGGAAGGAACTGAAAAGGGCGAGGGTTTAGGGATCCTCGCGAATTCCGACGAGTCGGCTCATCGGAATTGCTGACGCTCGGGAGGTCCATTCGACTGTGCTCGGTTCGCGACGCGAACCGAACTTCGCTCAGGATGACAGCTCGAATGCGACAATGGCGGACATGGTTGAACTCGCTCTTGCGCTGAATGGGGACAGCGCGTACACGCCGCCGTCTCATGTTGTCGAAAATTTAAGTGAGGAACTGGCGCACCGGTTGGTCGAGGGTGCGCCGCACACCATTTATGCCGAGGTGTGGCACGCTGCCTATTGGCAGGACGTGACGCTGGATTGGGTGCGGGGTGTGGAGACGCCGTGTCCGGCGCATAACTCGATGAGTTTTTCGACGGGGGAGCAGGCGCGGGCGGAGCCGTGGGGGGAATTGTGCAGGAGATTTCTTGCGGGCGCGGAGAAGGCCGCGACGATCGCGAACTGCACGGACACGGAGAAGGTGGTGGTGTGTCCTTCGCCGCCGGGGAAGCCGGCGCGCAAGATGACGGTGCGCGATCAGCTGGAGAGCCTGGCGGCGCACAATGCGTATCACCTGGGGCGGGTGGTGCTGATGCGGCAGCTGATGGGGAGTTGGCCGCCGCCCTCGGGTGGGTTCACGCGGTAGCTGGAGCGATCCAGGTAGGCATCGCCATTATTTGATGGAGGGGAGGGCCGAGGGTGAATCGAAGAGAGGTGATTCGCGCGGGGCTGGCGGCTTCTGCCGCAGCGATGGCGGAACGGGCGGCCGGCTCGCAGGCTGCGTCGGGTTCTGGCGCGGCTGCGAAGGGGCGTCAGTATTACGAGTTGCGGAAGTATCTGCTGAGGCGGGATGCACAGATGCAGGTGACGACGAAGTATTTGTCGGATGCGCTGGTGCCGGCTCTGAATCGAATGGGGATTGGGCCGGTGGGCGCGTTCACGGTGGACATTGGGCCGGAGACGCCGACGGTGTACCTGCTGCTGCCGTCGGAGAATCTGGAGACGCTGGTGGGGGCAGGGTTGCGACTGCGCGAGGATGCGACTTTCCTGGCAGCGGCGGAGGCGTTCTGGAATGCGCCAGACACCAGCCCGGCGTTTGAGCGCGTGGAGAGCACGCTGCTGATTGCGTTTGCGGGCTGGCCGCAACTGGTGGTGCCGCCGCCGACAGCGACGAAGGGAAAGCGCGTGTTCCAGATGCGCAGCTACGAGAGCGCAAGCGAGCGGGATCATGTGCGCAAGGTGGAGATGTTCCAATCGGGGGAGTTTGAGGCGTTTCAGAGGGCCGGATTCTGGCGGGTGTTCTTTGGCGACGCGCTGATCGGGGAGCGGCTGCCGCACCTGACGTACATGCTGAGTTTCCCGGATCTGGAGCACATGAATGCGATGTGGGACGCGTTCCGGAACGATTCGGGATGGAAGAAGCTGCAGACCGATCCTCGGTTCAGCTACGACCAGCTGGTCGTCAATATTACGAATCTGGTGCTGAGCCCGACGGCGTATTCGCAGGTGTGAGCGTGGCTGGAGGGAGCAAGAGCGTGAGGCCGGCGGCTGCGGGTGCTGCGAAGGCCGCGCCGGCATCGGCTGGGTATTCGGGGACGCCGCTATGGAAGAAGCTGGGCGTGAAAGACGGGCAGGTGACGTGGCGGCTGAAGATGCCGGCGAGCGTGGCGGAGGAGATCGCAGCGGGCGGCATTGCGCCGAAGTTGGTGAAGACGCCGCGGGCCGGGCTCGAGATGGCGCACCTGTTCCTGACGAAGAGGCAGGAGTTGGGAATGGAACTCGAGCAGCTGCGCGGGCTGCTGGCGCAGGACGGGACGGTGTGGGTGTCCTGGCCCAAAAAGACGGGGCCGAAGAAGTCGGCGGGGGTGGCGACGGACATTACGGAGGATGCGGTGCGCGAGGTGTGTCTGCCGCTGGGGTTCGTGGATGTGAAGGTGTGCGCGGTGGACGCGGTGTGGTCGGGTCTGAAGCTGGTGATCCGGAAGAGTGAGCGGAAGTAGCGAAGGGTGCTGACTATGAGCACTATCAGATCAGATAGTCGCGGGGATTTGAAGAGATGGAGACGGTATGCTTTCCGGAGTGGTGTTTGCACTGCGTTTCTGGGCTAATTGCGGCAATGGTTTGCTGGGCTGATCCGTTTCCTCTGATTCACCACGCGAACGGCGATCTTTCTATCAGCCCCTGGCATGACCGCGTTTTTATATTTGCGGTCTGCGCCTCCCTCGCGACGATTGTTTGCGCGGTGTCTGGTCGGGGTCCAGGCAGGATCATTCTCTCGATTGCAGGCGCGCTGTTACTGGTGGCTTCGTGTTGCGGCTGGCTGCAAAACTCCGTGTAGGAATCTCGGCACGCGCTCATGGGTTGGGACGGCGGGGGCGCTGTTTGGGGGAGATGGATTTGATGATGAGGCGGCGGGGCTGGCCGGGGTCGATGGGTTGGGGGGCAAGTTCGAGGGCCTGGGCGATGAGGCCCTGGACGCCGGGGTCGTCAATCATGGCGCCGTTGTCGAGCTTGATGTGGCGGGCCTGCTTGCCGCTGCCTTCGAGGTAGCAGTCGGGATCGCGGAGGCAGGTGCCGTTCTGCAGGAAGAAGAGGCTGACCCAGCGCGGGAAGACAGCGATAGAGAAGAGGGCGTCGGAGGCGCGGTCGGTGGGGGCGAAGCCGATGGCCAGCGCGTTGTAATTGTCGTACACGAGTTCCTGGGCGCCGGGCAGGCGGGCGCGCATGCGGCGCAGGGCGACGCGGGCTTCGGCGGCGATCTCGGGAGTGAATTTGTCGAGGAAGGCGTCGAGCTGGGCGGAAGGGGATACGGCCGACGCAGATCTCTTAGCTATGGATTTTTTGAGCAAGGGGCGAGCGGACTTCTTCTTCGGGGGTGCGGCCTTGCGCGGAGTCATGGTGAGGGAATGGTAGCAGGGGGAGTGTTGGGGAGGGCTGGCGGGGAAAATTTGGCCGGAAAAGGGGAAAGCCCGCTCCGGGGTGGGTGGAGGCGGGCTTTCGGGGGTGCGGCAAGGGGTAGTTGCCGCATTACATGATTATGCCGGCGATCACCTAATCTCCCACACACTTACGCGTGCAGTACCATCGGCCCAACGAGGCTTAACTTCCGTGTTCGGGATGGGAACGGGTGGGACCCTCGCGGTAAGGTCACCGGCAAAGTCGAGCGACGCCTGGCGGGTAGTTTCTCCCGCAGCCGAGGGGTCCGGACAGTTTCTTCTTCGGACCGCTGTCGGCAGACTGGCGTCACAGCTTAGCTGACCGGGAGACTGGAGCGAACTCCAGCTCCCGGACCAGGAAACGAAAATCGATTGGNNACTGCGCAGAGTTAATTCTATGATTAAGCCGAACGGGCGATTAGTACTGGTCAGCTGCACGCATTACTGCGCTTTCACCTCCAGCCTATCAACCAGGTGGTCTTCCTGGGCCCTTCGGGGAGATCTCATCTTGGGGCGTGCTTCCCGCTTATATGCA
>PMAM01000339.1 GCA_003152595.1 Acidobacterium sp.
GCCGATCGGTACAAATACGTGACCGTCGTCCTGATGCTGCTGGGCGACAAGCCATTTCAAAGACTCACACCCCACATCGACCATTCTCCTGTTTTTACCGTTCCATCCAGCCAGAATAAGCGCCTGCGACAGGCGTGCGTTGGAATACGCGAGGCTCTCCTCGAACCACTGCCAGCCCTCAGAGTGAGTGCGCTCATAGAGGTCCAGCAGCCGGTTTGCCAGCAGATTGCGAGTCCCCTGAATGATCCTGTCTCCCGGGAACCAGTCAAGATATCCCTGCATGCCCAGAACAGAAAATGCCCACGCCCGCGGGCTGGTGAAGGTGAGAGTAGCTGGAACCGCAGCCTCGAATAACTGCCCGCTCGCTCCTCGTAGTCCCGGATCTGTAGAACGGCCAAGCACGGTTCCAAGTGCCCACAGAGCGCGCCCATGGCTGTCTTCCGACCCCGCACTTTCCCGCCATTGGCGATCGTAGCCGAGNNCTGAATCGGCCAACCTTGCCGTGAAAGGCAAACTCAAGAAAAGCGAGGTATCGGCGAGAGAGGCTTGCGAGCAGGTCGCTGTCCACTACCGGGGACTCCTGCAGCAGCACAGATACGATCAGGGCGCGGGCATTGTCGTCCGTTGTATAACCTTCCGCGCAGTTAGGCACGGAGAAGACGGCGTGCTGCAAAATGCCTGTGTCGTCGGTCATGTGCTTCAGGTGAGCCGGGTCCAGAGCGGGTAACTCATCGGTTGATCTGGCTGCCAGGACGTCCTGCGGGGACGGTCGCGGCCGCAGGATGCGTTCGGTACGCGCACGCTGAAAGCTCGCCATATACGCCTGGGCGGTCCGCTGCCAGGTGGTGCCCCGCGAGTGGAGATAGGCGCGCTTCCGCATCGTATGCCGCTCGGCGTCGTTATCCAGCAGCCGGTTGGTCGCCTCTGCAATCGAAGCCGGATCGTCAAAGGGAACCAGTATGCCGCGTCCGTCCGCGAGCAGTTCCTGCGCATGCCAGTAGGGTGTGGAGATGATCGCTTTCCCGGCGCCCAGAGCGATCGCCAGCGTGCCGGAGACAATCTGTGCTTCCTGTCGATAGGGGGTGATATAGATGTCGGCCGCGCCGACATGCTCCACTAACTCCTCCGCACTGACAAAGCGATTATTGAATATGACATGGGAGGATACGCCTAACTCGATGGCCAGTTGCTGGAGTTCTTCCCTGTAGCGCTCGCCGTCACGGCGCCGGACGTGAGGATGGGTTGCCCCCGAAACAATGTAGGTCACATTGTTATGTTTTGCCAGGATCGCGGGCAGCGCACGAATAACGTTTTCGATGCCTTTGTTGGGCGACAGCAATCCAAAGGTCAGGAGCACCGGCTTGCCCTGGATGCCGAACAAATCCTTGAAGTAATTCGGATCGGTAAACGGGAAATCCGGCACGCCGTGAGGAATTAAGTCTATTCTTTCTGAGGGAACGCCGTACACGTTCCGCAACAGCGTCGCAGCAAGCTCACTCATGACAATCAGACGATCGGAAAGATGCGCGATCTCTTCGAGCACGGTCTGCTGATCCAGGTCCGGTTCACGCAGCACGGTGTGGAGTGTGGTTACTAGCGGCATCTTCAGCCGGCGCAGGAGCGACAGGATGTGGCTGCCTGCCGGCCCTCCAAAAATCCCGTATTCATGCTGGAGACAAACCAGATCGTTCCCGTTGAAATTGAGAAATTCGGCAGCGCGCTCGTACGAGGCGCAATCCTCCTGCTCGATTTCCATCCGCACGCGATCGGGGTATTCGTAGCTCGAGTCTGGATCGTTGACAGGGATTGCGAAAAGACGAGCACTCCCGTATTCGGACGCGATTGCCGTGCACAGGTCCGTCGTAAAAGTCGCAATCCCGCATTGCCGCGGCAGATAGTTGCCAATGACAGCAATGCGCGTGGGCAGAGGCAATGGCGAACTACCCGCTCCCGCCAGAGGCGGAGCTGGCAACGAAGCAGGGAGCCCAGCCACGCCTTCAACGTGAAGCATCTCCGATAGAGTCATGCATTCCTTTCAACGCTGCTATCCTGGCCGCTCAGATGCGGAGCTCGAATGCACGGGAACCCGACTTTCATACCGCATTCGGTATTGACTGCTTATTCCGGAGCGAGTTGCCGAAGGCTCAGTTCTTCGATCGGGCCGAGCGAAGCGCGCTGTTGAATATGCCGCGCGTGCAGCGTCGCTTTAGCGACGTGAAAACCCAGGTATCGTGATACGTGCAGAATACCCAGCTCCGCGGCATTGAACTTCGCTTCTGTCTGCGCCAAAGCGCGAGTGATCGCCCGGTTGCCTGCCATCTCGTCCGTCCGGCCCCAGCCGAGCCGGGAGCAGGCCGACTCGATCCACATGAAGTGCCAGCCCGCGTCGCGCACCTCAAGATCCAGTTGTGCAGGCGACACATTTTCCACCGACATCCACTCCGTGGCGAACGGCTTCATCTTCAGGTGGAGACCGTCCGGTAACAGGCACTCGGTGCGAAGAAAAATCGCCGGGGGCCTTACCACGAGCCGTTGCCGGATTTTTCCGCACTCGCCGGTACACCAACGGAACCCCCTACCTGGGAATTCGGCACAGCTTCAGGAGAAATCGGATGACTTGGACTGATGCTGATGTCGGTCACTTCTGCAGGCGCACCTCGATCGTTAGTCTTCGCGGCCGTCTTCGTATCTGGCCGCTTCAACCCGAAGGGGTAGACGGAGGTATTCTCTTTCGAGAGATGGCTCTTCACATCGGATTTCTTAATGAGGCTCATAGAAGCTCCAGTCGACCGGTTGCGTACCTGAAAGGGGCTCGTCTGGAGCGAGACGTAGGAAGCTGAAGGCGAGGGAGGAGAATCTGAACCACTTCTCTACTATACGCCGGAAACCTGCACATTCCTGTGAAAACTCCTGATCCCTGCGCAGTTTGCCCTGTATGGAACACGCGAGAATATGAGCAATTTAGCTCAGTTATTGTTTTTCCTCTCTGATCTAATCATTTGGAGCAGAGTCTCTCTGTATCTCCTCACTCGTGGTTCTGAGCTAAGTCAGTCCATCTGAAATGTGTTTCTCTTAGCCTTTCCGCACCGCAATAAGGAAAACCAATGAAAATCACGCCTCTGCTGTTGGCTGGCGCCCTTGCGCTGACGAGCGGGAACCTTTGGGCTGCCTCTGGACGCCAGGATTCCATCGATCGCCTGCAAATGTCTTCGGATGTGCTTCGCTCCATTATGAGCACGCCGGACAAAGGTATTCCGGACGAAGTGGTGAAGGATGCGAAGTGCATCGTTGTGGTTCCGCATCTGGTGAAGGGCGGCTTTGTGGTTGGCGGGGAGCATGGCCGCG
Source organism: Acidobacterium sp. (assembly GCA_003152595.1). Classification (GTDB taxonomy): domain Bacteria; phylum Acidobacteriota; class Terriglobia; order Terriglobales; family Acidobacteriaceae; genus Palsa-343. The sequence continues at coordinate 3,346 of PMAM01000339.1, forward strand.
GCATCGCGTCGTGCCGCACTCCTGAAGGCTGGAGCGCTCCGGCATTCGTATCCGTGGGCGGCGGAAGCTGGGGATTGCAGATTGGCGTCGAAGGCGTCGATTTGGTCATGGTCGTTATGAATGACAGAGGTCTGCAGCACTTGCTCGGCGACAAATTTCAGCTCAGTGGAGATGCTTCTGCGTCCGCGGGTCCGGTCGGCCGTCACGCCTCTGCCGGTACCGACTGGAAGATGACCACAGAAGTCCTGACCTATTCGCGCTCCCATGGAATCTTCGCGGGAGTCACACTCGATGGAGCTGTGGTGGAGCAGGATATGGATTCTACGCGCGCCATCTACGGTCGCGATGCATCTTTTCGGTCGGTGCTGTCGGGCAATGTGCGCCCACCGCAATCGACGTTGAGTTTTATGCGGGTTGTCGGGGAGATAGGCCGCGCTGGCACGCTTGCTGAAGCGACCCCGGGCCAACAGTAATAACCTAACCATTGCTGATCGGGGTCGTCCCACGATCCCGATCACCCTGCCACCATCGTAAGGAGAACTCGGTATGTTGATCCACATTGTTATCACGCTCGTCATCGTGGGGTTCCTGCTGTGGCTTGTGAACCGCTTCATCCCCATGCAGTCGAATATTAAGTCGATCCTCAACGGAGTGGTCGTCATAGCGGTGGTTGTCTGGCTCCTGGGAGTATTTGGAATTTTTCACCTCCATGCCTTCTCCTATGTGCACAGCCGGCGGTGACAAACCATTGAACGAATAGCGTTTGTCAGTAACACTCAGATTCAGTCACAGGCCAGGGTCTAGGTCACCATGGCAGTTATCTGCCACTAAAGGAATAGTCATGATAATGAAAATGCGGTTCGCGGTTGCGGCGATCTTAGGCATGAGCGCCTTCGCTCAGACGTCGCCCCGGCTAATTCCTCTGGCCGAGCCGGCTGCTTCGCCCAACCCTTATCGGGCGATTGTCATCAGCCGCACCGTTCAGGCGGTGAACTATGAGCACCGTGGCAAAGCGACAAAGGTGGATTTCGCAGGAACGACCCTGATGCCCGCAGCCGATGGCTGGGCGACGGTCGAAAACAAAAGAGGCAATCTTTCTATCACTGTCGAATTTGGGAATTTGGATAAGCCAACTGGCTTTGGCGGCGAGTACCTCACATACATAATGTGGGCTATCTCACCGGAGGGCCGGCCGGTGAATCTGGGAGAAGTACTGGTAGGCGGTAACCATCGCAGCAAGTTGCGCACAACCACCGACCTGCAGTCCTTCGCGCTGATTGTTACCGCGGAGCCCTACTACGCAGTTCGACAACCCAGCAATGTGGTCGTGCTTGAGAACGTCGTGCGCGCCGATACCCTGGGAACTACAGAAGCCGTTAACGCGAAGTATGAGCTTCTGGAGCGCGGGGGTTACATTCCCACAGGCTATAAGTTCGACCCCGTAGTGTTGAAGGCAAAGCTTCCCCTGGAGTTTTTTGAAGCACGCAATGCGGTGCGAATCGCACAATCCGAGGGTGCGGAGGAATATGCCGGCGAAAGCTATCGCCATGCAGTCGAGCTGATGAACACTGCCGACAGCGAGGCAACGGCACGGCATCCCTCTTCGCAGGATTTGATTGCAACCTCGCGTCAGGTTGTCCAGACGGCAGAAGATGCGCGAGCCGTTGCAGTGAAGAGAATCGACGAGGCGCGTCTGTCCAGCGAGCGTCAGGCCTCCAGAGACACGCAGGTCGCGTTGCAGGCGCAATCGGATGCTGCCGACCTGCAGAAGCAACAGGCGCAGGCAGACAATGCGAGGGCTCAGGCCGATAATGCGCAGGCACAGGCTGACACTGCGAACGCGCAAGCGGTCGCTGCGAAGGCACAGTCGGACATGGCCACCAACCAGATTGCATCCGCGGCGGCA
>PMAM01000153.1 GCA_003152595.1 Acidobacterium sp.
CGAGAGGCAGCACATGCTCAATCTAACACGCAAAGTCGGCGTTTACATGACAATTGCGTTATATATTAGTCAAAGCGGCAATCAAATCCGCATCGGCATGATGATGTAGCGGTACTTGTACTCGTCCGAGGCGTCTTCGGGGCGGATTTGGCCGGCCGATTGTGCGTCCTTGAACTCCAGCCGCACTTCGCCCTCATTACCGATCGCCTTCAGGAACTCGATCAGGTACACCGAGTTGAAGCCGACCACTATGGCATCGAAGGTATACGGCGTTTCGATGGTGTCCTCCGACTCGCCCGAATCGGTCGATGACGAGGAGATCTTCATCTCGTTCTGCTCGAGGCGCATCTTGATGGCACCTGATCGCTCGTCCGCAAACTGCGCGACGCGCTGGATCGACGCGGACAGATCCGGGCTGCGGACGATGACGAACTTGTTGTTGTCGCGCGGCATCACCGCTTCGTAGTTGGGGAACTGCCCAGTGAGCTTGCGGCTGGTGAGCACGCGATGGCCGACCCGGAAGAACAGTGTCGAGTCGTCGTCGGCAAACTCGACGAACTCTGCCTCAGTGCTGGAGAGCAGCGATTGCAGCTCCTGCAGCGCCTTGCGCGGCACCAGCGTCTTCTTCTCGGTATTGATGCCGGGGAAGTTTTCGCCCCCCTTCTCGATGTGCGCGAGACGATGGCCGTCAGTGGCGACCATGGCAATGGACTCCGCCTTGAGGATCAGCAAGGCGCCGTTGAGGGTGTAGCGGGATTCCTCATTGGAAATCGCGAAGATCGTCCGTGCGATGAGCGTGCGCAGTGAGGCGACGGGAATCTTCGTCGCGCTGCCGCTGGGAAATTCAGGCACCTGCGGAAAGTTCGCGCGCGCCATGCCCACCATGCGCGTGTTGGAGCGCCCGGCGCGAATCTGGACCCAGTGGTTCTCCAGCAGCTTGATCGACATGTCGCCGTCGCCGAGCAGGCGGATGTAGTCGTAGAGCTTGCGTGCGGGAATGGTGCACGATCCGGCCTTCTTGACTTTCGCCGCGCAGCTGGTGCGGATGCTCTGGTCGAGATCCGTGGCCGTGATCACGATCCTGTCGCCGTCGGCTTCCAGCAGGAAGTTGGAGAGGATTGGGATCGTAGTCTTGCGCTCGACAACGCTTTGCGTGGCGGTCAGCTCACGCAGAAGATCCTGACGGCTGACGGTGATCTCCATAGTCGCTCCCTGAACCGCTTTTTCCTCTTCGACAGCCGGCATGATGGCTTTCCCCCGAATCGATTGGACTCACTGTACACCAGGCAGGACCGCAGGCCGCAAGGGTCCAGGCTCGAAGAATCCATTCTAGAGTCACAGGGCCAGAATCCGCTCTCTGGAAAACCCGGTGTTTTGGTGGGACTCCCGCCGGCGGTCGGTCCACTGCGGCGACGACTACGATATGGATCTTAGATTTCTATTCTTCTCTAGTAGTCGTAGTCGTTCGCACTGGAAAAGTGGAAAGGCGAAAGGAAACCGCTTGTGGAGCGGTGCGGAAGAGGGGGCGCGTTTTAGAAAACGTGGGTGAGGGAAAGAGGACAATGCGGAAACCCGGGGGAAGGAGGGCTTCCGAAGCACAGGATCTCCACCAGTTTCACAGCTTTCTGGGAAAGGGGTATGGAAAGGAGAGGGCCGCAAGTGGAAAGGGAGGATTGAGCGAGGCGGAGCGCGGGTCCGGGGAGAACCTGCGATGCACAGACCGGATGTGCGTAGGGCATTGTGTCCGGGAAAGCGAGGGGGAGGGCGGGGGAGGAAAAATCGGTGCGAAACTCTCCGGCGCGGAGGGTCAGTCCGCGCTCGTGGTGTCGTTGTGACTGATGGTGATGCCGCCGTTGACCGTCTGCACATGCACGGTGGATCCACCNNGTGCCGGTTTCCAGGTGCGCGTTGTAGTGCTCCGGAACGCGGAGATCGATGCCGCCGTTGGTCGTATCGACATGGAGACCACTCCCCTGCCAGTGATCGCCGGCGAGGGAGACGTTCAGGCCGCCGTTGACCGTGTGGCCGTTGACATCCCCGGAGATGCGATCCAGGGTCACGCCGCCGTTCGTCGTTTCGAAACGCAGGTTGCCATCGACTCGCGTCAGGTCGATGCCACCATTCATCGTGTGCAGGTCGGCGGCGAGTTGCTGCGGCACCCGCAGGTGGTAGTCGATACTGTAACCGCTGCGGCTGAAGAAATGGGAATGCGGACCGTGATCACGGAGCTCACCGTTGGCCGCATCGATGACGACCTGGCGCAGGACATCGTTGGCCTCGGAATCCGACGGTGCCCACGCCGTCACGCGGGCTTCGAGCGCGACGTCGGAGCGGTCCTCCCCAGTAACATCGATCCCTCCGTTGATGGTCTCCACGTTGAGGTGACCCGAGGACAGAGCGAACGTGGTGCGGCGCATCTGGCAAACATGGGCTTCGCCCCAGTGCCGACCGTTGTCCTCGCAGTCGCCGTTGTGCCAGTTGCCGGTCTGAGCCTGAGCGGCGTGGACGTGCCGGTGGGAGTGGGGGAGCGAAACGCCGAGCAGCACGATGGCGGTGAAGCAGACGATAAACAAAGCGAAGCGGCGCATGGCACGAACCTCGCTCGGTGGGTACGCAGATGGAGGCATGGCAGTTCCCTGGATTGCAGTTTGGGGGGAGCCCGACAGGGGAAAAGAAGCACGTGCCGTGCCGAACCGCGCAGGGGCTGGAGGGCCGCCGATTCATCAAGTTACATAAATCAGGAAGTGTGTGCGGCTGTCCGGAAGAAGGATTGCCTGTTCAGGAATGGACATTTCGCAGAGGGAGTTTCTGCGGAACAGCCGCAGAGAAACGAGTCCGAACCGGCACAGGGCTACTTCTGCGCTGGGCCAGGGACCCTCATCGCCTTCTTTCCCAAAACTCCTCGTGACGGTCGTCGCGAAAACGAATCCCTGTGATTCTTCCTTCAGAGTCACGCTCGAACGTCAATCGACGTGTGCCGCCGGTGGGATAGAAGAAGGTTGTTGCGTTTTCCGGCAGCAACTCGGTCACTTCGCCGATGCGATCCCGCGAGAACAGCCGCTCCCCCTGGCGGAACACGGTGGCGA
>PMAM01000255.1 GCA_003152595.1 Acidobacterium sp.
GAGCAGGGAGCAGGGAGCAGGTTTTCGTCGATGCGCGGGTAGCGGGGGGAGTTGGATGCGAGGAGCGATCAGCCGAATGAGTGCGATCTTTCGGCGGCGGAAGCTGGATGCAGAGCTGGATGAGGAATTGCGGGCATCTGGAGATGGCGGCGGCGGAGCATCGGCGGCGGGGGATAAGTGAGGAAGAAGCGCAGCGGGCAGCGCTGCGGGATTTCGGCGGGGNNTGAGGAAGTCGCCGGGGTTTGCGCTGGTGGTGGTGCTGACGCTGGCGCTGGGGATTGGGGCGAACACGACGGTGTTCAGCGTTGTGGATGCGGTGGTGCTGCGGCCGCTGCCGTATGCGCATCCCGAGCGGCTGGTGGAGGTGCAGTCGCGAGAGGCGACGGGGACTTTGGTCGGCGGCGCGGTTTCGTATCCGGACTTCTTTGACTGGCGGGCGCAGAACCACAGCTTCGAGCATCTGGTGTCGTATCACGACGGGTCGATGACGCTGACTGGAGTGGAGCGGCCGGTCCATCTGGAGAGTGAAGTCGTCAGCTGGGAACTGCTGCCGATGCTGGGGGTGAGCCCGGAGCTGGGACGCGGATTTCGACCAGAGGACGAGAAGCTGGGAGCGCGGGTAGTGCTGATCAGCCATGGGCTTTGGGTTTCGCAGTTCGGGTCCGATCCGGGAATCGTGGGGCGGACAGTTCACCTGAGCGGTGAGGCCTCCACGGTGGCAGGAGTGATGCCAACGAGCTTCCGGTTTCCGGTGGATGCGCCGAAGAACGATTTGTGGACGACGCTGGCAATCGACAACGATGGAACGCCGCGCGCGAGCACGGCGAATCGCGGCAACCATTCGATGGCGGTAATGGGGCGGCTGAAACCGGACGTGACGGTGGCGCAGGCCGACGCGGAGATGAAGGAGATTGCCGCACGGCTGGCGAAGCAGTATCCGAACACGAATACGAAGCACAACTCGGCGCAGGTGGAGAGCGAGCTGACCGCAATGCTGGGCGACACGCGCACGGGATTATTTGTGATTCTGGGCGCGGTGGGACTGGTGCTGCTGATTGCGTGCGGCAACGTGGGGAATCTGCTGCTGGCGCGGGCGAGCGAGCGGGAACGCGAGATGGCGATGCGCTCGGCGCTGGGCGCAAACCGGGCGCGGCTGGTGCGGCAACTGCTGGTGGAGAGCGTGGTGCTGGGGTTGCTGGGCGGGGCGGCGGGATGCGCGCTGGCCTTTGCCGCGACGCCTGCCGTTCTGGGGCTGATTGGGGATAGCGTGCCCCGGGCTGCGGATGCGGGCGTGAATCTGCCGGTGCTGGGGTTTGCGCTGGGGCTGTCGCTGCTGTCCGGAGTGGTGTTTGGGCTGGTGCCGGCGATGATGCTGGCGCGACGCGATCTGCTGTCGCCGCTGAAGGAGGGTGGGCGCACGGATACGGGTGGTCATCATCGGCTGGGGTCGGCGGTGATTGTCGGGCAGGTGGCGCTGGGCATTGTGCTGACGGCGGTCGCGGGGCTGCTGGTGACCAGTTACATGCACCTGACGCACAACGATGAGGGATTCAATCCAGATCATGTGCTGACGCTGCTGTTCGAGACGCCGGATGCGCGGTACATGCACACGCGGCCGGCTTTCTACCGGCAGTATTTCGAAAAGCTGCGGGCGCTGCCAGGCGTGGAGTCGGCGGGCGGGTCGATGCTGTTGCCGATGACGGATAACAATGCGCACGTCAGCTTTGAGGATCCGGAGCATCCGGTGCCGGAGGCCCTGCAGCCGAGCGCGAAGCTGGACGTGGTGTCGGACGGGTACTTCCACACGATGCAGATCCCCCTGCTCGCGGGGCGGGATTTCACGGTTGCGGATACGGACACGTCTCCGCAGGTGATGATCGTGAACCAGGCCTTCGCGGAGAAGTTCTTTCACGGCGAGAACGTGCTGGGCAAGAAGCTGAAGCCGGGGGCGGGGAACGGGAAGCCGGAGGGTCCGGCGTGGCGCGAGATTGTCGGCGTGGTGGGGAACACGCGCTACGGGGCGACTTCGCGGGAGCTGGAGCCGATGTACTTCCTGCCCTCGACCCAGCTTTCGACGTGGTGTTGTTTGTACTCGGTGGTGCGGACGGAAGTGGAACCGGGAAGCCTGGAGCCGGAGGTGCGGAGTCTGGTGGCGTCCATGGACCCGGGTATTCCGGTGACGGATGTGCACACGATGCGGGATCTGATCGGACTACAACTGGGAGCGCCGCGGTTTGCGACGGTGCTGCTGAGCGCGTTTGCGGGACTGGCGCTGGTGCTGACGGTGGTGGGGTTGTACGGGGTGATGGCGTACTCGGTGGCGCGACGCACGCGCGAGATTGGCGTGCGGCTGGCGTTGGGAGCGCAGCGCGGAACGGTGCTGACGATGGTGTTGCGGCAGGCCGCAGTGCTGGTGGCGACCGGAATGGCGCTGGGACTTGCGGCGACGGTCGCGGCGACGCCGGTGCTGCGGTCGATGCTGTATGGGACCGGGGCAAGGAATCCGGTGGTGCTTTGCGGCGTGTGCGGGGTCGTCGCTCTGACCGCGTTGGTGGCGGCGTATCTGCCGGCACTGCGCGCGGCGAGCGTGGATCCGATGCGGGCTTTGCGCGAGTGATGACAGCCAGTAGATGGAAGCCGGACGCGGGACGCTGGACGCTGGACGTGAGGGGCACATGGGCGGGTTGAGGACGTTCGGGAGTCGCATCGCGGGGATGTTTCGGCGGAGAAGGCTCGACGGTGAGCTGGACGAGGAGCTGCGCGCGCATCTGGAGATGGCTGCGGAAGAAAACCAGCGGCGCGGGATGCCGGCGGATGAGGCCTGGCGGGCGGCGCTGCGGGATTTTGGCGGAGTGACACAAGTGCGGGAGAGGGTGCGGATGCGGGAAGGAGTGCTGTGGGTGGAGAATCTGCGGCGGGATATGGCGTACGCGCTGCGGATGCTGCGGAAGAGTCCGGGATTTGCGGCGGTGGCGATTGGGTCCCTGGCGCTGGGGATCGGCGCGAACACGGCGATTTTCTCGATCGCGAAGTCGGCGTTGCTGGACCGGCTGGACGTGCTGCATCCAGGGGAGCTGCGGCTGTTGGCCTGGCACTCGGGTCGGAACACTGTGGTGCACAGCGAGTGGGGCGATATGGGCAAAACGCCGCAGGGCGGCGTGGGCGGCACGTCATTCTCGTATCCGGTGTACCAGCTGCTTCGTAAAGAGAATCACCGGCTGGCCGATTTGTTCGCGTTCAAGAATGTCGGCCTGGTGAATGTGACCGCAGAGGGTGAAGCCGAGGTGCTGCAGGCCGACTTGGTCAGCGGCAATTTCTATCAGCAGATGGAGGCGCCTCCGCAGTTGGGACGGGCGATCGGTCCTGCGGACGACACAGTGGGGGCGTCGCCGGTGGCCCTGATCAGCGACAGCTATTGGGCGCGGCGGTTCAACCGCTCGCCGGACGTGATCGGCCGGACCATGCTCGTGAACCTGGTGAACGTGACGATCGTCGGAGTGAATCCGCCGGGCTTCACCGGAGCGAAAAGCGTGCAGACCTCGCCGGAGATCTTCATGCCCTTTGCCGCGCAGCCGCTGGTCTCTCCGTACCGAAACGCCGACTCTCTGCTGACCAGCGATCGCGTTTGGTGGATGCAGATCATGGCGCGCGCGAAGCCGGGCATGGACGAGGCAAAGGCGCAGGCCGCTCTCAACGTGGCGCTCCAGGCGGCGGTGCACGCGACCATGACCGTCAAGCCGGAGGAGTCTGTGCCGAGTCTGGTGCTGACCGACGGCAGCCGCGGCCTGAACGAAGCGAGCCGGCAGATGAAGCAGCCGCTGCTTGTCCTGATGGGACTGGTGGGGCTGGTCGTGCTGCTGGCCTGCGCGAATCTCGCCAATCTGCTGCTGGCCCGTTCGGCGGCGCGGCAGAAGGAGATGAGCGTGCGCATGGCTCTGGGCGCCGGCCGCGCGCGCATTCTGCGCCAGGTGCTCACAGAGAGCCTGCTGCTCTCCGTGCTGGGGGGCCTGGCGGGTTTGCTGCTGGGTTATCTGGGGCGCAATGCGCTGCTGCGGATGTTGGCCGGGCCCACCACCGATCCGACGGTCCTGCCGGGCTCCTTCGACTGGGGCGTCTTTGCGTTCAACGCTGCGCTGTCGATCGCCACGGGTCTGTTATTTGGACTGGGGCCGGCGTGGCAGGCGACGCGCGCCCGGGTGAGCAGCACTTTGAAAGACTCCGCGCACACAACTACGCGGCGGCGACGCGGTTTCAGCGGTCGCGCGCTGGTGGCGTTCCAGATCGCGCTCTCCACACTCCTGGTGGTCATGTCGGGAGTTTTCCTGCGGACGCTCATCAACCTGAACGACGTCAATCCGGGATTCGATCCCCGCAATCTCGTCCTCTTCGAAATGCGTCCCCCACTTTCGGAGTATTCCGGCGTGAAGCAGATTGCATTGTTCCGGCAGCTCACGGAACGGCTGGCCGCAGTGCCCGGCGTGGAATCGGTGACGCCCACCACCGTGGCGCCGCTCTCGAACAACTACGAGAATGATGACTTTATCCCCGTCGGCGAGAAAGTAACACCGGGAATGGATACGGCGAGCTTGAACAGCACCGTCGGCGACGCGTACTTTGGCACCTTCCGCATTCCCATTCTGGTGGGCCGGGGCTTCGCGCCGACTGATACGGAGACATCACCGCGGGTTGCGATCGTGAATCAGGCTCTGGTGCGGGAGTACTTCCCCAACCAGAACCCGGTCGGTAAGAGCTTCGTCACCTCGGGAGCGAAGAACGAAAAGCTCACCTATCAAATTGTGGGGGTTTGCGCGGACACGCGGTATGGGAGCCTGCGTGAGGATCCGCCGCCGATCTTCTATCTGAACTACCGGCAGGCGCCGGAAATCGACTGGGGCCTGACCTTTGCTGTACGGACGCGGACGGCGCGGGCGGCCATCACACCGTCACTGCGGAAAGCGGTGCAGTCGGTGGACGGCAACCTGCCGCTGGTGGATGTGCGCACGCAGCAGGAGCAGATCGACGATCTCCTCAAGGATGAGCGCATCTTCGCCGATCTGACCACGGGGTTCGGCGTGTTGGCGCTGGTGCTGGCGTGCATCGGGATTTACGGGCTGATGGCCTATGCGGTGTCGCGGAGAACGAACGAGATCGGGATCAGGATGGCGCTGGGGGCGCGGGCGGCGCAGGTGCAGGGAATGGTGCTGCGCGAGGCGCTGTGGATGACGGCGATCGGCGTTGTGGCTGGGCTGGGCGCCGCTCTGGCGCTGGGTAAGCTGATCGCGAGTCTGCTCTACGGGCTGAAGGCCTGGGATCCGGGGACGCTGCTGGCGGCGGCGGCGCTGCTGACAACCGTGGCGGTGGGGTCGAGCTGGGTTCCGGCGCGGCGAGCGGCAGCCGTGGATCCGAGCCAGGCGCTGCGCGCGGAGTGACCGTTCCGGGAGGGGGGCCGGTCCGGAAGAGCGGGTCCGCGGGCTGGATTTCAATTTCCCTGTTTGGCGCTATACAGGGCGGCCTTCCGGGGGCTACTGTGTTAACTAGAAGTAAACGCTGCTCGCACAGCGCCCCGGCAAAACCAGCATTCAGGATTCTGACCGCCAGCAGAAAACACCAGAACGGCTGCCCGCATCGAACGCGGTCGTGGAGTTTCTGTTATTGCGAGAGGGATGAGGCTCGATGACAAGTGTTGGTTCCGCCGCTAATGCCGCCGTTCTGACCAGCTGGAAAGAGATCGCCCGCTACATGGGCAAGGGAGTGAGAACCGTCCAGCGATGGGAGATGGATTTCGGCCTCCCGGTTCGTCGTCCCCATGGATCCAACAAGAAAGCGATTCTGGCCCGGTCTTCCGACCTGGATGCCTGGGTGGCGATGCGCTGCACGATAAGCGAGCGATCCCGGGAGAAGGCTCCGGCGTTGTGTGCGCGAGCTTCGTTGTCCGCCGAAATGGAGACGGCGCGGATGTTGCGGGAGAGCCAGAGAAAGTTGCGGGCCGAACTCCGCGCCGAGCTGGCTGCCATGAAGGAGCTGCTGTTAAGCATGTGCGAGCAGGAGAGCAGTTTGCAGCGCGCATCCAGCCGGGCGGCACGGCAACTGACCGACCCCACCATGGAACTGGCCCTGTCGAGCCAACCCGACGGAATGGACAGGCCTCTGCTGGAGCCGGTTCCCGATGGGGCGCCGTCCATGCCTGCCAGTCAGGGCAATCTGCATGAAATGCTCAGAGCGTAAGAGACGTCGACGCTCCGGTTCCCCGAAGCCATGGGGGCATAAGCTTCCGCGCTGCGGCGCGATGCTGGAAGGCAGGGAATCGAACCTGAGCCGTGGCGGGTGTGGGCGGAGCGGGGGCCCGCAGGGGAGACATTGAGCAGAACGAGGGACCTCCTCGCATCAGATCCCCAATGAGATCCGTGGTGGGCCCGGAGGGATTTGAACCCCCAACCAAGGGATTATGAGTCCCCTGCNNCAACCAAGGGATTATGAGTCCCAGATTTTGCTCCGTAGGCCGACGGCGTAAGTCGTTTACGGGGTGCAAGTTATGAACCACAGCCCCGCACGGCTTGGCGTGACCAAAGTAGACATAAGTTGCTCATTGTATGTGAGGGCATTTTTGAGTTGGGCACATTTTGGTCACACTCGGTTGGCCGGTTTGGAAGGCGTGCCGGTTGACTCCGTGCAGTCTTTACTATTGGCGACTGGCAAAAAAACAAACGGATATAGGCAGTCTGTTTCGAATGTCCTGCCATGTCCCTCCGGCGAGCGTCGCGCCGGAAGCACTGGCGGAACACGCAGCAGGATTCCGGCATCGCTCCAGCGGACCAGCGCCGGACGACATACCCATGGCGCTAGGCGACGTCTGCTTAAGTGAAGTAGGTCCGTACCTGCGTCTCGGCCCGAACGATTGGAACGGTGCGCTGGAGCGGTCCTGGCACTGATGCTGTTCCACCGGCGGCATCGAGTCAGAAGCACTGAAGCACGCGGCGTGAATCCGGCAATGGCTGGAGAGCTGTTGGACGGGCGTGCCCACCCAGTGCTACCGGCAACGGCACAGGTCGAAGTTAGGCCTGCATGTTGCCGGTTCCGCACCGCCGGTCAGACCCGACTCGATGAACGATCAGACGAATCCGAGACATCGGCTGGGCCGGCCTCCTCAAGCCCCGCAGCCCCGTCCGTGCACACCGGTTTTGGGCGGGCGATAATAGGCTTTGGCTTGGCAGACTTCGCTGTTTGAAGTCGCCGGTGGAGCGGGCAATAGGAGCCATGCCGAGCGATCCATTGGTATGCATAGATGGAGTCGTCTGCACCGTAAGCCTCAAACCGACAAGGCTTACCGTCGCGTTTGATAGCAGCACATTGAACCGCGCCAAAGTCGCTGTTCACGAAGTGCAGATACTCCTCCTTTGAAACCCCATGCCGCTTCGCACGGAAAGCGTCCGGGGATCGCAGAAACTCCTGCATCTCTGCTGGCTTGATATTTATTTCACGGTCGTGGAAGGGACTGGGATCGCCGAACGAGCACCAGACCCCCTGCATTTCCATGTAATGCAGAAGCTTCATCATCTCCGGAGTGACAACCAGATCCGGAACAGTCACAGAAGGTTCATACCAATTTTTCATTTCCTCATCCTCTCTGGCCGAGCCTCCGTGGAAGAGACCTAAAGGGCCGCTGAAGGTTAATACCCGCCGGGATCTCGTTCGCCCGAAAACAAAATCTCCGGACCGAAAAGGTGCTGAAGAATCTGACCCAAGCGGATCCGGAAAAACTGGGTATCGACGCGGCGCCGCGACGGCAGATTGCATCGTCCTGATTCTGAGTTCGCCCCGAAGGCCTCCGCTTGTCGATGTCGCATCGCCGGGCTCGAAGGGCCCGCTGTAATCGACTATCTCCATCGGCGCCTTGGCGCTGGAAGGGTTGAGGAACACGCAGCGATAGTGCCTCCAGCGGTTCAGCGCCTGACGGCGGAGCCACCGGCACCCGCATCGTGCAGGGCGACGTCGGCCTGCGTGAAGCAGATCCGTACGTGCGTCGTCGGAACCCTCGGCCTCAACGATCAGACAGCGCCTTGACCAGTCCGTTGGAGCGATCAGTCGCGCGTCGTATCGCACTTCGCGGGTTTCGCACTACATCACCGGCTACCGATCAACTAGGGTGGTCACGCCGACGGCGTGATGGGTAGAATGGTCCGCCTCCGTGTCGCTGCAGGGCTGGGGTGGCGGCGTCCCACGGACCGGGGTCGAGGCTGACGACGTCGCGCAGGGTCACGTTCTCCATCAAGTAGGCGGCGGCCAATCCCGTCCTCTAATCTTCGCGGTCTGGCGGATCCGGATAATCGTAGTCAGGCTCAATTTCCACTGAATCGCCATCCGTCTCCGCCTCATCACGATCAGCCCCGATCTCGCCATAGTGCTGAGTGAAGTAAGTGCCCGCTTCGCCCCCCACGCCATTAAGGCGTTTCGACCACCGTGGATGATGAATCGCCCACCGGCACACCGCCGGTGTGTCCTCCGCCATATTCGTTCGGAGATCATCGGGATCGATGGTCTTCCCACAGCACCTGGTCAGCAATCGGGAAACAATATATTGAGGGGAAAACTTAACATCTGCGTATTTATGGCCGTCTTCCTCGAACGGATCGAACTGCAGCAGGTGCGTGCCGACGCTCTTCTTAAACCATTTGTCGAAGTCGTCGATCATTGCCATGTCGAAGGTCTCAGAGTATTTAATCCGGCAGAAATCCGGCACCTCGAAGGCCTCGTCCAGCCAGTCCTGATTGGACAGCTCCAACTCCTCTTGCTGCTCGCGAGCCCGTTGGAGCCAGCCCGGATACGCTTGCGCCAAGTAGCCGCCGAGGTGCCGCGATTTGGCCACAGCCGCAATCATCTCGTCGGCCTGTTGCTCCAGCACCGACATCACGCCCACAGCATCGGTGGAGAGCGCCAGCATCGACTTGATCGCCGGTCCCAGCATGGACCGCGCGTTCGAATGCTCGATGGTCGGATGGTCAGTGAACTTCGAGGTCAGATAGTCAAAAACCTTGCCGAACTCTTCTTCGTTTGCCGGGGGCTTCTCCGACTCTTCGTTCTTTTCGGGGGCTGCGGGTCCCGTACCGGCGGCCAGCTCTTCAGCGATCGCGTCGTCCTCGGGGTTGGGTTTCATCGTCGGTTCTGTTTCAGTTGGGACTTCGTCCCCATGTGTGCTCCACGTAGAAGGATTTCCCCAAGCTTCGCCGGGCCAATACCGATGAGCCTCCCACTTGTTCTTGCTTTTGGAACCGCGCAGTAGCCTGCCGGGAATGCGCGTCGTCCGGAGGTACTTGTCCTCCACCAGCGTGGTCACCGCTCGCCAAACAGCGCTCACGCTGAGCTGTGTAACCGATGTGAGGCGGATCAGCGAAGGAAACGCGGAGTGAAGCTTCATCAGCTTCTTGGGATCGTCCTTGTCGGCCATCATGGCGGCGATCGCCTTGAAGACCGCGATCTCGTCCGGCCCGTAGCGGGGGCGGGGCCGCTTGTGGCCCTTCTTACCTTTGATCCGATTATCCGCACATTTCGGATCGTTGAGCTGCAGCATCGACGGGACCAAGTCCATAGCCCTGGCGAGATGCCGCGCACTGACGTACATGGTGTACCCCTTCGGGATGCTTGCGTCCGCGCCCCATTAGCTCGGATCCTGTGGTAAAGGACCGACTGTGGGAGCTGTGACGCTGAAGAAATCCCCTCAGAGGGTTAATACCCAAGCTCGGGCGAATCCCGGGTATAAAAGTTCTGGACAATCCGCGCTTCTGGCAGAACTCGGTTGATTTCCCGCAGAATTCAGCCCGTTTCTCACAGAGGTCAGTTCATTTCTGTCAGACCAACTAATCCATGTATTTAATCCTGTAGTAGAAACGGGCCTGTGGCCCCGTCATTCAGCTTCCAATCCAAGACCGGGTGGGGAAGGACGGAGGACGGAGGATGCAAAACACCTTCAAAAACAGAGTCAGATGCTGAAAGTCAAAACCCGAAAGTCAAAAGCCGAAGGTCAAAAGCCGAAGGTCAAAAGCAACAACCCCTTGTAGGCGAAGTCTGACCGCTCAGGGAACCTACATCGCGATGCCCCTTCCTGCGCCCGGCCCGCCTGCCCCTGCCGCCGCGCTGGCCTGCAGTGGTCGACCCTGCTGCTGCGATCGGCCCACCCCGCCGTCTTCCCCTGCGTCGTCCCTGTGTCAGCCACACCCTTGCGGCGGTAGATAGGTTGGAGAGCCACGCTGCACCTTTGCGGACCAGCTCGTCGGCCCGATTCTGAAGGCAGATCGATCCATCGATTGTGTGCTTGCTGGGTATTAGTAACGAACCATCGTTGACGAACCGGGGACTGGATTGAGCATCGCGTCTTAGGGAGGATTCCTCAACGAGGAGGGAAGGCTAACGCTAGTCCTTCTTCGTCAGACACAGGCAGTACCGCTCAAGACCGTCCTCACCGACCTCCGGTGCCACAATTCGTGCCAGACGCAGAGTGCGGACGGCCCGGGCAAGATGCTTCAAGGTCTTCGTCCTTGTGTTCCGCTGGAGAGAGTCCAAGCTCTGCTGCGGCTTAATCCGCAGCGCGAGGATGATCAGCCGTTCGGTCGGCGTGAGGTCGATCTCTGTAGTCATTGTTTACTCCTTTGAAGGATTTCCTATTCAAAAGGGGACATATTTCCTTTTCACCATTTCACTGTCGTCCCGCTTAACCGATCACTTTGTCGGAGGCTGCCAGCCCATCCAGTCGAGAAGCCAGCGCCAGGTTGAATCCATGGTCGGCTGCGCGGGTGGGAGCGGTAACGTGGATGTCGGATATCGCACAGGCTTGCCTCGATGCGCAAGCGCGAGTTGTCGGAACATGCGCCCCTGTTCTTTCACCCGACCGTCGTTGGTCAGCAGTCCGAGACTGTACTCGACGGAGTTGAAGGCAAACCTCCGATCCACGTCGTGACTGTCCCAGTAGGTGAACCAGGCGACTCCCTCATCGATTGCCGCCGAAACCGCCCGTTCGAGCCATTCGGCCTGCTGCTTCTCCGTAAGTGCCTCGATGCAGGTGCTGAACTCGCCTGCCCATACCGGCTTCTGCTGCGAACCGGCATAAGAGTGGACCAGAGCCGCCATTCCGGCCAGCAGCTTCACGCTTGGCGGATCCATGGGTCCACCGTACTTCAGGGCTCCGGTCCACCACGGGTAGCAGTGCATCACCGGCATGCGCTGGCTGGCCAGAGCCTGGGTGGAAAACGTCGTCTTCTCGAACCATGGGTGATGGTCGACGCCGTTCACGTTCAGGTGTCCCGGCATGACCGAATTGATCAGAGAGAACATTCTGCTCATCCAGGCATCGCCAGCGTTCGTCGGGCCGCTCCAGCAGGTGTTGATCTCGTTGCCGAGGTCGAACCCGATGACGTTTTGGTGGTTCGCCACGGTCCGCGCCAACTCGCGGATGAACAGCTCCTGCGCGGCCCACATCTCAGCGTCAGTGAAGAAGCCTTCTCCCGGCTTGTTGAAGGGCGGCAGGAAATACCAGCCACTCAACTGTCCGGTAAAGACAGTGATGAGCGCGTCCAGATTCCGCTCGGCCATGAACGTCAGCAGTTGGTCGAGGCGCTGGAGATGGAGTGTGCTCACCCACTTCGGGTTCGGCTGGAAATATGGCCAGATCAGAAGCAGCCGGAGATGATCGGCGGCGAGCGAGGCAATGGCATCGAGGTCGCGCCGGATCGGATCGGCGTCCCAGTCGTTCCAGCAGAACCACCAATTGTGCGAGGGAGTGTAGTTCACCCCGAAGCGATAGAGCCCTGTGTCCAACTTGGGAGCCAGGGGTGGTGGGTCGATAGCCAGTCCTTGTGGCAAGAAGCGGCAGTTGGACGGTGATGAGATGGCCAGCGCGGCGCTCCCATGGAGGAACTGACGTCTGTTTACGTGCGACATATCTGGACCGTCAAGAAGAATAGCCG
>PMAM01000373.1 GCA_003152595.1 Acidobacterium sp.
TGCCGAAGCCGGGACAGGCGAAGACAATTCAGATTGATCGCGATCCCACACGGATTGGCTTGCGGCATCCTGTGGATGTGGGTCTCATCGGCGATTGCGCCACCGTACTGCGCGGACTCCTGCCGATGATCGAGCACAAGAAAAGCCGCAGCTTCCTCGAAAAGTCGCAGAAACGCATGACCGCCTGGAATGAACTCATGGAAAAGCGGGGCACGCGGAGAGATATGCCGATGAAGCCCCAGGTCGTCACCTATGAGCTCAATAAGCTGCTCGATTCCGATGCGATCGTCTGTTCCGATAGCGGCACGATCGCCACCTGGACAGCGCGTTATATCGAGATGCGCGACCAAATGCAGTTCTCACTCTCCGGCTCGCTGGCAACGATGGCGAACGGCCTGCCGTACGGTATCGGAGCCTCAGTGGCTTTTCCGGGACGTCAGGTCGTGTGCGTCGTCGGGGACGGTGGATTCACCATGCTGATGGGTGAGATCGCAACCCTGGTGAAGTACAAGCTGCCGGTCAAAGTGATCGTCATCAAGAACAACGTTTTGGGGGAGATCAGATGGGAGCAGATGGCCCAGGAAGGCAATCCGCAATTTGGAGTCGACCTGCAGCCGATCGATTTTGCCGGGTACGCGAGATGTTGCGGGGCCGCTGGCTTCACCATCGAAGATCCTAAAGACGCAGAGAGCATCCTGCGGCAGGCGCTTGCCCATCCGGGCCCCGCGGTGATCCAGGCGGTCGTGGATCCGAATGAGCCGCCGTTGCCGGGGAATATCACCGCCGAACAGGCCCTGCATTTTGCCGAAGCGTTGGGAAAGGGCGAAAAGGACCGCTGGAAGATCATCAGGACCGTTCTCGAAGACAAGATCCGGGAAGTCATCTAGCATGAGGAACCCCGAACGCATCGATCGAATTCGGAATGCGCTGCGCGAGAGCGAGTGGGACCTGATTGTCTGCGCGCTGCCGATGAATGTGCTCCTCCTCTCGGGCTATTGGCCTGTCATCGGCACAGGCCTGGCGATTGCATCTAAGGAAGGCCAAATCGCTCTTCTGGTTCCTGAAGACGAAGAGGATCTCGCGAGACGTGGCTGGGCGGACGAGATACGAACCTTTAAGCCCGGCTCTTTGGACGAGATCGTCACAGTCGCGGAGGCCATTCGAATCCCGCTCCGGGAACTGGTGAAGAGCTTCTCCGCGAAGCCGGTTCGGGTCAGCTTTGAAATGCAGGAGACCTTCGAACCGGCATCCTATGCGGCCATGCACCTCTATGGCGAGACGATGCGCCAACTATGCCAAGACGCTTTTAACCTTGTTGCGCTCATCTCCGCAGATGCGGTCCTTGCAGATCTGCGTACTCGCAAGACTGAATTCGAGACAGGCCGGATTCGCACGGCCTGCCAGATCGCGGAGAGAGCTTTTCAGTACGGTCTTGGCCAGATAAAGGCGGGAGCGACCGAGTTAGAGGCCGCGGCGGCGTTCCGCAAGCCGCTCAGCACGAATCTTGCGAATTTTGCCGAGTTGGAGCGGTCCGATGGTTTCGCGTGGTGTATGTCCGGTGCGAACTCCGCCCTTGCTTCGGGAGCTTACGCCCGCTCACGGGCGAGGCGGATCGAGTCGGGCGACCTCGTCATGGTGCACTGCAACTCATACCTGGATGGGTATTGGACTGACATCACGCGCACTTATTCCCTGGTAAAAAAGGGAGAACGCCGGGAAAGCATGCATGACGCGGTGTTCGCGGCGCGTGAAGCTGCTCTTGCCGCAATTCGCCCCGGAGCAAAGGCGGCGGGCGTGGATAAAGCGGCGCGGGACGTTCTGAGAGCCCGCGGATTCGGTCCGCAGTTCAAGCATTCCACCGGGCATGGCGTAGGATTTTCCGCGATCAGCGCGCATGCCAAACCGTGCCTTCATCCGAAATCCGAGGACACGCTCGAAGTGGGCATGGTGTTCAACGTCGAACCCGCCGTCTATGTCAACGGCTATGGAGGCGTCCGTCACTGCGACATGGTGGCAGTTACAGAAGAGGGTCTGGAGTTGCTGACGCCGTTTCAATGCCTGGCCGACGAGTTAACGATCGATGGGTAGACGAGGGAGATTCGATGGCACACTTTCGCGGAAATAAAAGCGCATTCGGAGCTCCAGGCGACGAACCTCGTTGGACGCATGCCGACAAGGACGGAGTGGGCACAGCGCGTTCGACCGGAGGCCGTGTCTGGTTTACGATCTGGCGCGGCATCCTCACGGAGGTCTATTATCCGACCGTCGATCGCCCCCAAATGCGCGACCTGGAGTTTCTGTTCTCCGATGGCAACGGAGTGTTTCTCGAAGAGAAGCTGGATCTCGATTACACAATTGAGCGGCTGATACCTTCTCAGGGATATCGCATCAGCAGGCACGATTCCGAAGGCCGCTTCTCTTTCTCGAAAGAGCTCATCGTAGAGCCCACGCGGCCTTGCGTCCTGCAGCACACAAAAATCGAAGGCAACGACGACTTCCTGCGTAGCCTCAAGACCTATGTGCTGTGCGCTCCTCATTTGGAAGTTGGAGGAGAAGGCAACAACGCATTCGTGATCGAAGCGTCGGGCCGGGAGTTGCTCGTCGCCGAGAAAGAGAATCGCTGGCTGGTGGTAGGCGCTTCCTGTGCTTTCTCACGGCTCTCCTGCGGGTACGTCGGGCAAAGCGACGGCTACACAGACCTCAGGAAGAACCATACGATGAGTTTTGAATTCGATGAGGCCAGAAATGGGAACGTGGCTCTCATCGGAGAACTGGATCTTTCAGGGACGCGGGAGTTCACCATCGGCGTCGCCTTTGGGGAAACTCTTTCCTGCGCCGTGTCGGATCTGTTCCAAAGCCTCGGTCATGCTTACGAAGATCGACGCCAACTCTTCATGGATCAATGGAAAGCAGCCGTGAAGGGCGCGAAGCCTCTCAAAAAGTCCAGTGGAGATAAAGGCCGACTGTTCGATTCGAGCTACAACCTCTTGTTGACGCACGAAGACAAACTCTATCAGGGCGCGTTCGTCGCTTCGCTCACGATTCCCTGGGGCGAGGCGCGCAACGACAAACAGGGGAAGGGCGGTTATCACCTGGTGTGGACCCGCGACATGGTGGAGAGCGCCCTGGGATTGCTTGCGGCGGGCGATGCCGAGGCGCCCTTGCGCGCTCCGATCTATCTGGCCGCCCGCCAGGAAGAGGACGGCAGCTTCCCGCAGAATTTCTGGGTCAATGGGGAGGCTTTCTGGAAAGGCATGCAGCTGGATGAAGTTGCCTTTCCCGTACTGCTCGCCTGGCGCCTTCAGCAGCTTCAACTGCTGGGCCATTTCAATCCGCGCGTGATGGTAAACCGGGCTGTTGCCTTCCTGCTGCACAGCGGGCCGGTAACGGGTGAAGAACGATGGGAGGAAGCGAGCGGCTATTCCCCCTCCACCCTGGCGGTCATCATCGCGGCTTTCATCTGCGCAGCTTCATTCGCGAGGGCGGAACAGGACAACGGCACAGCGTCATTTCTGGAAAGCTATAGCGACTTCCTTAAGGACCATCTCGAGGAGTGGACGGTGACAACCGCGGGATCGCTGGTTGCCGGTGTTGCTCGCCACTTCGTAAGGCTGAATCCAGCGAGGCCGGGAGAAGTCGCCGGTCCGGAGGCCGTCAATAAAGCAAATCTCCAGTTGACCAGCCAGCCTCCGGGTGCTCGCGAGTCCTATCCGGCTCGCGAGATCGTGGATGCGGGATTCCTACAGCTGGTTCGCTATGGAATCGTCTCCGCCGACGATCCGTTGATCGTCGAAAGCCTGCGGGTCGTAGATGCAACTCTCAAAGCGGAGACTCCCTCGGGTCCCTCTTGGCGCCGGTACAACCACGATGGCTACGGACAGCACCCCAGCGGCGAGCCTTACCTGAACTGGGGCCAGGGACGGCCCTGGCCGCTCCTTACCGGCGAGCGGGGACACTACGAGCTTGCCGCCGGCCACGATTGCCGCCCCCTGCTGCGTGCCATGGAGCTGTTCTCGAACGATACCTGCATGTTGCCGGAACAGATCTGGGATGAAGCGGATCTGCCCGAAGTGCACCTGCATCGCGGCGGGCCTACCGGCTCGGCCAACCCTCTGTTATGGGCGCATTCGGAATACGTGCGCCTGCTTCGCTCATGTCATGACGGAGAGGTCTTCGATTTGATTCCCGAAGTCGCCACGCGGTATCGGGAAGGCAAGATCGATACAAAAGTGGAATTCTGGCTTCCGAAACACCCGGTTCGACAGGCAAGGAAAGGCCACACGCTTCGCATATGCGCGCCCGAACCTTTTCGTCTTCGCTGGACCACTGACAACTGGAAGACATGGCGGGACAGCGAATCGCGCGCGACCGGCATCGGCGGCGAGTACTTCGACGTGGCCCCAGCCGACTTTCAGTCGCAACTTGACTTCACATTTCTCTGGACGAAACGGGAAGCGTGGGAAGGCCAGAATCATCAGGTGCGTGTGCAGTAGGAAGGAGCCGCATGGAAAATCCAAATCGAAGGAAAGTAGTTGTAGTGACCGGCGCATCCGCGGGAGTAGGACGCGCCGTGGTTTCGGAGTTCGCACGGCAGGGAGCGCATATCGGGTTGATCGCGCGCGGGCGAGAGCGCCTGGAGGCGGCCCGGTGCGAGGTTGAGGAGGCGGGCGGAAAAGCACTGGTGCTGCCAGCAGACGTTGCGAATCCGCAGCAGGTTGAAGATGCAGCCGAGAAGGTAGAACAGGAACTTGGGCCGATCGATATCTGGATCAACGACGCAATGACAACAATCTTTG
>PMAM01000197.1:0-14948 GCA_003152595.1 Acidobacterium sp.
ATAAAGTCGTAGTCGTTCCGAACCTTATCGATCGCCTCTTTCAGCCGGTAGGCGCGATGATCCATCTGAATCAGCTCGACATTGGCCCCGGTGAGGTTCTTGTGCGAAGGCACCAGCTTCAGCGTGTCGATCTCCGTCCGGAGCGTCACCTCCGGAATCGTGGCCTCGCCCATCAGCACATCGTAGGAGGATCGACGATCCGCATCCCGCGCCACGCCAAACCCGCTGCTGGAATTCGCCTGGGGATCGCAGTCCACCAGCAGAACCTGCAGTCCTTCCAGAGCCAGCGCTGCCGACAAATTGATGGCGGTGGTCGTTTTGCCCACCCCGCCTTTCTGATTCACAACAGCGAGGACTTTCCCCATGACTCAGCAAGGGTAACGGTACGAGGGGCGCACCGCAACGACGAACGGCTGTGCGAAACAGGCCCGCAATTGTGGAAGACGTTGGGACGCCTGGAGGCTCCTGGGGCCTAAGTCATGGATCCCAGGCACGATAGCGTCCACGTTGGATGATTACAGGAGTGTTGCTCCCGTTGAGGCCTGGGTGGAAAACCGGGTCGCTTCCCGGCGAAAAATCCCACTTTGCCCACAGCGCTCCCGGCACCGATCCCCGCGAGATGTTCCACGTGGAACACAAACCTTCAGAAGCCAATGTTGCTCTTCGATGCCCAGGGGAGCTACGGTTGAGTGTTCCACGTGGAACACCAGATCCCGCATCCGAAAGACCCATGACCCACCCTGCGCAGCCGCGTGTCCTTCAAAATCCCGTAGCTGCGCCCGGTTCATCCATGACAGGAGTCTCCGCAGTTCCGAGCGCGGACCCGACCCTGCCCGCTGCGGCACCGCCCCTCGTGGGTTCGGTGAGGGTCCTGATCCAGTTCGACGTCTGCGAGGAGATCCGTGTCGACCAGCTCCAGCAGATCATCAACAGCCGAACCCTCCAGCAGCCCAGCCTCAAGCATGTCGCTCCCGCCTATGTTCGCTATCAGCGCCCTCCCGTCGTCGTCTCCGCGGATCCCCTCGTTCTCGAATCCGGCGAGCGGCTGACGGGCGAGATCAAGTACTACGACTACGGCGTCGTCAGCGTCCTTTTCGAGATTCCCTTCGCCGGCGACTGGGACAGCCTCGTCCGCCTCGCCAGCCGATGGGTGTGGGACATCGATTTCGCCTCCCGTGTCGAGCCCATCATCCGCCAGCGCCTGGAACGGGTCGCGTCCGCCCTGGTCAAGCCCTATCCCCGCTGGCTCAGCGAGGACTACTTCATCTTTCATGTTCGCGAGGCATCGGGCCAGCCTCTGGCCGCCGATCTCGTCCGAGCTGCCGGCCGCCAGATCGCCCAGGTCGTTCGCGGCGATCCGCAGCCGCTCTCCGAGGGCGAATGCGCNNGCGATCCAGCTTCTGGAGTACGCCAACTCCCAGCTTCTCGAGTTTCGCCACTACGATGAGCTCCTGACCGGGGTTCTCGACACCGTTTACGACACCCTGGGCGTGAAACGCAACCGGATCGCACGATGGCGAATGGCCCGCTCGGCCAACCGCCTGCATGCCGTGCTCCTCGAAGTCTCCGAGCTCACCGAGCACGCGGACAACGCCATCAAGTTCCTTAGCGACATGTACGCCGCCCGCCTGTACCGGCTTGCCGCAGGCAAAGTCGGCGTCCCCGACTACAAGAACCTCGTCACCCAGAAGTTGCGGACCGCCGAGGAGCTCTACGATTACATGGTCGAGCAGTTCAATCAGAGCCGCGCGTTCTTTCTCGAGGTCGTCGTGGTTCTGATCCTCCTCATCGAACTGGTCTTCCTCTTCCGCGGCCAGCCGTCTTAGGAATGTTCCACGTGGAACACAGCACTCCTGGCGCAGGCGCTGTCGCCGCTGGCAGCGATGCAGCAGGGAGATCGGCCCGGAGGACCCCCGACAATTAGTAACAGTAACTGTTACGAAATCCGGAGGCCCGCGAACCCGCGAACAGTGAAGGATCACGCACTGCGGTTCGTGTGAGGGTGCCGGAAGCGGCCCGGAGCCGCGAAAATCCGGGGCTTGACCCTGGCCGCGCCCCTTGTGCGCACTAAAGTCCACCAATCCTGTGCCGATGCAGACGCTGAGGGCTCGTATGGCAGCGTCCACAGTCAAGGTACACACCACCAACGTCGAAACGGTGGTTCCCGAAGGCGTCTTTATCCATTCCCAGACCGATCTCAAGGGCCGGATCACCGAGGCCAACGCGGCCTTTGTCGAGATCAGCGGCTACACCGTCGAACAAATGGTCGGTCAGCCCCATAACATCGTCCGCCATCCCGATATGCCCCGCGAAGCCTTCGCTGACCTCTGGAAGTCGCTCCACGCGGGGCGGCCGTGGCAGGGGGTGGTCAAGAACCGCCGCAAGGACGGCGGGTTCTACTGGGTGATCGCCAACGCCTCGCCCGTGCGCGAGAACGGCAAAGTCGTCGGGTACCAATCCATCCGCTTCAAACCCACGCGCGAGCAGATTGCCGCCGCCACCGACGCATACCGGCGCATCCGCGAAGGAGATCGCTCGCTGAAGATTGTCGAAGGGCGCGCGGTCAGCGTACGCTCGGCGTGGCTGAGCCGCGCCGCCGGCTGTTCGGCGCAGCTTGCGGCCAGCATGGTCCTGGCCGTGGCGGCGTCTGCTCTGGGATTCGTCGGACTGCTGTCCGCCGGCCTGCATCCGGCACTTACAGCTGCGACCGAAGCAGCGTTTGGGCTCAGCGCCCTGGTGGCTCTGGTTGGCCTCGCCTGGACGCTGCCCCGCCAGCGCCGCGACCTCAAGGCAGTGGAAAGATATCTGGACGCGCTCCTTAGCTCCGGCGACCTGACGCTCCGCTGTACCTCGATCCGCGAGGACTGCGTCGGCGCGATCGGTCACAAGCTGAACCTGCTCACCAGTTGGGTGCAGGCCACGATTCTCTCCGTCAGCGATGCGATGGTCGATGTGGAGAGCGGTACCCAGGAGGTCTACCACGGGGTGATGGAGATCGATAAGGCGGCCAACTCGCAGGGCGCGGCCTCGTCGTCGGTGGCTGCGGCCGCTGCCGAGCTGGGGCTGACCATCCGCGAAGTCTCCGACAACCTGCACAACACGGAGAGCACTGTGAGCCGCACCGGCGAGAAAGCCACAGAAGGCGCGGACGTAACCGAACGAGCCTCAGAGCAGATTCACGCACTGGCTGCCGCGATCAAAGGTGCATCGGCTGAAGTGGAGGCGCTGGGGACGACCTCGGCGGAAGTGGGCCAGATCGCCGGCGTCATCCGCGAAATCGCCGACCAGACGAACCTCCTCGCGCTCAATGCCTCGATCGAGGCGGCGCGCGCCGGCCAGGCCGGGCGCGGGTTTGCCGTGGTCGCGACCGAGGTGCGCAACCTCGCCGACCGCACCATGAAGGCGACCGCTAACATCGATGCCCTCATCGTCAAGATCAAAGGCGACAGCGAGCGGGCGATCAACGGCATGCGAATCGGACAGGCGCAGGTCGGCGAAAGCGTGACGAAGGTCCAGGCGGCGAAGGAAACGCTGAACGGGATCAACGCCCTCATGAGCGAAGCCGTGCGGCAGGTGACGGAGATCGCCAACTCCTCCACGCAGCAAACCGAGGCCATGAACGAGATCAGCCGGAACATCACCGAAGTCGCGTCGATGACCGAACAAAACGAGGCGGTCGTGCGCCGCACCAGCGAGCTGATGAAAGTCCTCGACCCGATGGTGGGTCGCGTCCGGAAGGCGGTCCTGCAGTACCACGTCTGAGGCCTGCCAGCGCAGGCCATGCTATTTGTAACCGTCCAAGTTACGTATGCAGATTATTCGTAACAACGGCAGTTACATATAAAAAAGCGCCCCGGCAGCTACTCCATGCAGCGCGCCACGATCAGCGTAATGTCATCTTCCTGCTCGCCGGCACTGTATTTCTGTAACTCCTCCAGAACGCCATCGACTGCCGCCTTCGCGCCGAGTTTCCTGCGCCTCTTCAGCGCCCGCACCAGCCCGCGCTGGCCCAGTTCATGGCCTGCCCCATTGCGCGCTTCCGTCACGCCGTCCGTGTAGAGGGCCAGCGTGTCGCCGGCGGCGAGCCGGCACTCTCCCATATGCCCGTCCCATTCGCGGAACATCCCCAGCACCGTTCCCGTCGGGCACAGATGCTCCACGTCCCCGCTGGCGCGCAGCAGCAGCCCGGGCAGGTGTCCGCAGTTCGCGTAGCGCATCACCCGTGTCTCGTCGTCGTACTCGGCGAAGAACACCGTCGAGTAGGCGCTGTCGACCGTGTTGTCGAAAAAAGTCTGATTGACGGTTCTCAGGAACGTTGCGGGGCACTCGCCCGCCAGCGCGAGCTGGCTGCGCAAATTGGCCTGCAGGTTCGCCATCAGCAGCGCGGCGGCAATCCCTTTGCCGGAAATATCCGCAACCAGCAGCCCGACACGGTGCGGCCCGAAGGAAAGAAAATCGTAGTAGTCGCCGCCCACGTGGCGCGCCTGAACGCAGATGCCGGCGTAATCGAGGGTCCGCAGCGCCGGCGCGGTCTGCGGAAAGAGCCGCGCCTGCACCTGTTTGGCGATCTCCAGTTCCTGCGCGCTCCGGCGTTCGGCCTCGGTGCGCTCGCTGGCCGCGCGCCGCTGCGTTTCGATCTCCCGGCTGATCTCGTCCGAAGCCAGCAGCTCGAAGATGTTGGCGTCGATATCGGTGAAGGTCGCGAACGTGCCGCCCCACAGCTGCGGCTGCGGCGGCCGCAGGAAGCGCACCCCGCGGCTGGTCCACCGCTCGTATGTCGCGTTAATGTCCTCCGCAATGAAGCTGACGTTGGTCGAGCGGCCGATCAGCCGGTAGTTTTCCGTGCCGCGGCGCGGCGCAACCAGCGCGAGGATGGCGCTGCCGTCCGGCGGAGCCACCGCCGCCCAGCGCCCGAATTCGAACCGCGCATCCGCCAGAATCGTGAACCCGAGAACATCGGCATAGAAAGCCAGGCTGCGGTCGATATCCCGAACGTACACATTCGATTTGAAGATGCGCAGAAACGGCGTTTCCAGGTCCGGCGCCAGCCGGGGCTGGCTGCGCAGCACGCGCTCCACGGCTCTCGATTTCGGCGCATTCGCCACGCAATCCTCTCCGCCCACCATCTTCCCACAGCGGCAGAAAGACCATCACGGCTCGCCCTCAAACGCCCCCTTGAAAGGGCTTCAGCCCGAGCCTCGCGCAGCGAGGCCAGGTAGAAGAGCGGGCCTTCAGGCCCGCGTCACAGGCTCGCGAATTTTCCGGGCTTCAGCCCCGGCGCTTTTGAAAGGGTCTGGCATGAGCCGGACCGTAAGGTCCCCCGAATGAATTTTGCTTCGGCCGCTGAGGCATGATGTCCGAACTCGCCACAGCATCCTGGGCGCCTCTCGGACGACCCCGGACCAGGCTCTTTGCCGGGAACTATTCCAGCCGGCCTCACGTAATGAAAGTTAGCGCGGTTCCACGCCCTCCCCGCCGCGCTGCCGTTCCCAGGGAGAAAAGCCATGCGGAAGCTCCTCAGTCTCGCCATTGCAGCTCTTGCCATTCTCTTCGCCATCCCTGCTTCCCAGGCCCAGGCCGCGCCAACCGGGAACACCCTCGTCCTGATCTACAAGGACGGCCATCGCCAGCGCGTGAACCTCAACGACNNCGCGCGCGCTTCCTCGGCAAGTGGGAAGTCGGCGATGGCGCCGGCAACAACTTCTACATCACCCTGCGGGACGACGGAACCGCGCAGCGCACCATGAACGGCATGGAGCACGAGCGCGGGCACTGGGAATACAAGAATGGCGAGGCGCAGGTCACCTGGGACGACGGCTGGCAGGACTGCATCCGCAAGGTCGGCTCGCAGTTCAAGAAGTCCGCCTACCATGAAGGCAAGAGCTTCAACGACGAGCCCGAGAACGTCACCAACGCCCGCAACGTCACCCAAAACCCAACCGGCGTGGACTGAAGGACCGCCGACCGTCCGCCCCGCATACTTGCCGAGCTTTAAAGGCAAGCGCTCGCGGGACCGCTCCGCTCGACGTGCTGCGGGCGCCTCTTATGGTTATGGGCAATAGGGATCTGTGCTGGGACGATATTCGTCCTCGTCCTGAGTCTCCCCCCCAGACGATCCGTGCCACTGCACGATTAAGAAATTCTCATCGGATTCCAGGGTTCCCCCGATCTCCCCGGATGCTTTCAGCAGCTTTTTGCGAACCTCGGCAGCCCGCCGCGTCTCCGCAGCCTGCTCAACTGCAGCAGCTGAGAGGCTTGCAGCGTTCAGGTTCATCTGAGCTCCGTGGATATGCATGATCGCCCCCCCGCTAATGGTGTAGCAATTCACCTACCTGATACAGCAATTCGCCCGCCTGATGCAGCAATTCACCTACCTAGCCTGAGCAGCAATTCGCATGCCAATAGCGCGAAAAGCCCGACGACCCCGGCAACCCTCTCCCCCCGGGGCCAGGTTCACCCCACAGCAAGAAGCTAGAGCCATTCTGGCGCAAAAAACAACACCCCTCCGCACATCTCTACACTCAGGTACCGTGCCCGTTCCAAAATGAAACCCGGGCCCGTCCCATGACCCCCTACTCCTTCAACCGAAGCGCCTGGATCAGAGCCGTCAGCGCAGCCGGTTGATTCCGGCGGCTCGGATAGAAAAGAAAAAACCCGGGAAACGTCGGGCACCACTCCTCCAGCACCTGAATCAATCGCCCCTTCGCGATCAGCGGCGCCAGCGTCGCCTCCATCGCCGTGCCGATGCCCATCCCCCGCAGCACCGCCCGAATCACCAGATCCGGGTCGTCGAACGACACCGGGCCCTGCGGGCTCACCGTCATCGCCCTGCGTCCTTTCTCAAACTCCCACCGGTACAGACCGCTGCTGAAACGAAATCCGATGCAGGCATGATCCTTCAGATCCCGCGGCGTTCGCGGAATCTTATGCGAGCGGAAGTATTCCGGCGAACCCACCACGGCCAGCCGCACGTCCCGGCTCACCCGCACCGCGATCATGTCGCGCTGGATGAACTCGCCAATCTGCACGCCCGCATCATAACGCCCCGCTACCAGATCGGCCGGGTCGTTCGATGTCGTCACATCGAGCACAATTTCCGGATAAGCCCGCGCAAACTGCGCCAGCTTCGGCAGCAGAACCAGCTGCGCCGCCGTGCGCGACAGGATCAGCCGGATCCGCCCCGCCGGACGCTCCCGTCGCTGCTGCGCCTCGGCCAGCGATCGCTCGATGCGTTCCAGCGCCGGCGCCAGATCCTCCAGCAGCGCAGCGCCGGCAGCCGTGGGTGCAACACTGCGGGTCGTGCGCGCCAGCAACTGCAGCCCCAGCCGCCTCTCCAGGCCTCGCACCGTGTGGCTCAGCGCCGACTGCGAAACGCCAAGCCGGCCGGCCGCCCGCGTAAAGCTTCTCTCGCCCGCGACTGCCGCAAACGCAGCCAGCTCTCCCAGATCGTTTCGCATGATTCATGAATTCTATTCATGACTGCAAGCGATGCCAACCCACTAGTCTCATAACTGCTGCGGATGGAAAATAACTCCATGGCCGTCCGGTAGCAACGCCGCAGGACGTGCCCCCCAGAAAGGAATCGATCCAATGAAAAAACGCACACTGGGCAAGAGCCTTGAGGTTTCAGAACTCGGCTTCGGCTGCATGGGTCTCAGCTTCAGCTACGGCCCTCCAACCGAGAAGCAGGAGGCCATCCGCGTCATTCGCGCCGCCGTCGAGCAGGGCGTCACCTTCTTCGACACCGCCGAGGTCTACGGCCCGCTGGTGAACGAGGAACTGGTCGGCGAAGCCCTCGCCCCGTTTCGCGGTCAGGTCGTCATCGCAACCAAGTTTGGCTTTAAGGCGAATCCCGGCGATACCGGCCGCTGGAGCGCCCTCGACAGCAGCCCCGCACACATCCGCGAGGTGGCGGAAGCCTCGCTCCGCCGTCTCCGCGTCGATGCCATCGACCTCTTCTACCAGCACCGCGTCGACCTCGAGGTTCCCATCGAAGACGTCGCCGGAGCCGTGAAGCAGCTGATCCAGGAAGGAAAGGTGAAGCACTTCGGCATGTCCGAAGCCGGCGCCAAAACCATCCGCCGCGCCCATGCCGTTCAGCCCGTGGCGGCCCTGCAGAGTGAGTACTCGCTGTGGTGGCGCGAACCCGAAAAGGAAATCCTGCCCACCCTCGAAGAACTCGGCATCGGCTTCGTTCCCTTCAGCCCGCTCGGCAAAGGCTTCCTCACCGGCGCCATCAACGAAACCACCGCCTTCGCCGGCAACGATTTCCGCAACACGGTTCCGCGATTCAGCCCCGAAGCCCGCAAGGCCAACCAGCAAGTCGTGGATGCCCTCGGCGTCATCGCCGATCAGAGGAAAGCCACCCGCGCCCAGATCGCCCTGGCCTGGTTGCTGGCGCAGAAGCCCTGGATTGTGCCCATTCCCGGCACCACCAAACTCAGCCGTCTCGAAGAGAACAACGGCGCGGTGAACGTCGAACTAACCCCGGAAGACCTCGCCCAGATCGACCGCGCGTTTTCCGGGATTGAGGTTCAGGGAGCGCGTTATTCCGAGACCCACCAGCGGCTGGTGGGCCGGTAACCTGCGAGCGCCGCTCGGAGCGCGGTACCCGATTCCCTTCGGCAGCCCGTTAACTATTTCGCTAACTAAAAGGGGGTTTGACCCCTCTGGATGTCATTGATTTTAAAGAAGAGGGAAGGGGGGTCGAAGCTCGGAAAGCCCAAATGGCTCCCAGCTCCCGGCTCCCAGCTATTCCCTACTGGCTATTGGCCATGCCCTGCCCCTGGCCCATAAAGTCCAGCGCCCGGATCAGGTAAGCCTTCATCTCATGCCGCGGCACGATCGCGTCCAGGAACCCGTGCGACAGCAGGAACTCCGACCGCTGGAAGCCCTCCGGCAGCTTCTGCCGGATGGTCTGCTCGATCACCCGCGGTCCCGCGAAGCCGATCAGCGCCCCCGGCTCGCCGATGTTCAGGTCGCCCAGCATCGCAAAGCTCGCCGTCACCCCGCCCGTCGTCGGATCGGTCAGCACCGAGATGAACGGGATCGCCGCCTCGTCCAGCCGCGTCAGCGCCGTCGACACCTTGGCCAGCTGCATCAGGCTCACGATGCCTTCCATCATGCGCGCCCCGCCCGAAGCCGCCACCGTGATCAGCGGCTGCCGGTCCTCGTACGCCTTGTCGATGGCCCGCGCAATGGTCTCGCCCACCACGGCACCCATGCTGCCACCGATGAAGTTGTACTCGATCACGCTCAGCACCACGTTGTGCGGCCCCAGCTGCCCCTGCACGTTCACGATGGCGTCGAACAGCCCCGTGTCCTTCCGCGCCTTCTTCAGGCGCTCCTTGTAGGGCTTCAGGTCCACGAAGTTCAGCGGATCGGTCGACTTCAGGTCCCCGTTGAGCCACTGATAGCCCGGATCCAGCAGGCTGTTGATCCGCGCCTGTGCGCTGATCCGCCCGTGCCGTCCGCACTTCGGGCACACCTGCAGATTGGCCTCGAGGTCCGCCTTCCAGATCGGCTGGCTGCAGCCCTCGCACTTGATCCACAGCCCCTCGGTGCGCACCCGGTTCTCGCCCGACTCGATCGTGTTGTCTTCCCGCCTGAACCAGGACATCCGCAACTCCAGAAGGCTACCGGCAACGGACAGTCTGCCCAACACAGATTATCAGGACGGGCCCCTGGTTCCCCCGCCGACCGCCGACTGCCGGCCGCTGACCGCTCGCATTTGTCCGGAACCGGACGCCGTCCGCCTGCGTAGTATCTACTGTTGCCTGGCGGGAGGTACACACCATGTTCTGCAGCGCATGTGGCCAGCCGATCGATGCCTGGTCCCCCTACTGTCCGCGATGCGGGCGCCAGGTCATCCCCATTGCCACTGCGACGCCTCCACCCTGGGCCTGGACCCGGGTTCATCGCCACGTCCATACCCTCGGCATCCTCTGGATCGCCTACGCCTGCCTCACGCTGATGAGCTGGCTCTTCGCCGTCGGCGTGCTGGAAGGCTTCTTTCACAGCCGGGGCATTCCCTTCGGCCACGGCTTCGACGGCTTCTACAGCTTCCCGTTCGCGCACTTCCCGTTCCTGATCCCGATCATCACCATCGTCCTCGCCGGCCGTGCCGTGTTGTGTTTTGTGACTGGCATCGCTCTGCTGCGACGAGCCTCGTGGGCCAGAGTGCTGGCCATCGTGTGCGCTTTCCTGACGCTGATCCGGCCCTTCCTCGGCACCGCGCTCGCCGTCTACACCCTCTGGGTACTCTTGCCCAGCGCCTCCGGCCAGGAGTACGACCAGATCGCGGAGCCCAGCCTACAATAGCGGCATGGAATTCCCCATCAGCCGGATGCGGCGCCTGCGCCGTACCGAGCCTCTGCGCGCCCTGGTCCGCGAGACCCATCTCGAGCCCAACGCGCTGATTCTGCCGCTCTTTATCTGCCCCGGCGAGGGCATCCGGAAGCCCGTGGACTCCATGCCCGGAGTCTGCAATCTCTCCGTCGACGAGGCAGTGAAGGAAGCCGAAGCCGCCGCGGCCCTCGGTGTGGGTGGCCTGCTGCTCTTCGGCCTGCCCGAGACCAAGGACGAACAGGCCACTGGCGCCTGGGACGATAACGGCATCGTCCAGCAGGGCCTCAGGGCGCTGAAGCAATCGAGCGCGGCAAAGAAGCTGGTCCTGATCGCCGACGTTTGCCTCTGCGAGTACACCTCGCACGGCCACTGCGGCATCGTGAAGAAGTCCGGCGACGACTACGAGATCGAGAACGACTCCAGCCTGGAGCTGTTGGCGAAGACGGCCGTCTCGCTCGCCCGCGCCGGAGCCGACATCGTGGCCCCCAGCGACATGATGGACGGCCGCGTCGCTGCCATCCGCGACGAACTCGACGAAGAGGGACTCGACCAGATCCCCATCCTCGCT
The DNA here is from genome assembly GCA_003152595.1 of Acidobacterium sp. Classification (GTDB taxonomy): domain Bacteria; phylum Acidobacteriota; class Terriglobia; order Terriglobales; family Acidobacteriaceae; genus Palsa-343. Next base: position 10,916 of record PMAM01000197.1, read on the forward strand.
TACGCCTCGAAGTTCGCCTCGGCTTTTTACGGACCCTTCCGCGAGGCCGCCGACTCGGCCCCGCAATTCGGCGACCGCCGCAGCTATCAAATGGACGGCGCCAACCTCCGCGAGGCCATGCGCGAGATCGACCTCGACCTGGGCGAAGGCGCCGACATGATCCTGATGAAGCCCGCCATGCCCTACCTCGACGTCATCCGCGCCGCCCGTGAGCGCTTCGACGTGCCCATCGGCGCCTACCAGGTCTCGGGCGAGTACTCGATGCTGCAGGCAGCTTTTGCAAAGGGCTGGCTCGATCCGCAGCGCGCCATGCTGGAGTCACTGCTCTCGATCCGCCGCGCCGGTGCTGGATTCATCGTGACGTACTTCGCCGAGGAAGCGGCGAAAGCGCTGGGTTAGGCGCAAACGTGGACCCACTGGAACAACCTGAATCTTGTCAGACGCTTTTTCTCATCGGCCTTTGCGAGCCGAGTGAGAACCGACTCCAGGTGTTGGTTCAGGAGGCGCGCACGCAATTCGAGAATCCGAAGGCAGTCGTGATTGATGGGGTGAATCTTGGGATTGCCCATCCAATCGCTCCGGATGAAACGGCACGGTACTTCCAGCTCGACTGGTCTACTTACATCGCGTATCAGGTTCTGGACGAGTCATATAGCAGGTGGTTGGATGGGGAAGTCTTTACCGGGAAGAACTTAAGATCCTTTGCTGAATCAGCATTCCTGAAGTACCTGAGACAGAGCGCGAATGCGTCAGCCGATTATCCGGAGCCATTCCAGCATTACGAGTTAGTCTCGCAGAGGCACGTTCTGGATGTGGCCTCGCATGTACCACCGGAAATCACTATCCTTCGCAGAGAACAAGTCGAATCAGGAGGAACACCTGTCTGCCGCGTCGCTTTCCCACGGTGATTCGCTATGCCCGATCTAACTCGGCAAACAGCTCGCTGAGCACCACACGGATCGGCGTCCCGGGAATTTCGAGCACGCCGCCTTCCGGCTCCTGAAATCCGCGTCGCGAGCAGACGTATCCTTTGCGTAACTCGGGATCGACGATCCAGACGTGCTCGGTACCGAGGCTCAGATAGTCATCAACCCTCTCACGAACTTTGCTGAGCCGGTCTTCAGGAGAAAGGATCTCTACAAACAGCAGAGCCGCTTTCCGAAGAATCCGCTCCCACGAGACTCCCGTCGGAACCACCGTTATGTCGGGCACTCGATAGCGCGTTGGTTTCACCTGGACGCGGAGTTCCGGAAAAACCTCCACGCTCCACGTATCCCGATTCAGCCTGAAAAGGAACACCAGAGCCTGCTGCAGAATGGAATGCTCTTTTTCACCCAAATTTCTCTCCTCGATCTCCCCGTCGATGTAGTCGCAGTCCGGGCGATAGCTGGTGGCCAGGTATTCTTCCACCGAAATCCGAACAGATTGAGGAATGGCGCTCATGCATCCAGTATCGCCCCGGGAAGGTCCGACGCGCTCGGAAAAACCCCCCTTCCCGGAATCCTGCAGTGACACTCCGGCATATTGCATCCCGGAGCCCCTGCGTACAATTGAATTTTTGGGGCCTGGGCATGAATGACGGCCTCGACACCCCCGAACGGAGTCTTCCTTGGCAGATACGATTTACGACGTAGCCATCCTCGGCGGCGGGCCCGCCGGATACACAGCCGCGATCCGCGCCGGACAATACGGCCTGAAGGTCGCGCTGATCGAGAAGTCCGAGAAGCTGGGCGGCACCTGCCTGCACGTGGGCTGCATCCCCACCAAGTCGCTGCTCTTTAATGCCGAGGTCTACGATCACCTGAAGCACGCGAAGGAGTACGGCATCGAAGGCCTGGGCGAGGGTCAGATCAACTGGCAAACCGTCCTCGACCGCAAGAACCAAATCGTCACGAAGCACGTCAAAGGCCTGGACTTCCTGATGCGGAAGAACAAGGTCACCATGGTTCCGGGGTTCGGCAAGCTCACGGGCCCGGCAAAGAACGGCGTGCTGACGGTTGCGGTCGAAGGCAAAGGCGCATCGAGCGTCCAGGCCAAAAACGTCATCCTGGCGACCGGCTCCGACGCGAAGATGCTGCCGGGGCTCAAGCCCGACGACACCATCCTGACCAACATCGAGATTCTGTCGCTCAAGCAGATCCCGAAATCGTTGGCCATCATCGGTGCCGGCGCTGTGGGCGTGGAGTTTGGGTCAATCTTCCGCAGCTTCGGCTCCGAGATCAGCATCATCGANNGAGACCGTCGAGAAGACAAAGACCGGCGCGAAAGTGACCTTCACGGCCTCCGATGGCAAGAAGGTCGAGAAGGAAGCCGAAAAAGTTCTGGTCGCCGTGGGCCGCGCGCCTCGCACTGAAGGCATCGGTCTCGAGACGACGAAAATCAAGCCTGAGCGCGGATTCATTAAGGTGAACGAGTGGATGCAGACCGACGAGCCCGGCATCTACGCCATCGGCGACATCGTCGCCGGCCTGCCGCAACTGGCGCATGTAGGCGCCATGGCCGGCATGGTGGTCGCCGCGAAGATCGCCGGCAAGTACGCACGGGCCATCCGGCGCGATCGTATCCCGGCCTGCACTTATACCGAACCGCAGATCGGCAGCGTAGGCCTCACCGAAGCTCAGGCCAAAGAGAAGGGCTACACGGTCAAGATCGGCAAGTTCCCCTTCTCGGCGAATTCGAAGGCCTCGATCGTCGGCTCGCATGAAGGCTTCGTGAAGGTCGTCGCCGACTCGAAGTACGAAGAGATCCTCGGCGTCCACATCATCGGTCCCCAGGCGACGGAGTTGATTGCGGAAGCCGTAACGGCCATCGAACTCGAGGCGACGGTGGACGAAATGATGTTCACGATTCACGCCCACCCCACGCTGGCGGAAGCGATGCTCGATGGCTTCGGCGCTGTCGAGGGGATGGCGATCAACGTCTAGTAGCAGTCATCGTTACAAATGGATCGGAGATGATCCTCAACCTCCTCCAGTTCGACCGCGTTCCTTACGCTGAAGGCCTCGCCCTGCAGAAGGCGCTCGTCGAGGCGCGTTACGAAAACCGCATCGGCAACACCCTCGTCCTCCTGGAGCATCCGCCTGTCCTCACGCTGGGCCGTAATTCCAGCCGCGCCAACATCCTCGCGAGCGACGAGTTTCTCGCGTATCGCGGTGTCGAAGTGCACGAGATCAACCGTGGCGGCGACGTCACGTATCACGGCCCCGGTCAGCTGGTCGGCTATCCAATCATCGATCTGCGCAGCTTTACGCCACGACTCGGTGCGGTTGATTTTGTGCGGAAGATCGAAGAGGCGCTCATCCGAGCCTGCGGCGACTTCGGCGTGAAGACCACGCGCATCGCAGGCCGCACCGGCGTCTGGACGATGGCGGGAGGATCGATCCAGGAAAAGAAGATCGCCGCGATCGGCGTCCACATCTCTCGCGGGATCACCTCGCACGGTTTCGCGTTCAACGTGAACCCGGACCTTCGTGACTTCCAACTCATCGTTCCCTGCGGCATCGCGGATCGCGAAGTCACCAGTCTGGAGCGCGAGGTCGATCCTCCGCCGTCGATGGAGGCAGTACGCAACGCTGTCGCACGGCAGTTCGGGCATGTGTTCCAGTCGCAGGTCCTCTGGATCGAGTCGCCGCAGGATTTGTTGCCGGAGCTCGCAGAGGCCAGCAGCGCAGTCGGTGCAAATGCGGATTTATAATCGACCTTTGCGCCGAAGTTGTTGTTGCAGCCGAGCTGCACCCCTCAAGCCTTGTCCGTAGCGGAGAGAAATACCCATGCCAACTGAAGTCCTGATGCCCCAGATGGGCGAGTCGATTTTCGAGGGCACGATCACGAAGTGGCTCAAGAAGCCGGGCGACACCGTGCTGCGCGACGAGCCGCTCTTCGAAATCTCCACGGACAAAGTCGACGCCGAAATCCCATCGCCCGCCGCCGGCGTGCTGACGGAAATCCGCGCCCAGGAAGGCTCGACCGTGCAGGTGAATGCCGTGGTTGGCATCATCGGCGACGGAGCTTCCGCCGCTGCCACCGCGCCCGC
>PMAM01000197.1:14956-15086 GCA_003152595.1 Acidobacterium sp.
TCATGCCGCAGATGGGCGAGTCCATCTTCGAAGGCACCATCACCAAATGGCTGAAGAACGTCGGGGATACCGTCCAGCGCGACGAGCCGCTCTTTGAAATCTCCACCGACAAAGTGGACGCCGAGATTCC
>PMAM01000197.1:15096-20168 GCA_003152595.1 Acidobacterium sp.
GCTCCTGCCCCGAGTGTCAGTGCTCCTGCGGCGCAGCCTGTCTCGACGGAGGAAGCCGAGCACGTGCGCTCCTCGCCGCTCGTCCGCAAGATCGCTCGCGAGCACAACATCAACCTGAGCGCCGTGCAAGGGACCGGAGCCGGCGGACGCGTCACGAAGGAAGACATCCTGGCGTACATCGAAAAAGGCGGCGCACCTGCGCCCGCTCCGGTTTCGACTGCGGCACCGGCGGCCACAGCCAGGCCCGCCGCGGCTCCCGCCGTCACTCCTGCCCCCGGCGAACTCGTTCCGCTGACCCGCATGCGCTCGATCATCGCGCAACGCATGGTGGAGTCGAAGCGCACCAGCCCGCACGTACACACCGTCTTCAAGATCGACTTCACGCGCATCGTCAAGCTCCGCGAGAAGGAAAAGAGCAAATACGAGCAGCGCAACGGCGTGAAGCTGACCTACATGCCCTTCATCACGCGCGCGGTCATCGCGACGCTGCGCAAAATGCCGATCGTCAATGCGTCGATGGAAGGCGATGCGATCCGCTACCACCAGCACATCAACATCGGCATCGCCGTTGCGCTGGAGTGGGGCCTGATCGTGCCGGTCATCAAGGAAGCCGAGGAGAAGAACTTCCTCGGCATTGCCCGCGCCATCGCTGACCTGGCCGAACGCGCGCGCGGCAAGAAGCTTAAGCCCGAAGAGGTGGGATCAGGCACTTTCACGATCACCAATCCGGGCATCTTCGGCGAGCAGTTCGGCATGCCGATCATCAATCAACCGGAGAGCGCGATCCTCGGGGTCGGCGGGTTATTCAAGGAGCCGGCGGTCGTCACCGGTGCGGATGGCACCGACTCCATCGCCATCCGCAACTTCCTCCACCTCACGCTCGGCTTCGATCACCGCACGATCGACGGCGCCGACGCCGGCAAGTTCATGGCTGAGGTGAAGAAGTATCTCGAAGGCTGGAACGAAGATATCGGCTGAGGACTGACGGACGGGGAACCACTGGAATAATTCAGGCCGCGATCCCATTTCCCGGTTTGCGCGAAGCGCTTCTGCCTGGACGGCCAGTCCTACAGAAGCGTCTGCGCCTCCAGCACCCGCGCCACGGCTTCCTCTGGCGTGCGTCCCACCGCCGAAAGGTGCCCCATCTTCCGGCCTTTGCGCGGCTGGTGCTTCTCGTAAAGATGCATCCGCACGCCGGGAACCGCCAGTGCGCGGTCGAAGTGCGGCGAATGGTCGAGCCACAGATCGCCCAGCAAATTCGCAATCGCCGCCGGCTGCACGACGCTCACATCGCCCAGCGGCAGGTCGCAAACCGCGCGCACATCCTGTTCGAACTGGCTCGTCACGCACGCGCGCTCGCTGGCGTGATAGCTGTTGTGCGGACGCGGGGCCAACTCGTTCACCAGCAGCTCGCCCTCTTTCGTCAGGAACATCTCAACCGCAAGCAGGCCTTCCAGCGTAAACGAGTCAGCGATCTCGCAAGCGAGCTTCTGCGCGCGCGCCTCGATCTCCGCGGAGATGAGTGAAGGAATCACACTCCACACCAGAATTTGCCGCTCGTGATGGTTGGTCGCCGAGGGGAAACTCTTCGTTTCGCCGCGCGGCGAACGCGCCACCATCACCGAAATCTCGCTATCCAGCTCCTGCGCCTGCTCCACCACGCAGGGCTGTTGTCCCAGCAGTCGCCACGCATCAGCAGCGGTTGTGTCATCGCCGAAGCCGAGCTTCACCTGGCTGCGTCCGTCGTATCCGCCATGCGCGCTCTTGACATAACAGCGGCCGCCCAGAGCCGCCACGGCCTCGACCAAATCCTGTTCCGATCGTGCCGGATGCCACGGCCCCAGTGGAAATCCGCGCTCGCGCAGCCACTGCCTCTGCCGGATGCGGTTCTGGATCACGTGCAGCAACTCCGCCGACGGCCGGACCGGCGCGTACTTCGCCGCTGCCTCCAGCGACTCGATGGCGATCTGTTCGATCTCGAGCGTGACCACATCGGACCCTCGCGCCAGATTGGCCGCCGCGCGTGCGTCGTCCCACCCGCCTTCGAAACACGCATCCACGACAAACCGCGCCGGGCACGAAGGATCGGGGTCCATCACCTGAACCCGATAGCCGAGGGACCGCGCTGCCATCGCCACCATGCGCCCAAGCTGGCCGCCGCCGAGAATGCCGATCGTTGCGCCAGGAAGGATTGCAGTCATTCCGGCAGACCCTGCGCGAGAACTTCTTTCGTGCGGGCCTCACGCCATGCGCGCAGCCGCTCGCGCAGATCGGCGTCGGTCGTGGCAAGAATCTCCACAGCCAGCAGCGCGGCATTTGCAGCGCCAGGTCGCCCGATGGCCAGCGTCCCCACTGGCACGCCCTTCGGCATCTGCACGATGGAGAGCAGGGAATCGACCCCTTGCAGCATGGTCGCGGGAATGGGCACCCCCAGCACTGGCACCAGCGTCTTCGACGCCAGCATGCCGGGCAAATGCGCCGCTCCACCCGCTCCCGCGATGATGACCCGCAGACCGCGCGACTCCGCTTGCGACGCATACTCGAACAGCAGGTCGGGCGTACGGTGCGCCGACACCACGCGCGCTTCATGCGGCACTGCAAACTCACGCAGAATTTCGACAGCCGGCGCGAGCGTCTCATAGTCGCTTTTCGACCCCATCACAACGCCGACCAGTGGTTTCTCCTTCATCGAGGTCGATTCTAGAGCATCCCGCTGCGCATCTCCCAGGCGCGTCACTTTCGCCGCAGAAAATCCAGGACGAACTGAATGAGCGTGACCAGGCCGCCGATGGCGATGGCGAACCCGCGCGCGCTCTGAAAGCGCTCTTCATGCTGGGTCACACGCTGCTCGATGGAGCCGATGCGCCCCGAATTGCCGTCGCCGACCAGTGTGACCATCTGGTTCTTGAGAACTGAAAGATCGGCCAGCACCTGTGCCTCAAAGTCTGTCATGTTTCCTTTCCTGTGTCCTGATGGGCCCCGCGCTTTGCGGAATCCCCGAAGTCCTGCGATCAGCGGATGTCTCACGAAGTTGTCAGCGGCAGATTTACGAATACGGCGTTCGAGAAGCGCGAGTAGTTCGGCGGTGTCGATCCGTCATACATGCGGATGTAGTAGCGCTCCATCGTGGATTGCCTCGGAATGGTGAAGTTCGGTACCGGCGAGCGCAGGACCAGATCGGGTCCCGGGCCCGGCGTGAACGACCAGTCTCGGCGGCGAACTTCGAAGCCGCCGCCCGCAGGCGCCGTCGCACCCGCGGCGATCTGGATCGTGCTGCCGGTAACGGATGTGACGGCCAGGGAGTTCAGGTTCGCAAGAGGCGCGGTGATCTCGGGCTCCTGCGGCAGCCACGCATCCGCAGGCACGGCGGACGATGTTTGAATCGCAATCTCGTCTGCCCAGTCATTCGCGAAAGAAATCCCGTACTTCGTCCGGGCCGACGTGCCACTCAACGTATCGATCTGCACTTCGCGAACAACCAGACTCGTGTTGAGGCCGGCGGACGTCGATGTAACCGCGAGCAGATCTCCAGGCCACACATCGCCCTGCTGATCTACATTCCACTCCGTGTACTTTCCTTTCCAGGCCGCGGCCCGGCTCGTCGAAACGGCGAGGATCGCGCTGGCGGCGTTTTCGCAGTCGGCGGAACTGCGTGGAGCCGGCCGCGTGACCGTTCCCATCCAGCAGGCAGTTCCCGGCAGGGTGCCTCCATTGCTTTCCGCGGCGATGCTGCTCGCGTTGGCCAGACGCGCCACCGAACGCTGGCTCGTCCGGTAAGAAACCGCGATCAGATCGCCCGCCAGAGGTGTGCTTGCTGGATAGAACTGCAGCCTGCCGCTGCGGCCGATCGTGCAGTCCGCGCCCTGCGCTGTCGTTCCAGCCCTGCGCACCACCGGCGTGCCGTTGGCCGGTGTGCTCGTTATCCAGATCGGTCCCTGTTGTTCCACCGTCACATAGCCCAGGCTGCACTGCAGATATCCGGCCGCTAGTGGAGCAAAGAGGCACCATGGCGCCGGAGTCGCGGTGAAGCTGCCCGAGTAGAGCACCACCGGCGCGCCTGCGATACCGTTGGTGGTGTCCTGGACTTCGAAGACGATGCTCGCCGTGGCGGCAAGCAGTTCCGCGCCGAACCGCTCCAGACCGTTGTTGGTATCGACTGCATAGTAGGCCTGCAGAACCCGCTGCACTTCGCTGGAACAGAATCGTAACCGCAACGTATACAAATGCCCGGCAACCGGATTGAAGGTGCTGCCGGCAACGACGCCGTTGACCAGAGGCGAGATGGTTGTCGCTCCGTTGGTCTGGCCAATCAGAAAGCCCGCAATGCAGGTGATCACGCTGGCCTGACCCGCGTTGAAGAAGCCGTTGATGATGCCCGAAGTATTCTGGCCGAACTGCACGCCGCCGGCTTCGACAACCAGTCCGCCCCCCAGCTCCAGATTGGCGATGGCGGAGAGTACGGTGGCGCCGATAATGCTGCCGCCGCCGCCACAGGTCAAACCGGCCGAAGTCAAAGTGAAGGCAGCGCCTGGATCGTCCACATTCCAGATCCGCGAATCGATCGTCGGACCCTGAAAACTGTCCGTCAGCGGTTTCGATTTCGACGGCGGAGGCATCCAGGGCTTTTCGCTCAGATCGAACAGGACCGTTGTACCGTCGCCTTGAAAAAACTCGGTCACATAAACGCAGGGCTCTGCTTCCCCGCAAACCGTTACGTCGTTGGCGAGGCCCTTGATCATCGACATTTCGAGACCGCTCAGCGAGAGTGAGCCATCGGATTCGCTGAGCGTATGCGTGATGCTGCCCACGGGCAGCAGGGTGAGTATGCCATTCATCAGCCGATAAGCGCTGCGAACCGATGCCGCCAGTTCGCCGGCATTCTCCGCCCACGTACCGCTCTCGTTGGTCTGAAACTGCGAAACGTTCAGGACCGACTGCGACAGATCGTAGCTGATGTTCTCGACGTTGAGAGCTGCCAGCATCGCCTGCAGAGCCTGCCCGCTGGAGGTGCCGCAAATCGGACCCAGCTGCGAAAGATTCTGACGGTTCAGCAGAATCTCATCGCCAACCGC
>PMAM01000249.1 GCA_003152595.1 Acidobacterium sp.
AAAACCAAACTGACCCACTACCGCTTTGCGGGCGTGAGCCCATCTCCCCCGGTTCCACCCGCAGCGAACTCACCCTGGATCCCGCAGCGCCTGCGCCTCTCAGACCGGCCGTGACAAGCCACCAGACACGACTCGTGAAAAGCGCCTCCATGAGCGCATTGACCTGTACGCAACAGTTGACATTGAAAAAACCGCGTGACTCGAGCAGATCGTGCAGCTCCTTGGCGGCCCCTCCCCGGTCGTCCCAGGCATGGCAGAGAAAGACGTCCCGACGGTCAGGCAGAGGCGCTCGCTCCTCGACGCTCCGGCGGACCGGCGTGAGTGCCCGCACATCGGCAGGCGTGTACGACACGGACGAACCGGCTGGCGACCAGCGCGGCCTTGCGCTGCTGCCGGACCCGCCGCCGCTGCTCCGGCCGCCCCCGCTACTCCCCGACGAGGAGTAGGACGGGGCCGAGTACGACCCGTATCGTCGCCTTCGTGTACAGGTCCTGCGGCACGCTCAGGGTCACCACCGGCTCCAACCGCCCGCGACCGCTGACCACCGACACCTTCGTAGCTGACGCTACAGTCCACCGGCCACAGCTTGCCGCCTCAGACCTCGCACCCGATACGTGTATCCGGTGACCGCCTCTTCGCCGACCGGAACTTAGTTGACCGATTCTCCGCTCACCGGACCTTAGCTGACCGCGAGTTCACCGCACCACGGCGTCCAGCCGCTCGTCGTGCGCCGGAACCTCCGCCTGCTCGCGCCACGTCCGCTCGACGATCGCCAGCGCCTCCTCCGGATCCCGCGCCACCTGCACCAGCCCGCGATTCTCCGCCAGGATGAATCCATCGGCGACGCACTGATCGAGAAACGCGAGCAGCCCGTCCCAGAAGCCATGCACGTTGACCAGCACGCACGGCTTGGCATGGATCTTCAGCTGCGCCCACGTCACGATCTCGATGAACTCATCCATCGTGCCGTATCCGCCCGGCAGCGCCACAAACGCGTCGGCCCGCTCCGCGAGCATGGCCTTGCGCTCGTGCATCGTATGCACAACGCGCAGTTCCGTGAGCCCCTTGTGATCGATCTCCCGCTCCCGGATCACATCCGGAATCACGCCGACCACCTCGCCGCCGGCCGCCAGAGCCGCATCGGCCACAGCGCCCATCGCGCCCACCGTCGCGCCGCCATACACAAGGCCATAGCCGCGCTCGGCGATCCACCGCCCCAACTCGTGAGCAGCTTCTATATAGACAGGAGACGCGCCCGCAGCCGAGGCGCAAAACACGCATACCCACTTCTTCGCAGAACCCGATGCACTCATCGAATCGAGTCTACTGCCGCGCGCTGCGGAATTCTGTGCCCTGAGCTCTGTGCTCTGAACCCTGCGTCACTTCACCACCACATTCCCCGCGATCCGCCCGTACTCGTCCTCGCTCACCACGCCCTTCTTCACCAGATCGTGCGTCGTGTCGTACGGCCGATGCGCCTCGATGCGCCGCGCCGTCGTCGCCGTCACTCCCGGCAGCGTCTCCAGGTCCGCGCGGCTCGCCGAGTTCAGATCCACAGCGCCTTTGCCGTTATGCAGCCCCGCCCTCACCCCGGCGGCCACATCGTGCGCCTCGCGCTCGGCCTCCGCAGCCGCCACCCGCGCCTGCGCCGCGGCTTTCTGCGCATCCACCTTCGCCTTTTCGGTCGTCTGCTGCGCCTGCTGCTGGATCTGCCGGTCCGACTCCGGCTTGCCGTTCCAGTTGCAACCTGCCACCCACAGCAGCGTCGCGCACAATGCCGCCGCCGCCACCATTCGAATCGCCACGTCTGTCCACCTGGGTTCCCGCATCTTCTCTACCCCTCGCATCTGCATGGAATCCCCTGATTCGCGAAGAGTTGCCAAGTGGTAACGATCCGGCCACAAAATTTCCCTCGCCAACAGGATGCCAACAGCGCTAACATTCTTCTCCGGACGGCCCCTTATGCCCTCCGAGCCCGGACTGCCAGGGTTTTCCGGACCCGCCAGGCACCAGGAGCCGGCTCAACCGTTTCGAGGCTCGGTTGGTCGACGCGCTCTCGGTTGCAGCCGGTCTTGCTCTTTACCGGCGCCTCTCTCGAGTTCGCCGCCTCTCCGCTCCCGACGCGGAACTCACCCCCCGAGGCGCCTATGAGCTCCATCATGAGCTTCATGCCTGTTGTTTGGATCGTTTGGGCGGCAGTCATTACTATCCTGCTCGTCCTGTTGGTCTACCGCTCCAATCTCACCCGTTACGAAGAAGACCAGATTTTCCTCGACGAGTCCGCCAATCACCAGAAAAAGGAGCAGGAGGAGCTTCTGGCCAAGGTTAACAAGATTCAGCCACTCATCCGGGTCGTCACCGGTGCTACCTGCGTTCTTACCGTTGGTATTCTGGGCGTCTACGTTTGGGATGCTCTGCAGCATCTCATGTAGCCCACTGTTGCACCCCCGGCGCACCTTCGGCGCCGCGGTTCGATGCACTCTCCGTCACGCGCGAGGCCGGAATCCCACCTCTCCGGCCCGCGCCAGGGCGGTTGTCGGATTCGTAAGGGCCGTGCCGGGCAGGCAGCCAGCACTTCGCTGTTACCGGCCGCAACCTTCTCCATTGCCAGCCGATCGACCACCGTTATTCTGAAGTGTGCTCGCAAGACGATCCCCACGACCCAGAGCCTCGCGTCGCAGGAGCCTCCTCCGATCGCTCCTTATATGGATGGCCCTCGCCGTCGTCGGCCTGTGGACGCTGGGCGCGCTCACGGTCGTAGCCTTCCGCTGGATCGACCCGCCGACGACCGCGGTCCACATCGAGCGCCGGTTCGAGGCGTGGATCAGTAACAAGCCGTATCACGCGCGCTACGAATTCATCCCGCTGCGCCAAATCTCGCCTAACCTGCAGCACGCCGTGATCGCCGCCGAGGACGCGCGCTTCTACCAGCACCACGGNNCTGACGCAGCAGCTGGTCAAGAACCTGTTCTTCGGAACTGAGCGCTCTTTCCTCCGCAAGGGCGCCGAGGCCAGTCTGGTTCCTGTCGCTGAATTGGTCCTTGGCAAGCAGCGCATCCTCGAGCTCTACCTCAACGAAGTTGAATGGGGACCTGGTGTTTACGGAGCGGACGCGGCGTCGCACTACTATTACAAGACCGCGCCGCATAACCTCGACTCCGACCAGGCCGCTCGCCTCGCCGCGATTCTGCCCGCGCCCCGCCGCCGCCGTCCCGAGCGCATGAACAACTACAGCGCGCTCATTGAGGAACGCGAGCGCCAAATGGGCTGGTGACGCGGGCGTCGTCGGACACACAAATCACCGCTGGACCACCACACGACAGTCGCGATACGCTGGCGAAACCCCCGCACAGCGCTTTCACGGAGGCCTTTGTGCCAATGTTCGAAGTCAGGAGTCGTTCCTTGCCCCGGATCCGTCGTGGGTTGGTCCTTCTGCTTGCTGGATTTTCTCCGCTCCTGTTCGCCGCCGATTGCGCGAGCCTCAAAAATGTACAGCTCACCGGCACTCACATCACGCTTGCCGAGGCGGTCACCTCCGGCACGCTCGACATCCCCGATGCGGGCGTTTCTCTAGCGAGTCTCCCCGCCTTCTTCCGCATCGCTGGTGAGCTGCACCCGACCAGCGACTCTGATATTCAATTCGAAGTGTGGCTCCCGGCGCAGGGCTGGAACGGCCGGGTGCTCGGCACCGGAAACGGCGGCTTTGCCGGAGCCATCTATTACCCGCAGATGGCGGCTTATCTGCAGCGCGGGTTTGCCGTCTCCGGCACCGATGCCGGCCATGAAGCGGAGAACACCGACGCCACGTTTGCCTGGGGACACCCGGAAAAAGTGAAGGACTTCGGGTGGCGCGCGCTCCACCTGACCGCCGAGACCACAAAGCAGATCCTGAACACGTACTACGGCAAGCCCGCCGACAAATCCTATTACGACGGCTGCTCCGATGGTGGTCGTGAAGGGCTAATGGAAGCCCAGCGGTTTCCCGGCGACTACGGCGGCATTCTCGCCGGGGCGCCAGCCAACTCCTGGACCGCGTTGCTGACCGACGGCGCGGGCGTCATGCAGGTCCTGATGAACGATCCCAAAGCGTATATTCCCGATGGAAAACTGGCTGCCATGCAGCGCGCTTCGCTGGCCGCCTGCGACGCGCTCGACGGCGCAAAGGACGGTGTCATCGGCGATCCGGCGAAGTGCCAGTTCGATCCCCAGGTCCTCCTCTGCAAAAACGGCGACGCAGCGGATTGCCTGACGCAGCCGCAGATCGACGCAGCGAAAGCGCTTTATGCGGGCATCAAGGACAGCCACGGCCAGCTCATCTTTCCCGGCTTCACCATGGGAGACGAGACGGGCTGGAAAGAGTGGGTCGTCGGAGAAGATCCCGGAGCCTCGATTTCTTCCCAGTTTGTGCAGAACTACTTTCGCTACATGGTCACCGGCGATCCGAAAGCCAATGTGCTCGCGACGAGCGTGGACGAGCTGTGGCAACAGTCCAAAGAGAAGCAAGCCGCCGACCTCGATGCCACCAATCCCGACCTGAGCGCCTTTGCAGCGCGCGGCGGAAAGCTCATCCTCTATCACGGCTGGAACGATCCCGCGATCGCACCCGAAAACACCGTCAACTACTTCGGAACGGTGCAGAAGCAGATGGGCGACGACAAGGTCGCCTCCTTTGCTCGTCTCTACATGATTCCCGGCATGGAGCACTGCACGGGCGGTCCCGGCGCAACTGCATTCGGACCGTTTGGCGCCCCCACCGCGAAGGGGTCCAAATACGGCCTCTTCGACTCGCTCCAGAACTGGGTCGAGAGGGGTTCACCCGACGAGAACGTGATCGCAACGAAGTACAGCGCAGGCAAGAATGGCGCCATGCAGGTGGACTTCACGCGCCCACTCTGCGCCTGGCCGAAGGTGGCTCACTACTCCGGCTCCGGCGACGCGAACGATGCTGCGAACTTCGCCTGCGTCGCGCCGTAGGGGGATCGGCTTCAGGTCTTCACCCGGCAGAGGAGGAGCGCCCCCACTATGGCCGCCCCTGAAACAGCAGCGGCGCAAAGTGGATCAGATTATCCCGCCACACCAGCCACGTGTGCATCCCCGGCGTCTCGATCGCCGTTACCGGCATCTGCTTCTCTTTAAGAAACGTCACGAGCTTCCGGTTCGGACCGATCAGGTCGTCGCCCGTCCCGCATGCGATCCACAACAGGTCCAGATTCGCCGCCTTCGCATCGAGTCCCGCGAATTGCTTCGCGAAATCGAGCTTCTGCACCGCCGCGCTCAGCCCAATCACCGATCCGAAGTAGTCCGAGTGCGCGAGGCCGATGGTGACGGCTTCGAGGCCGCCCATCGAGAGCCCGGCTATCGCATGATCGTTGCGGTCCTTCGAGAGGTTGTATTCGGCCTCCACGCGCGGCATCACCTCAGTGAGAAAGGCGCGCGTGTACAGCTCGGTGTTGTGATCGATGCTCGGCGGATCCTGCCACACATCAATCCTGCTGTGGATGAAGCCGAGATCCCCGTAGCCCAGCGGCATCACCACGATCATCGGCTTGATCCGCCCCTGCGCGAGCAGGTTGTCGAGGATGACATTCGCGCGCCCGTTGTAGAGCCATCCATACGCGTTGTCCGTCCAGCCGTGCAGCAGGTACAGCACCGGGTACGCCTTGCCGGGGTCGTAGTGTGGCGGCGTGTAGACCCAGTAGTCGCTTTGGTTCTGCGGCAGGCCCTGCACCACGTGGGTCGTGTAGAAGTGGAGGTGAACCTCACCGTGCGGCACATCGGTGGCATCCCAGAGCTGCGGTCCGTCGCCCGGAATCTCGAGCATATTCGCTGGCCGTATCTGCGAATTTGAAATCCACGGGTTCGCAGGATCGAGAAACGAGATGCCGTCGATCTCGAAGTGATAGCGATAGATGCCCGGCGGCAGCGGCGCTGTCTCCGCCGTCCAGATACCCTCGGCGTCCTTCTTCATCTCCAGCGGCTTTGGCACGTTCTCCACCGAGCACAACACCGCCGCCGCGCCCGGATCGCGATACCGGAACGTGACGGTGCGATCCGCATGAACCGCGACAGAAGGGAAGCTCGAGAGAACCTGCGCTGCCAGTGCCGGCGTCAGACTCGCAACGACCGCTGCAACCATGAACAGCAAGATCGGACAGTCGCACCCGCGGCTCCGCCTCAAACCATCAGCATGTGCATGCATAGGCGGCCAGTGTAGCTCACTCGAGTTCCCACCCGGCTTCCGCCCGCGATGATCGAGCAGCCCAAATCTCCGGGCATCCGGTTCGAGGGCTGCCAGCGATTCTGTTTACTGCTGCCCCGTCGCAGTCCGTAGCGTGTTCTGCCGCGGCCAGTACTCATTCAGCTCGTAATAATTCCGTCCCACCGTCCAGCCAACCGCCGCCAGATTGATCGCCTGCCCCCATCGCGCCAGCTTGCGGTGCCGATGCTCGACGAAGAAGCGGTAAGCATAGTAGTTCCCCACCACCGTGCTCGCTTCAAATGCCCCCAGCCCTGGCCGGCAGTGAACCAGCGCGTTCGGCAGTTCCACCTCGCGGAAGTTCGCCGGGTCCGACATCGCCTTCACCGTCGACTTGTAATCGAGGAAGCGCAGCGTCGCTCCCGCCCCCAGCAGCGCCCAGTCCGTGGGCGCCAACCCTTCGCGCCCCTCTGCCACCGGCCTTCGCGCCACCGGCATAATCGCCGACCCCGAAGCTCCCGCCAAACTCGACGGCAAGACCGGCTCCCCCGCTGCCATCAGGCTCGACGAGGATCCAGCCGCGGGTTCCGGCGCATTCAGCAGCGCCATCTGCTGGCCAAGGCAACTGGAGCAGAACAACGCCATCAACACGGGCCCTCTGCACAGGTTTCTCATACATCCTGTGCATCGGAGCAGCCGCTCGTAACGATGAGGCGGTTCTAATTCGAGCCATCACTTTCCTGCATCGGGAACGACGGCCAGGACGGAAGTGACCTCC
>PMAM01000317.1:0-13821 GCA_003152595.1 Acidobacterium sp.
TTCTGGTGCGCGTGGCGCCGCGCGCGAGCCGTACGGCGATTGTGGGCGTGATCGGCTACGGCGCTGATGCGGCGGTGAAGATTGCGCTGCAGGCTCCGCCGGTGGAGGGACGCGCGAACGCGGCGCTGATCGAGTTTCTGGCGGAGCTGCTGGGAGTGGCGCGCTCGGCGATTGCGATTGCGAGCGGAGAAAATGCACGCACCAAGAGGATCGCGGTGCAGGGACGGGATGCGATGGAGGTGGCGACGGCGATCGCCATCGCGCTGACACAATGATGCGGTGAGCGCCTGCGACAGCGGCCTAGCCGACAGCCTTTTTCTTCTTTGCTGTCACGCGCTGCGGCGGCTTCTTCTCGTCTTTCTCCGGCTTGGGAGCGGGAGAAGAAGGAGATGCCTGGCCCATGCTCTTGCGGAGCGCCTCCATGAGGTCGATGACCGGCGCGAGCTTCTTCTTTGGCAGCTTGCCTGGGGTTTCGGCGTGGCCCTGCTTGCTCTCGATGAGCTGCTCGACACGGCTGGTGTATTCGTCTTTGAGTTTTTCGGGATGGAATTCGGCGGTGAGCTGCTTCATGAACTGCTCGGCTAGCTCGACTTCGGCCTTCTGCGTTTCGACTTCGGGCTGGTTGTCGTATTCGGCGACGGCGCGAATCTCTTCGGGGTAATAAAGCGTGTGGAGGACGAGGCCCTTCTCGAAGGGGCGGATCATGACGATCTGCTCGCGCTGGTGGAGCGTGATTTTGGCGATGGCGCCGAGCTTGAGATCCTGCATGCCTTTGTGGATGAGCGAATAGGCTTTGCGGCCGGGGTCTTCAGCGACGGTGAAGTAGGAGGTCTGGTAGTAAAGGGGGTCGACGTCGGGCAGCTTGACGAACTGCAGGATCTCCATCGTTTCGGAGGACTGCGCTTCGAGGGACTTCATCTCTTCGCTCGAAACGATGACGTAGTTTTCCTTGTCGACGGGATAGCCCTTGACGAGCTCGCTGCGTTCGACGACGCGGTTGCAGGTGGGGCAGTACGTCTGCTGCTTGATGCGCGAGCCGCACACCTGGTGAATCTGATTGAAGCTGATGTGAGTCTCGCGCGCCGCGACGAAGAGGCGGATCGGCACCGAGATCAGACCGAACGAGATGTAGCCCTTCCAGACGGTTGAAGCCATAGGGAACCAAAGGATATCGCACCGAAAATGGGTGCGAAAAATGAAAAGTGACAGAGGAATCGGGGCGATTACTGCCCCTTTCGTCTTCTATTCGCCTGCACGTTGGTGCCTTACTTGGCTCTTGGATGGGTGCGGTCGTAGACCTCGGCGACCTGGCCGACGGTGAGCTGGGTATAGCGCTGGGTGGTCGAGAGCCGCTCGTGGCCGAGGAGTTCCTGGATGGCACGCAGGTCGGCGCCCTCTTCGAGCATGTGGGTGCCGAAGGCGTGGCGCAGCGTGTGGGGGTGTACATCGGCGGGCAGGCCATGGGCGAGGGCGATGTGCTTGACGATACGGCCGACGCTGCGCGTGGTGAGGCGGGCGTTGCCGCGGAGGCGCAGATTGAGTAACAGTGCCGGTGACGATTTTTGGGCGGCGGCGAGCTTTTGCTCGCGCAGGGGCAGGTACGCGCGGAGGGCCTGGGCTGCAGCGTCGCCGAGGGGTACGTAGCGCTCCTTGCGGCCCTTGCCCCGGACGAGGATGGCTTCGTTGGCCCAGTGGATGTCGGCGAGGTCGATGCCGACGAGTTCGGCATTGCGGATGCCGCAACCGTAGAGGAGTTCGAAGATGACACGGTCGCGCTCGGGCCAGGCGGCGGAATCGTCGGCAGCGTTTTCGACGACGCGGTTCATCTCCTCGATGGTGGGGACGCGGGGCAAATGCTTCGGGAGCTTCGGCGTGGCGACGAGGGCGGCGGGGCTCTGTTCGACAAGGCCCTGGCGGGCGAGCCATTTGAACCAGGAACGGATGGCGGCCAGAGCGCGGGCGACGGAGGCTTTGGAGAGGCCGCGGTTGTAGAGATCGGCGAGATACGCGCGGATGTGCTGGTGCTCGATGCGTTTCGGGGCGTAGCTGGCGCCGAGTTTGCCGACGACGAAGTTGGCGAAGTTGTGGAGCTCGCGGTGATAGGCGCGGGCGGTGTGGGGACTGGCGTTGCGCTCGTGGGCGAGCATGGCGAGAAAGTCGTCGACGTGGCGGACGAGGCTGGGTTTCGATGTGTTCTTCGGGGCCGTCATGGCGTGACTCGCTTTGCACGCGGGTGGTGTTCGCGATGCACAGCCTTCAGCCGGCCGAGGGCGAGGTGGGTATAGACCTGGGTTGTGGCAATGTCGGCGTGGCCGAGGAGGATCTGGACGGTACGGAGATCGGCACCCCGTTCGACCATGTGCGTGGCACAACTGTGGCGCAGCATGTGGGGGCTGGCTCTGGGTTCGAAGCGCTTGACGAGGCGCCAGACCCAGGCGCGGCTGAGGGGCACGCCGCGGGCGGAGAGGAAGAGGCGGCTCGAAGATTTCTTCTCGAGGGCGGGGCGGGCGTTCTTCAGATATTGTTCGAGCGACTCGATGGAGGCGCGGCCGAGGGGCACGATGCGCTCCTTGTCGCCTTTGCCGCGGACGAGCGCGCGGCCCGCATCGAGGGAGAGGTCGGCGACGCTGAGGCCGGTGAGCTCGGAGACGCGCAGGCCGGCGGCATAGAGCAACTCAAGGATGGCGCGGTCGCGCAGGGCGATGGCGTCGGCCAGGGGATGATCGGCGGCAAGCGCGGCGCGCTCCATCATGGAGTCGACTTCGGCGACGGCGAGCGATTTGGGGAGAACCTTCCAGGTGGAGGGCGATTCGAGGTTCAGGGTGGGATCGCGGTGGATGCACTTGTCGAGGAGGAGCCAGCGAAAGAATCCGCGCAGGCAGGAGAGCTTGCGCGCGGCGGAGCGCGACTCGACGCTGTGTTTGGCGAGATGCGCGAGGAACCCGGCAATGTGGGCCTGGGTTGCGGCGAGGAGGGTCGTGGATTCGCTCTCGAGGAATTCGGAGAACTGCAGGAGGTCGCGCTCGTAGGCTTCGCAGGAGAGCGGGCGCAGGCCTTTTTCGACGCGCAGGTAGGCGAGGTATTCCGTGAGGAGGGTGGAGTTCGTCTGCTCCGCTTTGCGCACAGCGCTCACCCTCTCATTATCGAAGACCCGGAGGATCATGATGAGTATCCAACCAGGTTCGCGGTCCTGGCCGAACGGACGTACGCGCTTCGCGCAAGGGCGTTGGCGTTAAGTCTCAAAACGGTGACACGGGCCGAGGTAGATTTGTCCGCTGGTCAGGGTTCGCGGTAGTTCAGGAGGAGGAACCCAACGAGCATGAGGCAGAGGGGCCAGATCCACGCGGCGATGCGTCGCTGGCGGGACGGCGGCTCGGCAGGGGTTGAGTCGTCGAGGCGGAGATCGAGCCAGCGGGCCCATCCGGCGACGGCGCCGAGGACGGCCGTGGGGGTGTGGCTGAGTTCGGCGAAGACTTCGCTGTTGCCTTCTCCGAGAGCGTGGGTGTGGGTGAGCAGCAGCGCTCCGCCGGCCGCGCAGAGGACGGGAAAGACGTAGCGGGCGCGCGAGGAGCGGAGGCGTCCGGTCTGGACGCCGGTTTCGAAAACCGCGAATACGGCGATGATGACCGCGTAGAGGCGATGTTCGAGGACGTCGGGCGCGGTGAAGCTGGCCCAGAAGGGACGCGGGCCGAGCGGCCAGCATTCGGGATCGGCACGCATGAGAATGAAGATGGAGAGGCCGAGGAAGAGCAGCGGCCAATAGCGCGCCCAGCTTTGGCGCGGCAGACGCGAGACGAGAGCGAGAAGGCCGGCGACGAGGACGATGAGTCCGGCCCAGTGGTGGTTGTATTCCGACCAGGCGCGGTCATTGGCGTCGCTGGCGCTGCCGCCGGTGTACGTTGCTTCGCGCACGGCGACGCTGAGCGGCGTGGGCGGCGCGAGTTGCGCGAAAGCGGGCGTGTGGAAGCTTGGCCGGCGCCACTGCATGCGCTCGACGACCTGGTGGGCGGTGAGGGTGTCCTGCGGAGTTTCGTCGACGGAGGGCGACTGTGCGGTAAGCGAGGCGGCGGCGAGGATAACGGTGAAGCCGAGGCCGATTTCGGTTTCGCCGAAGCGGCGCAGGCGGAAGAGCAGCGGTGCGGGGTCGGTGTTAACCTGGCGCAACGCGATGAAATTGGCAGCGCCGAGGGTCAGGATCAGCGCGGTCAGCGCGATTTTGGCGGAGAGGAGCAGGCCGTAGGAGGTTCCGTAGAATCCCTGCCACGAGCCTGCGTAGAACCAGGAGAGTCCGGCGCCGGCAAGGATGAGAGCGGCCACGCCGATGATGGCCATCATGGAGAAACGGCGGGCCATGCGGCGAGCGAGGCCGGGATCCGTGGTGCGCTTGAGCGCGATCAGCAGGAAGGGTAGCGGGCCGATCCAGGCGGCCATTCCAAGATGGTGGAGCGCGGTGAGGACGAGCAGGAGAGGGCGATGATCCATGCGCGAGGCGGCGTGGCTGAGGGCGACGGAGGCGGCGAGCGCCACGAAGAGGGCGATGATGGACGGCGTGAGGCGCGCGGTGATCCGCAGAAGAAAAAACAATGTGAGAGCGGCGCAGGTGAAGACGGCTCCCGCGAGGAAGAAGGGTTCTGAGGCGATATCGCGCAGGCTGAGGGCCGCGCTGCCCATCAGCTCCGACGAGGTAGTGGCGAGCAGCGCGACCTGGGTAAGAGCGAGCGCCAGGGCGAAGCGGGCGGCGACGCGGCGCAGGTGGTGCTGCGCGTGATCGGCGAGTTGCGCCGGGCGAGCAGCAAAGAGCAGAAAGAAAATTCCACCGAAGGCCAGCGCTTCAAGAGAGAAGGAGATGGCGCGGAGGATGAGGGAGAGGAGGTCGAAGTCGCGAACGAACCAGATCAAGGGGGCTAGCGAACGGTGAACGGAATTTCGCCGCGGGTGATGTGGCCATCGGTGGAGAGAGCCTGCCAGCGCAGGGTGTAGCTGCCGGGCTTGAGGTGGGCGTGGGTGTCGAGATTGACGTTGTTGCTGTGGCTGTCGAGCGCGAGAGGCTGGGTCAGACCGCCAGGCAGGACGAGCGTGATGGTCGACCCCTTCGTCTCGACGCGGGAGTTGAATTTGAGGTCGATGGCGACGTCGGGGCCGTGCACGGTGGCGTTGGCTGCGGGCGAACTGGAGACGAGATGCGCATGAGCCAGGGCGACGCGGGGCAGGAGGAGCAGGGCGCATGTCATGAGGGAAGCAACGGCGAGTTGTCTTGTCTTCATCGGTCTGGCGAAGCCTCGTTGCGCGGGGCTGGGGCCCTCGCGTTGTGTCTACGGTTGTACATGATCGGTTGACGTGTTTCCAGGCGTCGATCCGGAACTGCGCTGTCTATCGCGAAGCGGCGCGCACGGATTTGCCGCTGATCTCGGCAGCGCGGGCTTCGGCGTAGGCGGCGGCGCCCATGAGCGCGGCACGGCTTTCGAGGATGATGTGCACCGGCGTATGCACGAGCAGCTCGCTGAGACGGCCTTTGTCCGCGAAGGCCTGCATGAAAACGCCGCTCTGCATTGTCTTTAGCATTTTGGGCGCGATGCCTCCGCCGATGTACATGCCGCCGGTGGCCAGAACGGTCAGCACCATGTTGCCGGCTTCCGCGCCGTACGATGCGGCGAACATCTCCAGAGCCTTCGAGCAGAGTTCGCTCGTGCCAGCTTCTCCTGCTTCGCCGATGATGGCGTTGGGGTCTTCGGTCTGCATGCGCTGCGTCAGCCAGGCCGGCTCTTCCATCCCCTTTTCATCACGCAGGAAGGTGTAGATATTCGTCAGCCCGGGTCCTGAAATAACGCGCTCGTAGCTCACTCGCCCGTTGAGTTTCTGCGTTAGCCAGGTGAACAGCTCCATCTCCAGCGGATTGCGCGCGGCGAAGTCGGAATGGCCGCCTTCGGAGGCCATGGGCACGTGCGTTTTGCCGTTCCACACGAGGACGCCTTCGCCGAGGCCGGTGCCGGCCGAAACCAGGGCACGATTCCCTACCCCGGCCGGATCGCCCTGATTGAGCGTGAGAATTTGGTCAGGCGTGAGTTCCGGGATGCCGTAACCGTTGGCTTCAAGATCGTTGATGAGGAAGAGATGCGTGATGTTGAGGCCGGCGGAGAGTTCGCGCGCATCGAGCACCCAGGGAAGGTTCGTGAGGCGCAGGCGGCCGCCGCGCACGGGGCCGGGAACGCCGAAACAGGCTGCGGTGATTTCGGGGTTCGAGCTTTCGGCGAGGAAGCGCTGGACAATTTCCTGAAGACCGCTGTACTCGTGGGCAGGAAAGCGCTCGTCGCGAACGTGAACCAGCTGGGCGTGCTCGAAACTGTACAGTGCGAGGTGAACCTTGGTGCCGCCTACGTCCCCGGCGAGAATCATCTTGCGATCTCCAGCGTTCCGCTGCCGTCCGCGGCGGGCGTGGGCAAATGCGCCGCGGCAGTGGAGTCGAGCAGGAACAGCAGCCGCCCATTTTGCGGCTGAATGAGTTGTGAAGGGAGGGTCTCAGGATCGTAAGGACCCTGGAGCACGCGGCCGAGCGGATCGGCTTTGGCCGGGCCGTCGATGAGAAAGAAAACGTCGCGGGCCGCGTTGATGACCGGCCACGTGAGCGTGACGCGCCAGCTCTGCTTCTGCTGCGGAACGTGATTGGCAACCGCGAGACGAATCACTTCGTGGAGCGCGTCGGTGTGGGGAAAGAGCGAGGCGCAGTGGCCGTCGTCGCCCATGCCGAGCTGGATCACGTCGAACACGGGCCCTTGTGCGCCTTCGAGCCGGTAGTGCCCGCGAATGGCGGATTCATAGCGAGCGGCAGCTTCTTCAGGATCGAGTTCGCCTTCGATGCGGATGGCGCGGTCGGGTGGCAAGGGAACTTTGCTGAGGAGAAGGTCGCGCGCTTCGCCGTAGTTGCTGTCGGGATGGTCGGGCGGGACGCAGCGCTCATCGACCCAGAAGATCCAGAGGCGGTCCCACGCGATGGCGGCGCAGTAGGGCTGGGTCGGATCGGCAAGCAAGGAGAAGACGGGTTTGGGGCTGCCTCCGCCGGAGATGGCGATGCGCGCGACGCCGCGTGCAGCGACGGCGGACTGGATGCCCTGCACGAAATGTTCGGCGGTTGCGCGAGAGAGAGCGTCCTGCTGCTGGAAGACGCGGTAATCGACGTGGATTTCTTTGGCCATTTCCCTGACGCGCGGTGGAACTGCTGCTGAACGCAAAGCGGCATTCTATCGCCGCCCGGAAGCCTGACGAAAGTCGGCGCTAAACCTTTGGTGAAACCTCCACGCTGTGCCACGTATGGCCGTCGCGCCCGATCAGTTCATCGCCGCACTCCGGCCCCCAGGTTCCGGCCGCGTAGTTGGGGAAGGTTTGCGGGTACTTCGTCGCCCAGGCGTCGAGCACGGGCGTGTAGAGAGCCCAGGTGGTCTCTACGCCATCGCGGTGCGCGAAAAGTGTGGCATCGCCGAGCATGGCATCGAGCAGCAGCCGCTCGTAGCCGTTGGCTGAAGAGGATCCGAAGGCATGCGCGTAATTGAAGTCCATCACAACGGGACAGACGGCCATCTGCGGACCCGGGACTTTGGCGCCGAAGCGGAGGGAGATGCCTTCGTCCGGCTGGATGCGCATGGTGATCCGGTTGGGCTGGATGTCGGTGCACGGGCCGTGCATGTGCGTGCCAAAAAGTAACATCGGCGGTTGCTTGAACTGGATAGTGATTTCGGTGACGCGTTTCGCCAGACGTTTGCCGGCGCGCATGTAGAACGGCACGCCGGCCCAGCGCCAGTTGTCGATTTCGAGGCGCACGGCGGCGTAGGTTTCGGTCTGCGATTGCGGATCGACGCGGTCTTCTTCGCGATAGCCCTTCACCATCTGGTTGTCAATGATGCCGGCCCCGTACTGGCCGCGGACGCAGTCGAAGATGTTGAGGGGCTTGATGGAAGTCCAAAGCTTGATTTTTTCCCGGCGGACAGCCTCGGCGGCGAAACTGGCGGGCGGCTCCATGGTGACGAACGAGAGCAGCTCCATGATGTGGTTCTGCATGACGTCGCGCAGGGCGCCGGCTTTTTCGTAGAAGGGGCCGCGGCCTTCGATGCCAATGTTTTCCGCGGCCGTGATCTGCACGTGGTCGACGAAGTTGCGGTTCCAGATGGGCTCGAAGATGCCGTTGGCAAAACGGAAGACCAGCACGTTCTGCACGGTCTCCTTGCCGAGGTAGTGGTCGATGCGGAAAATCTGATTCTCGCCGAAGACCGTGTTGACGTCGTCGTTCAGCTCTTTGGCGCTTTCAAGGTCGTGGCCGAAGGGCTTCTCGATGATGACGCGGACGGTGCCGACTTCGGGCTTTGCCATGCCGTGCGAGCCGAGACGGTGTACGATGTCGGCGAAATAGTCGGGCGCAGTAGCCAGATAGAACAACCGATTGCCGCGGGTGCCGTAGTCGCGATCGAACTGGCTCAGCAGCTCTTGGAGCGACGCGTAGCCCTGCTCGTTGTCGAAATCCATGGCGTGGTAGGCGATCCTTTTCACGAATTCGTCCAGCTTGCCGTCGTTCTTATCGACGCCGCCGAATTCGACAATGCCCTCGCGCATGTCTTCAGCGAAGCTGTTGGCAAGGTTGCGGCGCGCGACGCCCACGATGCGAAACTGCTCAGGCAGCAGGCCGGCCTGCTCCAGATGAAAGAGGGCAGGCAGTAGCTTGCGCTTGGTCAGGTCGCCGGACGCACCGAAAATAACCGCGACGCTGGGCTCGGGGATGCGCTCATGCACCTGGGACGCGGCCTGCTTCACGTCCTCAGGCGAAACTCTGACTTCGGTAGTTGCCATCGATGTGCCCCTTTCGGCGATGAGCGGCGCGTCCTTTCGTCAGGCCGCTGCTTCCTTTTCGGATTTCACGGCATGGCCGCCAAATTCGTTGCGCATGATGGCGAGCATGCGGTCGGTGAAGTTGTATTCTTCGCGGCTGCGGATGCGGCGCAGCAGCGATTCAGTGATCACGGGGGCAGCGACGTTGAGATTAATGGCTTCGAAAACGGTCCAGCGGCCTTCGCCGGAGTCTTCCACGTAAGGCTCGAGGCCTTTCAGTTCTGGATTACGGCCGAGCGCGTCCGCGGTGAGATCGAGCAGCCATGAGCGGATGACGCTGCCATAGCGCCAGATCTGGGCGATCTGGGGAAGGTTGAGATTCATCTCTTCCTTCTTCTCCATGATCGCGAAGCCTTCGGCAAAGGCCTGCATCATGCCGTACTCGATGCCGTTGTGAATCATCTTGACGAAGTGGCCGGAACCGGCGGGGCCAACGTGACCCCAGCCCTTGTCTTTGGCGGGCGCGAGGGCTTCAAAGATCGGATAGAGACGCTCGACCACGTCATCGTCGCCACCGATCATCATGCTGTAGCCTTCTTTCAAGCCCCACACGCCGCCGGAGGTGCCGACGTCGACGAAGTTGAAACCCTCGGGCTTCAGCTCGCGGTAACGGCGCTGGCTGTCCTGATAATTCGAGTTGCCACCGTCGATGAAAGTGTCGCCCTTCTGCAGCAGCGGCTTGAGCTTGGCGATGGTGTCGTCAACCGGCTTGCCCTGAGGGACCATGATCCAGATGGCGCGCGGCGCGGAGAGGTTCTTCACCAGATCTTCGAGCGAGGAGACGCCTTTCGATCCGGCATCGTTGAGGCGCTTGACCGCTTCGGCGCTGAAGTCGAAGCCGACGACTTTGTGCCCGCCGAGGCGGAGACGTTCCGCCATGTTGCCGCCCATTTTGCCCAGCCCGATGATTCCGAGTTCCATGTGCTTCCTCCTGCGATTCGGCAAATTTTGTTTTGCAATATAACTCTCTAGGCCTGCGCCGTCAGTCTGTGCAATCGATCCTGCGAAAGTGGAATTCCCAGCTGCTCCAGTTCGGCGGTCAGTTGTTCTGAGCCCTGATAACGAATCCCGTGAATGCCGAGCGATGCCGCAGCAGCAACGTTCTCGGACCGATCGTCAATGAAGATCGCATGTTCCGGGTCGCGCTGCAGGACATCCAGGGCGATCTGGTAGATTTTTCGATCCGGCTTGCGGACGCCGAGATAGCAGGAACTGAAAAAGGCGTCGAACTCATTAAGGAGATCGAATTCTTTCAGGCGATATTCGTTCAGGGCGCGACACTCATTATTGACGGTGGCCAGCACATATTGTTCGGATGCGGCAAGCTGGCGAAGGATTCTTATGCCGCTGTCGGGGAGCAGCGCGGACTGGGCGCGCATGGCATCGAGGAACTCGGCCGGCGTGAAGCTGCGCGGCTGAAAGAAGACGGTGTGGTGCAGATATTCGTCCGCGGAGATTTCATCTTTCTCCCAGGCCTGATCGACCTCGGCGTGACGGCGCTCGAAGTCGGTGGAGTCCAGCCCAAAGCGCGCGACCACGGCATCGCGCTGCTGGCGGTCGAAGCCGTTAGTGAGCAGCACGCCGCCTACATCCCACAAAATGGTGCTGATGCCGTCCATGGCATCTCCAGTTGAAGTGCGGTCTTGCGGAGGTTCAGAAGCCTGGGGCCCGTTCTCCGCCAATTCTACGATTTTGCTGTTTCCGGCATGTTACGCGCTTCGATGGCCTTCACTTTATTCAGCCGGCGGACGTAGCGCTCGACCTGGGACTGGAATTTCGCCTGGAGAAAAGCGGCGATCAGATCGAAGGCGAGTTCCTGGCCGATGATGCGCGCGCCAAGGACGAGGACGTTCATGTCGTCGTGCTCGACGCCCTGGTGCGCGGAGTAGTGATCGTGGCACATGCAGGCGCGGATGCCGGGCATTTTATTAGCGGCAACACAAACGCCCACGCCGCTGCCGCAAATCAGGATGCCGCGCTCGGCACGGCCCACCTCCAGCGTGCGCGCGACGGCTTCTGCAAAGTCGGGGTAATCGGAGGGCTCGGTGTTGAAGGCGCCGAGGTCGATGACCTCGTGTCCGAGGCGTTCGAGATAACCCCGGACCTCTTCCTTGAGCGCGTAACCCGCGTGATCTGCTGCAATCGCCAGCTTCATGGTTATTTCCCCGCCAGTGCCGGTTCGGCCTTGCGTGCGCGTTCGACCAAAGCTTTCGCGCGGGCAACGACGTTGTCGGTACCGAAGCCGAGCTTTTCAAGAGCGGTGACTCCAGGCGCGGAGGCGCCGAAGCGGTCGAGGCCGATGACGTCGCCATCGCGACCGACATACTTCCACCAGCAAAGAGTGGCGCCCGCCTCGATGGCCAGCTTCGGCAGGTGATCCGGGAAGATGGATGCCTTGTAGCTGTCGGACTGCTCCTCGAAGAGGCGGAAGCTGGGCATGGAGACGACGCGGGTAACGATGCCGTCCTTTTTCAGCTGCTCGGCCGCGCGCAGGGCCGGCCACAGTTCCGCTCCGGTGCCCACGATGAGCAGATCGGGCGAGTCACTGCCCTGCTCCACGACGTAGGCCCCGCGGCGAACGCCTTCAAAGACGCGATGTTTCGCTGGATCGAGGATAGGAAGATCCTGGCGCGAGAAAGCCATAAACGATGGCCCCTTGCGTTCGAGCGCCAGACCCCAGACCGCGGAGGTTTCGTTGGCGTCGGCGGGGCGGAAATCGGTGAGGTGCGGAACGGCACGCAGCATGGTGAGCTGCTCGACGGGCTGGTGCGTTGGGCCGTCCTCGCCGAGGCCGATGGAGTCGTGCGTGAAAACGAAGGTGGAGTGGATCTGCATGAGCGCGGCGAGGCGAATCGCGGGCTTGGCGTAATCGGAGAAGGTGAAGAAGGTGGATCCGTAAGGGATGACACCGCCATGCGCGGCCATGCCATTCACGGCAGCACACATGCCGAATTCGCGAACGCCGAAGTAAATGTTCTGGCCTTTGGCGTCGAGGTGGAAGTTCGGGCTGTCCTTGATAACGGTCTTGGTCGAGGTGGAGAGGTCGGCAGCGCCGCCGATCAGCTCGGGGACGTACTTTGCGAGGGCGTTCATCACCGTATTGCCGGCGGTGCGCGTGGCTATGGGTTTGCTGTCGGCCGGGAACTGCGGCAGGCTTTGCTCCCATCCGTCCCTGAGGCGGCCTTCCTGGACGCGCTCGAATTCAGCGGCGAGGTCGGGAAATTGCTTTTTGTAGCTCGCGAACAGGGCGTTCCAGTCCGATTCCTCTTTCGCGCCTTTGTCGACGGCCTGCAGCCAGTTCTTCGCGGCGTCGTCGGGAACGAAAAAAGTCTTGTCTTCGGGCCAGCCGAGATTCTTCTTGGTCTGCTTCACGGCTTCTGCGCCGAGCGCCTCGCCGTGAGCCTTGTTGGTTCCGGCTTTGGGGCTGCCATAGCCGATGACCGTGCGCACGGCGATGAGCGAGGGCTTGTCCTTCACGGCCTTCGCGGCTTCGATGGCTTTGGAGATGCCTTCGAGGTCGTTGCCGTCTTCGACGATCTGCACGTGCCAGTGATAGGCCTCGAACCGCTTGAGGACGTCTTCGGTAAAGGACAGCTCAGTGGGGCCATCGAGCGAGATGAGGTTGTCGTCGTAGAGAAAAATCAACTTTCCAAGTCCGAGCGTGCCCGCCAGCGACGCCGCCTCATGGGAGACGCCTTCCATCAAATCGCCGTCGCCGCAAAGCCCGTACGTGTAGTGATCGACGACGTCGAAGCCGGGACGATTGTAGAGCGCGGAAAGATGCTTTTCCGCCATCGCCATGCCGACGCCCATGGCGAAACCCTGTCCGAGGGGACCCGTGGTGACTTCGACGCCGTCGGTGTCGCCGTATTCCGGATGGCCGGGAGTCTTCGACCCCCACTGACGAAATTGCTTCAGGTCGTCGATCGAGAGATCGTATCCGGTGAGGTGCAGGACGCCATAGAGCAGGGCGGAAGCATGTCCGTTGGAGAGCACGAAGCGATCACGGTTGGACCACTTCGAGTGCTTCGGGTTGTGCCGCATGTACTTGTGGAAGAGGAGGTACGCGATGGGTGCATCGCCCAGCGGCGCTCCGGGATGGCCGCTGTTCGCCTTTTCAACGGCGTCAACGGCAAGAAACCGCAGCGCATTAATCGATAACTGATCGAGCTCGGTCATACTCCTCGCTTCTCCTCTGGAATTTGCGGCGTGGGATTGTTGCGGGACTCACGGACGGTCAATCTTGATTCTCTCTCTCAAGGTTGAGATGACGCAAACCTGTCGCGGGTCTCAAGACTCGATTGCAACCTCGAAATTACGGCCTTCCCAGCGATTTTCATCGGGCCAGAACAGGGTAAAGGAAAGCGCACCCGACTGCCCGGCGCTGGTTGGCAGGTCAGCATACGAGCCGGCGTAGCCAACCTGCGTGCTGTCGAGGACGCTGCTGGTCTTCCAGTTGTCGGCGGACCACGTGACCCGGAAACTCGAGGCGGAGGTGATGCGCAGGCATTTGCCGGCGGGAATCTGACGAATCTGGCGGCGCAGCACCTTGAAGACTTCGATGTGGCTGGGAGGATGGTTGCCCTGTGCGTAGCGGTTTTCGACGACGGGGATGCGGTCGACCACCTGCATGTCGTGCGAGGAGCGCAGCAGCTTGAGATATTCCGAGTGGGCCCAAACGAGCGGCATCGCAGAGCCGGCCGGACCGCCGAAGACGAGGCCGTCGCGGTCCGGCTCGTCCCAGATCTGCTCGGGCAGCATGCCGCCGCTGGAGGCGAATTGTTCGATGGTGCGGATCAAGTCGCTGACGTCGCGGCCGGCGGCGAGCTCATAGTGGGCGCGCTCGCCGGTGAGCAGTGGCCATGCGCGGCCTTTGCCCCAGCCGATGAACGGTCCACCTTCGTCACGCTGACCGTAGCCATCGTGGTTGTAGCGCTTCCAGCAGGGGCC
>PMAM01000317.1:13834-18205 GCA_003152595.1 Acidobacterium sp.
ATGTTATTGATGTGGACGGTTTCGCGGCCGCATTCCTCATGCGCGTAAGGCTCGCCGCATTCGGGCGGGCGGATGCGCATGTAGTGGCGCTTGATTTCAGGGTGCAGCACGCCGTTGTCGGTGACGGTCCAGTCTTCGAGATGACTCTCGATCCAGTCGGCATGCTCTTCGAGGAAGTGCGCCAGTTCCGGCGAGTCGTGAACGCGGGCCATATCGGCGGCGCAGATGAGGCCGGAGATGACGGCGGCCAAAGTGGAGGGCGAGTAGCCGGCGATTTCCTCCCAACGCTCCTGCTGCGTGACGGGCGCGTAGCGAACCAGGAAGGCGGCGGCGCGCTCGACGAAGGGGAAAACGTCGAAGTTGCCGAGGGCATCGAGCTTCCACAAGCGCCATGCGAGGATGATGGGAAAGGCGACCTCGTCGAGCTGAATGCCGGTCCAGTAGGGCTCGCCGTTGACCCAGAAATTCTGCGAAAAGCCACCGTCGGGCTTTTGCGTACAAGCCAGGTAGGCGAGCGCGCGCAAGGCGGTTTCAGTACGGCCGCAGGCCATCAGAGCCGTCGCAGTCTGCACCATGTCGCGCGTCCACACCAGGTGGTAGCCGCCAAGGTCGTCGTCACCCTTGGCATAGCCCCAGGGGATGGAGGCGGACGCGATGAAGGCGCCGGCAAAGGTCTTATCCTCGTGCGACAGGACAACGTTGTGGCTGATCTGCAGCAGGCGTCCGTTGTCGCCGGAGTGACGCGCCATGTGCCGCGGTGTTGCGGCGCGATGCCATTGCTCGATGAAGCGGGAGAGATGCCGCTCGAAGGGCAACGCGAGTGAACCCAGCGTGGAGGTGAGCGCGGCATGATGGCCTTCGCCAAAGCCGATCGCCAGAGTGAAGTCGCGCAGGTGGGCGGCCGGGATCTCGCCCATGATGGCGATATTGCCGTCGAGCGCGGAGCCGAACTCCCAGTCCATTTTGAAGTTGTTGTGCAGGTCCTGCCAGCCGTCGCTGGCGCCCACGTAGCCGCAGCTGGCGCGGCTGAAGCCGCAGCTGCAGGCCATGGCCAGCGACATTTCGTCTCTCCAGGCAATGGCGACACGTTTGCCGGCAATATCCGCCAGGCGCGCGTTGTTGCCCATGCCGCCGCCCTCCAGATGCGGCGCGAGCAGCGCGTAGACCTGCAGACGGGAGAGCAGTTGCTCGTCGCCCTCGATGCGAACATGCACCAGCACGACCGGATAATGGGGGTCGCTGATGATCTCGCGGGTGAGGCAGTAGCGGCCCTCGGGGTCGCGGTTGCGCACGCGCACGGCGA
Organism: Acidobacterium sp.; assembly: GCA_003152595.1. Lineage (GTDB taxonomy): Bacteria > Acidobacteriota > Terriglobia > Terriglobales > Acidobacteriaceae > Palsa-343. The sequence continues at coordinate 15,138 of PMAM01000317.1, forward strand.
GGGCGTCAGAGTCGATGTACTCGAACTCGTGGAGCATGTCGCGGCGTTCTTCATGGAAGAAAGTCTCGCCATCGGTGATGAGGAACTGCATGTCGCGGATCTGCGGGCGGTCGATGGTGGGGCAGTAAATCTCGTTGAGGATGCCGTGCGAGACGGTGAACCAGATTTTGCTGGAGGCGGCGTAGGCGGTGCCGACGGCGTCTTTGGCGCTGGAGGTCCATCGGGGTTCGAGGCCGGGCGCGCCGAAGGCAGGGCCCTGGCCGTCGAGCCATTTGTAGCGGGAATCGGTTGTCATTCCGTCAGCCATTTTCTCCGTGTTATTCCAGGGCCGGTATTACCGCCCTGTGAATTTAGATACCAGAGTCGAGGGTTCGGTCTCAGTTTGAACTGGGTTCTCCGGTCAGGGGACTTACAGCAAAATGACGGAGAAGCCCAGTGCCTCTGCTGCCTGGGCGAGTCGTTTGTCCCCGCACAGGAATGTGCGGCCAGGTGGGCGATTGTCGCACCACGTGAGAGCGGCGGCCAGTTGCAGGCTGTCGGCGGCCCGTAAAGGAAAGCGATCGAGCAGGTTTCGGGCCATGTTCCGCAGGTCATCGTCAGGCACAATTTCGCGCCAGTTGAATCTGATTCTGTCGAGCGCCGCAGTCGCGCTGTCTGCCTCGCTTGTGTCAATGGAACCGAAACGCAAAGACCGGGCGATAGCGCTGTAGAGTTCAACGTCGGTAGCCCACCACACAACTGGTGGATACTGGCGAAAAAAGGCGCGGGCCCTCTGCGTGGATGGCTCGCGCATACAGAGAGGCGCCAGAGCGCTCGAATCCCAGAAGGCGGAGGAAGAGACTACCACCCTTCTTCCCGTTCCTCGGTCACTACCTCGCTGAGACGCTTGCCTCGCGGAGTCGGGATCCGCGACTTCAGAATCTCTTCGAGCCGCTTTTTTGTCATGGGCTTTTCCGGCAGGCGCATCTTGCCTTCGGCGACGAGGCGCAGATCCTCGTCGCTGGCACCGCCCGCATTGAAGGGGACGATTTTGGCCACCGGCAGGTTGCGATCGCGGATGATGACCTCTTCGCCATTCCGGGCAAAGCGAACGTAGGTACTCAAGCGGTTCTTCAGCTCGGCAATGTTGACGCTGCGCATGCTCGCGACTCCAATATGGCCATTATAGCCATGTTCGCATCAGAGCAGCTGCATCATGGCGTCGGGATCGGGATGGAACTGGACCTGGCTCATGGCGTGTCCGATTTCGTGATTCTTCATGAAGTACTCCCACACGAAACCGGTGCGCAGATTCTCGGCCATCAGCATGGTGATGCCCTGATCGATGCCGAGAATGTCGGGGGCGAACCAGTTCGCCTTCGGCTGAAACGCGTCCACAAAACCGTAACGGGTGTAGACCTTGTCCTTGAACTGTTCGCGCATGCTGAGCAGCACATGCGCGCACTCCGCAGGCATGAAGATCAGCGATCCGCCCGTGGCGCAGGGGACCAGCGTGCCGTCAAGAGGACCCATGGCGGGCGGTCCACCCCAGACGCGATAGCCTTCNNGTGAGGCACCAGAGCTGGTGCGCGCGCGTGGCGGCAATGGAATTGGTGAAGTAATTGGCGTGCAGGTCGGAGACATTGCGGAAGTCGCACCAGGCGTGCGCGTACTGGTGAATAAAGAGAGGCGCAATCCCGCTGATGTAGTCCAGGCCGCCGAATTGCACCACAGGGCGCTGCAGATCGTTCCAGTCGGCGGCGGGGATGGCATGGGTCGGCGAGCCGATGGCCAGCAAGTACATGGTCAGCAGCTCGGAGTAGATGTCCCAGCGATGCTTCAAAAATCCCTGGTCCGGGAGCCAGCCCATGGCGAGCGTCTGGCCGCCGTTGAGCATCCACTCCCAGTCGATGCGGCGGTAGAAGGTCGTGGCCAGGCCTTCGATGCGCGGGTTGCCGGCGAAGTACTGGCGGCAGGTGAGCACGCCGCACAGCAGCAGAGCCGTGTCGATCGAGGATAGCTCGCTGCCGAACATGCGCTGCCCGCTTTCGATATCGATGAAGTGATAGAGAAAGCCGTGTTCGTGCGGGCAGTCTTCGAGCAGGAAGGCGAGGGTCTTCTCCACGCGCTGCTCGCAGTCGTAGGGGTGCAGGTAGTTCCGCTTGTGCGCGATGCAGAGCGCGGTGAGCCCGAACCCGGTGGCGGCGATGCTGGAGACGCGGCTGACGGAGAGGCCTGTCCCCGGTGCGCGGTCGCGCACCATCCCCGTCCGCGGGCTGGCCTCGTTAAAGAAGAAATCGCTGGCCCGGCCTTGCAGATCGTCCAGCATCGTTTCGGCAGCGTTGGTGATCTGCGTGAGCGGCCGATTGATGAAGACGCCGGGCGGGTGAGGATACTGCTGCGCCGCCTGCGACTCGGACTTCGGCTCCTGCCCGGCCTTGACTTTGGGAGCCTGTTCCTGGTTCTGTGCCAGGACCGAGGGGCCGAGAGCCAGCACCCCGGCAGCCCCGGCTCGCTTCAGCAGCTCTCGTCGCGATATGGAAAGTGGAGCCAAGGTGGGGACGGTTCTTCTTTCCGGATTCAAAGGATTTGGGGCTCGTCAGGAGTCAGATGCTGCGCACACTGGTCCTGAAGATGCCGCAGGATCCAACCAGGATCCTCTTCTCAATGTAAAGGAGAGCAGCCGTGAATCTGCAATCCCACCATGGGGGCGTGCCTTTGCGGTCAAATTGCGACCGTCTGGCCGCACCCTGCAGCACGGGTCGCGCATCCAGTATGATCGGAGACGCTAATGTGTGCGGGTCATCCAGACGCCGCGCAACCCCTCGGGCATCTCAACACTCCCACTTTGCAAGGAGGAATGCTTTGGCACACGAAGTTCCACCTCTTCCCTACGACTACAAGGCTCTGGAACCGCATATCGACGAGCAGACCATGCACCTGCACCACGACAAGCATCACCAGGCCTATGTCACCAATCTCAACGGGGCCATCGAGAAGCACCCCGACCTCGGCAAACACTCCGCCGAGGACCTGCTGCGCAATCTGAACAGCGTGCCGGAAGATGTGCGCACCACGGTTCGCAACAA
>PMAM01000370.1:0-2804 GCA_003152595.1 Acidobacterium sp.
CCGTCGCCGAATGCTGGGACGGGTCAGAGAGAAACCTATCGGCCATCTTGAGCACGGCCTCGTTGGTCATCGTCTTCTGCCAGCCGGAACCCAGCATCAGCTTCACGACCGCTGACTGCTTGGGTTCAATGACGCTGGGCAGCTTAAGTTCGAGGTAGTCACCCTTTAGCTCAACTGTGCCTATCCGGAATTCGAGGCCACGATTAAAGGTCTTATATTGCGCTGCGTCCGCATGTAATATCCCGGACTCAACCCGAAACCACTCGTGGCCGTCGGGATAGACCAACGTCTTGACAGGAAACACGGCAGGTTGCCCATTCACCATTAGAGGGTTAGCCACCGAGCCGGTGTATCCCAGCTCAACCGTCGGGACGACCGTCTTGCCGGTGAGCGCTGACACCAACGCTGAGCCGTTCACTTGGCCGAAGGCTGCGGAGAATGTTAAGAGCAAAAAGATGACGATGCGGGAAAGGCGAGCGTAGGCAGAGGTTCGAGACATAGTGCGCTCCAGAGTTAGCCGGAATGCAAGTCCGCCGAGTCTACCACAGCCACGCCAAGCTTATTGCATGGGACGCCGCACTCACCGTCGTAAGTCTTCCCATTACTCGATAGGTTCCGAACTTGCGGGCGGCCTTCCGGAAGTCCAGCGTCCAGACAGCGAGGCCAAACCGCGAGGTTAGTTTCCGGCCAGCGGTGCGCAGGTGCTGTGTTCGGACATCCACTTTGCGGGCGGGTCTGGGCTGGGCGTGTTGACGGCGGTTTGAACATTCTTGACGTTGACGGGTTGCTGGAAGCTGTAAACGTTGCCGGCGCAGACGAGATCGCCCTCGAAGGCGAAGACGGAGCACGTGTCGACAGCGCCGCCGCCGAAGAGGACCTTCGTGCCGAAGAGGTTGCTCTGTTTGGTGACGGAGCCGCCGGACTCGAGGGCCTTGACCCAGAGCAGATTTTGCCAGGGGCTGTTGGAGTCGGGCGCGCCGGTCGAGGAGAAGCCAATGCGTTTTGCCAGCTCGTCGGCGGCGAGAACCGAGGCGAAGTGCGAGGGCGGCGTGGTGGGCGCGCCCTGGGTCTGAGCGCCGGCGTCGATGGCGGCGTTGCTGCTGCCCGATGAGGATCTGGATGGCGGCGCGGCGAACGCCTCTTTAAGGAAGGACTGAATCGCGGTGAGAACGCCGTCGATGCTGGCGATCTGGGGGGAACCTGCGGTGTATCCGGCTTTGACGGTCGCTGCATTTGTCCTACGCGTCGAAGACGCTTTGCAGGTTCTGCATGTACGGCGAGTGGGCGTAGTCGATAGCGCCGAGGGCATAGGGGGTTGTAGAGCTCGGGGATGAGGACCTGCACGTTGAGGGCGCGCAGCTGGCGGGCGACTTCGTTCATGAGCGCCGGATCCTGAACGGTGCCGGTGACGGAGGTGACGGACTGGTTGCTGCTGAACATCTGCATCACGTCGCCGGCGACGGAGGCGGCTTCAGTGGGATCGGCCAGGCTGCCGAGGGCGCTGCCCAGAAGGCCGCGAGAGCGCATGTGGGGCTGCGGCTGCTGATTTTCTGCGCCGGCCTTCTCCGGAGCCGCGACGCAGGTTCGATTCGCGTGGGCGGCGAGCCCCTGCATGGTGGCCATGTCAGCGCGCCAGTTCTGAAAGTCGGAAAGCAAGGTGCTGCCGGAGGAGACGAGAACGATGCCGGGGCGGAGGAAGCGCCGCCGATGGTGCAGGGGGCGTGCGAGCCGGCGGGCGAAAGGGGAGGGTTGGACTGGCGGAGGGTGGTTCGGTCTTCTCGTTCTGAGGTGGAATGTTTGCTGGTACGGGGAAGCAATCCGCGGCCCCGGGGGTGGGCCGGGAGCGCTGTTCTGTGAAGACATCGCGTCTTCAGGCGATTGCGGAGCCGCGTCTTATTTTGCGAGGACGAGCTGGCCGGTGTGGAAGGAGAGGTGGTTGGTGCGGCTGAGGACCACGGCGAGGCGATTGCGCGTGGGGTCGGCGGCGAAATCTTCGTCGGAGACGGCGCTGTGTTTTTTCAGCCAGTCCTGAGGCGAGAAGCGATCGAAAGCGTTGGTCAGCCTGGTGTTGATCTCGGTCCAGGTTTTGCGGAGGTCGGCTGCTGAAACGGGGTCGCCGAGGGCACCATCGGGATTGGTGATGAAGGCCTCGTCGAGTTCGGGATGGAGGCGTTCGCCGATGCCGAGCATGGGCAGCAGGCGATCGTGCACCGCGGTGAGATGGCCGAGGAGATAGTAGAGGCGGTTGCGGCCTGGAGCGACGCGCTTCTGGAAATCGCTGTCGGGGAGGGCGGCGAGGTCTTTGTCGAAGCGGCCAAGGACCTGGTTCCAGGATTTAAGCGCGGCGTTAGCGAGGAGTTCTTCGTTGGTCATGGGAGATCCGGGCGGATTGGAATGAGGAACGCTCCTTTGGATGTGGGCTGAGGTGGCAGGATGCGTTATTTCAGCACCGAGGCCACAAAGAACACAGAGGAAGAAAGCAGGTTTGGAAGATGGGACTGGGCGATCAACCCTTCGGTACCTGCAAGTGGGTAACCGACAGGGGTGTGACTCGAAAACTTCTGCGTCCGGGGCCGCGGCGGCGAGCGTATACCAGGTTGAAGGCAGGATGTACACCTGAAATCTCCGGAGCAGGCCTTTCGAACGCTGATGCTGGAGCACCAGACGATGGTGTTCAGCATTGCCCTGCGCGTCCTGGGCGATCGCTTTCTCGCGGAAGAGACGGCGCAGGATGTGTTCGTGGAACTGCATGCGAAGCTCGGGGAGCTGGAGGGCGAGGATCACGTCGTCCACTGGCTGCGGCG
>PMAM01000370.1:2870-6249 GCA_003152595.1 Acidobacterium sp.
AGAGGAGATTGGGGAAGCGCTGAGCATGCCGGCGGCGACGGTGAAGAGCCACCTGCGGCGCACGCTGCAGCTACTGCGCGAGAAGATGACCCGCGTCCTGCATTAGGCCAGGGCGGGGCGAGCGGGTCAGTGAGGGTTTGAGGATGATGGACGACGATCGGGATCTGGAACAGGCGTTGTACGCGGCCTTTGCGCGGGCGCCGGCGCCGGCGACGCTGATGGCGGGCGTGGAAGAGAGGCTGGCGGCGAGCTCGGGGACGAGCCTGGGGTCGATGCAGCCGGCGCTGGCGGGCGGGCGGGTTTTCATCCCAACGTTTGCGGGGCTCGAGATTCGAACGCAGTCGCGGTGGACGAGCCTGCTGTCGGTGGGGACGCATGGGCTGATCTGCGCGGTGCTGCTGCTATTTGCTCTGGCCCAGTGGCATACGCGGCAGGTGCAGAAGAAGATGATGGCGACGGCGGTGGATGTGACGCCGTTCATGCCGCCGTCGAACCTGAAGGACGTGATGGGCGGCGGCGGAGGCGGCGGGAACCATGAGCTGCTGGAGGCGTCGAAGGGAAAGCTGCCGGAGTTTGCGAAGAAGCAGATTGTGCCGCCGCAGATTTTGAAGATCGATAATCCGAAGCTGGCAGCGGAGCCGACAGTGGTGATGCCCGAGATCAAGCTGCCGGATAACCCGAACATGCCGGATCTGGGGATTCCGCAATCGCCGCAGGTGGCGTTTGCCTCGCAGGGCTCGGGGTCGGGGTCGGGGTTTGGTTCGGGCGAAGGCGGCGGGCTGGGATCGGGAAGGGGCAACGGCATCGGGCCGGGCGAAGGCGGTGGCTACGGCGGCGGGATTTATCACGTGGGCGGCGGGGTTTCGAATCCCATCCTTATTTATGCGCCGGATCCGGAGTTTTCCGACGAGGCGCGACGGGCCAAGTACCAGGGCGTGTGCGTGGTGGGCCTGATCGTGGACTCGACGGGGAATCCGCAGCACGTTCATATTGTGCGGGCGCTGGGGATGGGACTGGATGAGAAGGCGATGGAGGCGGTGCGGCAGTACAAGTTCAAGCCCGCGCAGTTCAAGGGGAAGAACGTGGCGGTGGAAGTGAACATCGAGGTTAACTTCAGGATCTACTGATTGCAGGGAGCAGGGAGCAGGCTTGTGCTAGAGTTTCGGCTAATCCTCCAATTCCTGAGTGCGAAGGGCAGCCCGATGGAACGCCGATCCACAGCAATTGGGGTAGTCATGGCCGCGGTGATCGCGGGCGGATTTNNGCGAAATTCCTGGACGATCGCGAGACGTGGTGGCAGGGATGGCCGCGGGCGCAGAAGGATCACGGGACGCTGTGCATCTCATGCCACACGGGAGTGCCCTACGCGATGGCGCGGCCGGAGCTGCGGCGCGACCTGACCGAGTCGGCGACGACGCCGGCGGAGCAGGTGATGCTGGCGAGTGTGGAGAAGCGCGTCGGCGACTGGGCCGAGATGGCGCCGTTCTATTCCGATGAGAAATATGGGAAGGGCAAGGCGGCGGAATCGCGCGCGACCGAGGCTGTGCTGAATGCGGTGATTCTGGCGAGCTATGACAGCGCTCGGAGCGAGGTACGGCCGATTACCCGGAAGGCGTTTGAGGAGTTGTGGGCGCTGCAGGAGGCAGAGGGACCGCTGGCCGGCGCGTGGAAGTGGCAGGACTTTCACCTGGGGCCGTGGGAATCGACCGAGTCGGGATATCAGGGCGCGGCGTTGCTGATGGTGGAGGGAGTGAACCTGTCGGGGAGATTCGCAAGGGAGGCCGGGACGCGGGAGCATCTGGACCGGCTACGGGATTTTCTGCGGAAGAATTATGCGGCGCAGCCGGTGGTGAATCAGCTGTATGTGTTGTGGGCTTCGGCGAAGGAGCCGGCGCTGCTGACGAAGGCGGAACGGAAGGCGCTGATGGAAGCGGTCCGCAGTCTGCAGCAGGCCGATGGGGGATTCCGGACGGCGGCGCTCGATGCGCGGGAGAGAGTGGACCACACGGCGCAGCCGACCGCGAGCGATGGATATGCGACGGGGCTGGTGGCGCTGGTTCTGGAGGCGGTGGGAACGCCCCGGAAGGATCCAATGCTGAGCCGAAGTTTGACCTGGCTGGCCGCGCATCAGCAGAGCGATGGCACGTGGAAGGCGGCATCGCTGAACAAGCAGCGGGATCCGGCGAGCGATCCGGCGTTGTTCATGACGGATGCGGCGACGGCGTATGCGGTGATGGCGCTGGAGGCCGAGCGATGGAGTCGGGAATGATCGTGCTGGCAACGGCATGTTAGACTTCCGGCCAACCATCCCCTGCAACTTCGCACGAAAAGGAAGACCGAATGAAGCGACGCCAGTTTCTGCAGTCGACCGCCGCAGTGTTTCCGCTGAGCTGGCTGGAGCGAGCGGGTTGGGCGGGAATGATGGGGGATTCCGCGCCGTCGGCGCATGTGGTGCCGGCGGAGCAGGACCGGCTCGGGGAGCACCACAGCCTTGGGTTCAGCAGTATCGCGTTCAAGGTGTTACCGCGGGAGACGGCCGGCGGCTTGTTTCTGATCGAGCACACTCATCTGCTGAAAGCCGGGCCGCCGTTGCATCTGCACCATGCGCAGGAGGAGTACTTCTACGTGATGGAGGGCAGGGCGTTGTTTCAGGTGGGAGAGCAGCGGGTGGAACTGAAGTCCGGCGACTCGGTGCTGGGACCGCGCGGAGTGCCGCATACATTTGTGCCGGTCGGCGAGAAGCCGGCGCGGATGCTGATTGCGTTTACGCCGGCGGGACAGATGGAGGACTTCTTCCGGGAGCAGGAGAAGCTGGGCGTGCCGTTCCAGGATCCGGCGGATTTTGCGCGGTTCGGGATGAAGTGGGTTGGGCCGCCGCTCAAGGCGAGCTGAGGCCGCGGCGCGATTGCTTTTCGAGTGGGCAAACCGTAACCTTAAAGTAGTCCCCACGGCGAAGGACCCCATCCATGCTGATCACCCTGCTCGATCTGGAACGCGAGCCGGTACGTTTCGACCTGAAGTTTTCTCCGGGCGCGATCGATTACGGAGAGGAAGCGACGCAGACCTCGGACCTAACGGTCGAGGGGCAGGCGGAGCTGATCAAGGAACATCGCGGGCCGAAGGAAGTGGTGCCGGACATTCGCGTGCGCGCGAAGTGGTCGGGGACCTTCGAGGCTCCGTGCGCACGGTGCCTGGAGCCGGTGCGGCACGAGCTGAAAAGCGACTTCGATCTGCTGTTTCGGCCGCTGGGTGTCGACGCGGGTCCGCCGGAGCGCGCACTGGTCGTACCCGAGACCGAAATCGGGTATTATCAGGAAGGTGGTTTGACGCTGGAGGATGTTCTGCGGGAGCAGGTGCTGTTAAGTCTCCCGGTAAGAAC
>PMAM01000370.1:6279-13108 GCA_003152595.1 Acidobacterium sp.
GTTTTTTGCCCGGAAGTCTCTGCCGGGAGTGAAAGGAATCTGCAATGCCGAATCCAAAGCGGCGCCACTCGAAGGCCCGCACGTCAAAACGGCGCGCGCATGACGCGCTGACCTCCCAATCTTTGTCGGAGTGTCCGAACTGCCATGAGCGGAAGCTTCCGCATCGCGCCTGCCCCAAGTGCGGCTACTACAAGGGGCGCGAAGTTCTGGAAGTGAAGGAAGCCAAGTAACCCGGCACTCGATGCTCATCGACATCGCTCTCGACGCCATGGGCTCGGACAAAGCTCCGGAACCTGAGATACGAGGCGCGATACTTGCGGCGCGCAATCTGCCAGTGCGCGTGCACCTGGTGGGGCCGGAACCGCTGCTGCGCGAACATCTGGATGGCGCGTACGGGGCCCGACGTCTGCCGATCACGATCGTCCACGCCGATGAGTACATCAGTATGGACGAGAAGGCGGCGCACGCGGTGCGGACCAAGCGCAACAGCTCGATGCGCATCGGGCTGAAGATGGTGAAAGAGAAGCGCGCGGCGGGGTTCTTTACCGCGGGCAACACCGGCGCGGGCATGGCGACGGCGAAGATGACGCTGGGCGCGCTGCCGGGCGTGGACCGTCCGGCGCTGGCGATTGTGGTGCCGACGCTGTCGGGTTCGCCGTGCATTCTGCTGGATGTGGGCGCGAACGTCGACTGCAAACCGCAAAACCTGGAGCAGTTCGCGGTGATGGGCGAGCTGTACGCTCGGAGCGTGCTGCGGATTCCACGGCCGCGCGTGGGCATTTTGTCGGTCGGCGAGGAAGAAGGCAAGGGCAACGATCTGACGCGCGAAGCGACGCTGCTGGTGCGCAAGTTGCCGATCAATTTCATCGGAAACGTCGAGGGCCGGGATATTTATAACGGCAACTGTGACGTAATCGTGTGCGACGGATTTGTGGGGAATGTCGCGCTGAAGACCTCAGAGGGGTTGAGCCGGCTGGTGCGCGAGATGCTGAAGGCGTCCTTGACGCAGACGGTGACGGCGCAGGTGGGTGCATTGCTGTCACGGCGGGCGTTCAATGCATTTCGCCGGAGGCTGGATCCGTCGGAGTACGGCGGGGCGCCGTTGCTGGGGGTGCGCGGGGTGGCGATTATCGGACACGGGTCGTCGAATGACCGCGCGATCATGAACGGGATTCGCGTCGCGTCGGAATATGCGCAGGCGGGCGTGAATGAGCGGCTGGAGCGGGAATTTGCCGGGCGTCCGGCGACGCATACGGATGGGCAGGATCTGCAGCTGCCGATTCAATAATGCCGCGCCAGACGCGCGGCATCAGGGAACAGGGAACAGGGAACAGGGAACAGCCAATAGGAATAGCTCTGCCGAGCGGGGGAGCTGCAATCATCGCTCGCGCTTGAGACGCGCAAGCGTCATATGCCTGGATGGCGAGTCCCGCAGCGGATGATCGCTTCAATGCTTCTCTCTACATCTTCATCGGTCGTGGACCAGTTGCTGACGCTGATGCGCATGGCGGTGCGGCCTTTCCAGACCGTGCCACCGCACCAGCAGGTTCCATCCTGCTGAATGGCAGCGATGGTGGCCTGGGTTTGTTCCGGCGTTCCGAAAGAAGCCAGAACCTGATTGAGGACGACGTCGTTGAGGACGTCGAAGCCGGCGGCGCGAAGGGCTTCGCCGAAGCGGCGGGCCTGGCGGCAGTTGCGCTCGATCATCTCGGCGAGACCGCGGCGGCCGAGGGAGCGGAGCGCGGCGTAGACGGGGATGGCGCGGGCGCGGCGGGATTCTTCGGGGACGAATTCATGGGGATCGCGCTCGGTGCTGGTAGCGACGATATACGCTGCGGCGAGCGACATGGCGCTGCGGTGCGCGGCTTCGTCGGCGCAAAAGATGAGGCCGCAGTCGTAAGGGACATTGAGCCATTTATGCGCGTCGGAAGCGATGGAGTCGGCGCGTTCGATGCCGCGGACGAGGTGCGCGTGCTGGGGCGAGGCGGACGCCCAGAGGCCGAAGGCTCCGTCGACGTGGAGCCAGGCGCCGCGTTGCTTCGCTGCGTCCGCGATGGCGGGGAGTGGGTCGAAGGCGCCGGTGTTCACGTTGCCCGCCTGGGCGCAGACGATCGAGGGCCCTGAAGTTTCGCGCAGAGCGGCGGCGAGAAGATCGGCGCGCATGCGGCCCTGGTCGTCGGCGGGTATTTTGCGGACGCGGTTGGCGCCGAGGCCGAGCAAGCGAAGCGCGATGAAGATTGTGTAGTGCGACTCTTCGTTGACGAAGACCTCGACCGGCGGTGCTCCGAAGAGGCCGTTGGCTTCGACGTCCCAGCCGGCCTTGCGCAGGACGCTGTGGCGCGCGCAGGCGAGCGAGGTGAAATTGGCCATGTGGCCGCCGGTGACGAAGCCGAAGCTCATCGTTGAAGGAAGGCCGGCGATTTCGCGCAGCCAGGAGCCTGTGATCTGCTCGATGGTGGAGGCGAGAGGCGAGAGGGCGAAAATGCCGGCGTTCTGGTCCCAGGTGGAGACGAGCCAGTCCGCTGCGAGCGCGGCGGGAAGGGTGCCGCCAACGACGAAGCCGAAGTAGCGCGGTCCGGCGGAGGCGATGGTGCCGGTGGCGCCGGCGGTGGCGAGAGCTTCGATCACAGCGGAGGGAGTTGTTCCTTCTTCGGGCAGCGGGCCGCCGAGGGTCTCGCGCAGTTGATCGGAGGATGCGGTGGCGCGGACGGGGCGGTTCGCAAGAGTCTTAAACCAGGAGCGGGTGTGCCGGGGCACGCTGTCGAGCAGCTCGGAAAGGTTCTCGTACATGGCGACCATCTTCGCCGGGCGGAGGGTCCGCCGGCAATGCGGGTGCAGCGAATGGCGCTGACTTCGTTCGTTGACGAGGTGCGGATTCGCTCAGAACTGGTTTTCGGTTTTGTTCCAAAAGGGTCCGCCGAGGTTCCCTGGGAGGTACTTTCGTGTGCAGCGCGAGGCAATTTGGTGGATGGTTCAGTGGCAGGTGGAGCTAGCTTCTTGCTGTGGGGTGAACCTGGCCGTCCAGCGTTTTGGGGGGTGGCGGCTGTGGCGCTGGGGGTGACGGGTGTGGCGTGGGGCGGGTGTTGACTTCTACTTTTCCAGCAGTGCTCGCGCGGCCCAGAGGACAGGCGCCTGGCCGTGGAAGTCGCCGGTGCGGCGCGGGCGGGCGAGGTAGTATTCGAGGCTGTTCTGCTTGTTGGTGCCGGCGCAGACGTTGGTGACGTCGGCGTTCTGGTCGACGAAGCCGGCGAGAGCGATCCATCCTTTGCGCGCGGCGGGGCCGTAGGTTTCTTCGTCGAGCCAGCCGTGGCGGACGCCCTCGATGAGGGCGAAGGTGAACATACCTGTCGAGGAAGTTTCTTCCCAGGCTTCGGGGTGGTCGATGAGCTGGCGCCACATGCCGTCGGGGTTTTGATTCTTGATTAGCTCGGCCATCATTTTGCGATAGCCGGCGAGAATTTCCGCGCGCTGCGGGTGATCGCCGGGGAGGGAGAGAAGCATCTCGGTCATTCCGACGGCGACCCAGCCATCGCCGCGGCCCCAGAAGAAGGGCACGTCGGGCGCGTGATAGAAGAGGCCGTTGGGCTGCTGGAGCTTGCGCAGGTAGGCGACCATCTCGTTCGCGTCGCGGTCGAGGTATTTGCGGTCGTTGGTGGCGCGATACGCCTCGAGCTGCAGGATGGTGAGCATGTACATGTCATCGATCCAGAATCGCGTTTCGCCGGAGAGGCCGTCCGGGGTGGGGTGCTCCCATTGGCGATCGGCGAAGCGAAGGCCGGCGAGTTGCGCGGCATGGTCCTTCGTCTCGATGGAGATTTGCAGGGGAACGACGCCGAAGATTTCGTAGTCAACGTGCTCGCGATCGGGGATGAGGCTCGCGAACTGCGGGTTCAGCAACGCGGTGTAGCGATTCTGGAGTTCGGATTCGAGCGCGGTGTTGGCGGTGGCCTCAGCGTATTTGAGCGCGCCATGCCAGGCACAGACCTCGGGATAGACGATGGGAGTCATGTGCGGGCTGGAGAGGAAGTGCAGAGCGACGCGGTCGCCGACGGAGTGCGGGTCAGCGTTCTCGGGCCAGTTCTGGAAATACTTGTTCTGCGCACGGGCGGTCGTCGCGCTGAGGACCGCTGTTGCGAGGCAGGAGATCGCGAAGAGGCGCGTGCGCATGCTGGATACCTCCGAAATTCAGGCGGCGTATTGGAACCGGGGTTCACCTGAGGACCGAGCCAGTATAAGCAGGGCAGCTAGGCGATGGGCGTGCCGCGGAGGCCGTCGTCCCACAGTGCGGTAATCCGCGCGGTGATGAGGCGATTGGCGGGGAGGGCGGCGTCGAGGGTGAGCTTGAGGAAATTGTCGGTGACGGCTTCGGTGATTGGGTCGGGGCCGGGATTCTCGGCGTCGTCACCGATGGTGACGGCGTAGAGGTTGCGGCCGATGAATCGGGAGCGGAAAGCGCGGGACTTTTCGGCGATGAGGTCGCGCAGAGCGGCCATGCGGTGCTGCACGGCGCGGGCGGGGACGGGGTTCTGGCGGTGGAGTTCCCAGGCGGGTGTGCTGGGACGCGCGGAGAACGGGAAGAGATGGAGATAGGTGAAGGGCTGTGCGGCGATGAAGTCGTAGCTCTCCTGGAAAAGCGCGTCGGTTTCGCCGGGGAAACCGATCATGACGTCGGCGCCTATGGCGGCGTCGGGGAGGAGCGCGCGGATGGCGGCGAGCTTCTCGGCGTAGTGCCAGGGGCGATAGCGGCGATACATGCGGCGGAGGATGGTGTCGGAGCCGGACTGGAGCGGGAGGTGAGTGTGGCGCGCGAGGCGCGGCACAGCGTTCAGCGTTCGGCGTTCAGCGTTCAGTGAGTTCTGCGTGCGAAAGGAGTCGTGGGCTTCGGGTTCGATCGCTGCAAATTCGCGATACAAAGCGAGGAGGTCTGCGGACCAGTCCATGGGCTCGATGGAGCTGAGGCGGAGGCGCGGGAGGGAGGTCTCGGTCAGGATTGCGGCAACTAGGTCTTCGAAGCGCTGGGCGGGCTGGAGGTCGCGGCCCCAGCGGCCGAGGTTGATGCCCGACAAGACGAGTTCTTTGCCATCGTTGTCGACGAAGCGGCGAACGTTGTCGAGGCAGGTGGCGAGAGGGACGGAGCGCGAGTGGCCGCGGGTGGTGGGAATGATGCAGAAGGAGCAGCGGTTGCCGCAACCATCCTGCACTTTGAGGTTGGGGCGGGTTTGGTGTGCGTCGGGCGCGAAGGGGAGCGTCGCCAGTTCAGTGTGGGCGAAGGCGTCGTCGTGGAGGATGGNNGGAAGAAATGCAGGTCCATTCGACTCGCGGCTGAATTGATTGTTGCGCCCAAAAGCGGGCGCAACGAATTCGGAAGGCTCGCTCAGGATGACAGAGCTGTTTTCACGGGCGAGTTTGAGCGCTATTTCGGGAACAAGAGCTTTGTGGCTGTTGCCGATGACGGCGTCAACTTCGGGGAGAGCCGCGAGTTCCTGGGGGGCGCGCTGCGCGTAGCAGCCGGTGACGATGACGCGAGCGGCGGGGTTCTGGCGGCGGACGCGGCGGAGGTACGCGCGGGCCTGGCGGTCGGCTTCCGCGGTGACACTGCAGGTATTTACAATGACGACATCGGCGGTCGAGGGCTGGCCGGCAGGCGCGAGTCCGTTGTGGCGCAAGTTGGCGGCAATGGCCTCGCCGTCGGCGCGGCTGGCGCGGCAGCCGAAGTTTTCAACGTGATATTCTGCCACGTTGCTCAGTGTATCAATGGGGAAGGAGGACGCTGGCGGAGCGCGCCGGCGGCGAGCCCTTCTCTGAAGCTTTTGTCACTCTATTTCGTGTACGATCCAGCGGTGGGACCCAGGAGTTGTTATGAAGAGACGCATTCTTTTGGTCGATGACGACGTTGCGATCCTGCTGACTTTAAAGGCGGTGCTCGAGATCAGCGGGTTTGAAGTGACGACGGCGGCGTCGGCGCGGGAAGCGAAGCAGAAGCTGAAGTCGCACGAGTACCACATGGTGATCACCGATCTGCGGATGGAGAGCGAGACGGCCGGAGAAGAAGTGGCGGCAGCGGCGAAGAGAGCAGCGAACCGGCCGGCGGTGGCGATGCTGACGGCGTATCCGCCGAAGGATGCGGAGTGGGTGACGACCTCGGACACGGATAAGGTTCTGGTGAAGCCGATGAACACGCAGGATCTGCTGCGGCAGATCGAGGCGATGCTGGTGGCGCACGAGGACAAGAAGAGCAAGGAGACGGGGAAGAAGGTCGAGCCGGTGGTGGCGCAGGAGGCGGCCAGGAAGCCGAGGGCGCGGCCGGCGGTCGCGAAATAGAGTTTAGAGTTTAGGGTTTAGAGATCTGGAACGGCGGGCGGCGATTGCGGTCCGCCGTTTGCTTTGGTGGCGGATTCAATGAGCGTGTGAGGAGAGGGATGGCAGCGGGTTGGGGGGCGCGGCGCGTTCGATTGCATCGTGGCTCGCGGTTCTGCGTCCCAGCCGTAAGAGGCATCGCGCGCCTAGCCGAGGCGTGGCACACGATTCGCCCGGGAGCAATTGGGAACGATGGCCGGGCCGAACCGTGAGGCTGCTTCGAGAGCTAGCTGGCCTGGCTCATGGTCCGCTTCTGCTGGAAGCAACTGCGGCAGAGAACCGGGCGCCCCTGGGTGGGCTTGAAGGGAACGGTAGTCTCCGTTCCGCATTCAGAGCAGACGGTGCGCGTTTCCGGGCGCACGGAACTGGAGCCGGAAGCCCGTTTGGCCTTGCACTGCTTGCAGCGTTTCGGATCGTTCTTGAACTGCTTGTCGAAAAAGAACAGCTGCTCGCCAGCCGTGAAAACGAAGTC
>PMAM01000370.1:13131-13452 GCA_003152595.1 Acidobacterium sp.
CACTGGCTTGCTGCGACACGCCGGTGAGAGCCCGGCGCGGTGCTCCTAATTGGATAGGAGCCCGTGTGGCAGCTGCGAGTGCAGCGACCCGGGCAGGGTTCGACATCCCTGTGCGGATCCATCTCGAACTGCCGGCCGCGGCTGAACTGGCGGCGAAGAACAACACCGGCAAAGCGCCGAAAACCCTCCGTCTGTGGGAAACGGAGTCAGATCAGAAGAGATGCTGCCGGTCTGCCAACCCAACGGCGCGAGCGGTGCGCTCGTGAGGCCTGGTCTCCACCCCAGCCGGCATCAACTGCCGGCGAAGGCTCAGATCTGTCG
>PMAM01000034.1 GCA_003152595.1 Acidobacterium sp.
CTGTTGCTGGTTACGGTGCAGTCATTGCCCGGAAAAGGAAACGCCGGGTCGCAGCCGGGATTTGTAGGGGCGGGACCTTGCAGGGGCGCGGCTCCTGTCGCGGGATTGAATTGCGCGAGGCCATCGAACGACTGGTCTGGAATGCCGTTGTTGGCCCAATACTGTCGCATCGCGCCAAAGTAGTGGTCCAGGCTCCGATTCTCCTGGATCATAAAAATGATGTGATTAATGCTCTTCAGATTCTTACTGGCTGGCGGTGGTGAAACGGTGTTCGAACTTGCGGCTGACCCTCCGCAACTGTTCAGTAACATCATCAGGCCCGCGAGCGCCAATAGTACCATCGGAAACTTCAACTCTTTGTAACGCATACCATGGCGACCTTTCATAATGGAATTTAATAAAATAATGTGAGATGCTGACCAGCCAACGACGGTTGGTCAGAAATTTGTCCATCAACAACTGCTATTCTTTGCCGGCTTTCCGCGCAAGCTGAAGACGGCGATTCTTGCTGTCGAGCGTGACCACGAACCGTTGGAGGATTTCCTGCCCAATGTTGCCATACGCCATTTCGTCGATAAACCGGATTTGAGGGTGATTGATCGTGAACTCCCCGAGCTTGGCCATGCCATTGAGAGTGGCCACGGTTATCTCTGATTCACCGTCCCCGGTATTTGTTTTATTTCTAGGGACTGCCACGGGTTCGCTCGTAAGCCGCAACCGGTCGGAGTATTTCTCGGGAAGGTCGATCCCAGAAGCTAACCCCAAATTCAGAGCGACTTCCAGTTTCAGGCCGTTCAAGGCCAGTGGCGTGGATGGTAGGGTGCCCTCCGCATCCCACGCAAATATGGTACGGCCGTCCACGGCGGGAAGCTCTCCACGTTGTAGTTCGATTCGCTTCGCGGGGTAATCGAGAGTGACGAGCAGACCGGGGAACGAAGCGGCGTTCAGTACACCCTGAGGCAGATGGTTTCCTGTCCACACGCTGGACATGTCCGTCGAGACCGCAAAGACACCAGAGATCTCTGCCTCCCCCAACTCGAGTTTGTCGATGCGAGTCACGGTCGCCCGAACGGGCGCAGCTGCCCCAGGTCTTCCGGCAATCGCCTCGCCCATGTCCGGGAGCCGAAGCTCGCGCGCAAGTTCCGCGCCAACCACGGTCCCCGTGACGCCCGTCTCGAGCGCGAACTGAAAGGGTCCCTTGCCGTTGACACGAACACTAACGACGGGCCTGCCGTCAACTAGCTCCATGCGAACGACTGTCTTTGGCACGCTAAGTTCGATCAGCGATGGTAGCGGAGGGTTACGATCAACGACCTGTTGAGCACTGGCGACCGAGGCGTGCACGAGAATCAATATCAAAATGCCGCTGACGCATACTGGCTGTCCTATCACTTATTGCCTCGGCATAGCTTCGGGTGCAAGTTTGCTCTTAAAACCAAACACGCTCTTTAAGCTGGTGGACCGACGCCGTAGCTCGCTAGTTCGGCCATCGGAAGCTCCCCTTCTTTTTCTCTGTCGGCTCAGCCATTTACGCCACCTCTTTCCTTTCCACGATCGTCGGTACCTGCACCAGTTCCTCTCATAGGTAGTGGCAGTGAATCATCGCCGTTCGCAGATCTTCCGTAGTTGCTGCGTCTTTCCCATCGCGCAGCGCNNAAAGAACAAAATGAAATGGCCGCAAAGCCAGTGTGCTGACTTCAGCGATCTGCAAATCAATTCATTCATGACCAGCGACGGAGTCATGCTGACGTACTGGAAGGCCGGACGCGGGCAAGCCGCCGGTTGTTATGCCCGGCTGGTCGGCGAACGGTGCTCAGTACATGGTGCTCAGTACATCAAGATGTACTGTCATACGCGTCATTTGCGTTCGGATCAGATTCTCAGAAAGAGCCACAACTTGACATCATCACCGCACGCCGTATTTTGCAGTAAGAGTGCACCATTGCGGGTGAGCGATCTGTTCACTTTCGCTCACTTTCCCAAAATTTCTCGGGCCTGTGTGTCCGGGAAGCCTGGGCAGGGAGCCGGTCGACTGGTGGCCTGGACAGGCGTCTCAAATACGTCGTCCCGCAGTACGGCCGTTCGGGCAGCCCCGGGCTACTGAGACACCAGAAAGTTGTCCTATGGGCAAGCTGTTCTCTAACGATGACCAGCGGCAGGTAAGGGAAGAGCGGTTCGCGGTCTGTTCCTGAAAGGCGGCCCTGACATCATGAGGCTTCGAAGGCCGCAACGGCGATGGAAATCGGTGCTCGCCGGTCGGCTTCCGTTGATCGATCCCGATCTCAATTGGCCATAAGAGGGCAAAGCATTTGATACGGTGAAATTTTGCACCGGGGTGGCATGACCTGACGCGAGCAGGGCGGAAGCACGGGACTAAACTGCTGCCGCTGAGCGAAGCGAGCCTGCCCGGGTCGTCAATTTGTAATCGCCCGCAGGATTTCGTGAGGAGGATGCGCAGAAGAGCGGGCTCGCCAAGGGAGAGAGAAGCAAATCATACGCTCCGGTGATGCGCCTGGGATGTCCGAGCGCAGGTTGAGGGGCGCGCACGATCCACCAACATCATCCGGGTCCTCGACCCGTTCGAACGCGGCAACTCCACGTCCTGTTCCGGGTCCTGGGCCCCCGGGGAAAAGGAGATTGCCTATGTTTTTCCATCGGAAAGAGCTGATGGTTCCAGTTGAAGTGCGCAAGCCGGACCCGGTGTTTGCGCAGTTTCTGTTGCAGCAGTTTGGCGGCGCGACGGGCGAGCTGACGGCCGGGCTGCAGTACTGGATCCAGTCGTTCCACTGCCCGAAGCCGGGCATTCGCGATCTGCTGCAGGACATCGCGGTGGAGGAGTTCGGCCACCTCGAGGTCGTCGGCAAACTGATTGAGGAGCACACGCGCGGGATCGAGAAGACGGTGCCGGAGCTGGAGCACAGCCCGATCTTCGCGATTCGCGGCCGTGGCCCGCACCTGATCGACGATGCCGGCGTGAGCTGGACGGCGGCCTACATCAACGAGGGCGGCGATGTGGTGCGCGACCTGCGCGCGGACATCGCGGCCGAAGCCGGAGCACGCGAGACGTATGAGGTGCTCCTGGAGCGGGCGATCGATCCGGGTACGAAGAAGGTGCTGCACTATTTGCTGACCCGCGAAGTGGCGCACACGAAGATGTTCATGAAAGCGCTGGAGTCGCTGGGCAAGCTGACCGAGCCGCTGTTTGGGAACATCAAGCCGGACGAGACGGTGAAGGTGTACTACCACCTGTCGACGAACGGAGCGGCGCAGCGCGGGCCGTGGAATCAGGAGCCGGAGTTCACCTATGTGGCGGACCCGGCGAAGATGATCGAGCACGGCGAGCTGGCGGGAGTGGGCGGCAAGCACTAGCGGCCGACCCCGACACCCGCATGGACCCTTGCCCTCCGCGAGCGGGAGGATCGCGGAGGGTGGGGGGATCGATCCTGGGCTCACAATTCCGGATGGCCCGTAAGACACCAGCAACTCGGATACGCTGGCATCAGTTGCTGCGGCAGTGGTACGGTTCCCCTCAACGCGGCAACCAGGACAGGCCTATGAAATTGCCGGAAGCGTTCGACGCTCATCCCGCATATCTTTCCGTTTGGATCGTTACATTTTGGCTGTGCATCGTGCCCGAGATTGTTCTGTCCGCAGTGCTGCGCTCGGGAAAGACTGCGCAGAAATCCGATAAGGGATCGAAGCTTATTGTGATCGGAGCGGCAAATCTGGCAATGATCGTTGGATTCGGCGTGGTCATCGCCTTTCCAGGCCTTTCGATCCATAACCACTGGAAAGTGTTATTCGATGCGGGGATTTCGATCTGGCTGAGCGGAACGCTGTTCCGTTTCTACTCGATGCGAACCCTGGGCCGGTTCTTCACCTATGATGTGGCCGTTTCAACCGGGCAGCATGTCGTGGAACAGGGACCTTATCGCTGGATTCGCCACCCATCCTATCTGGGGTCACTGGTGGCATACGTCGGTGTCGGCATGACGTTAACAAACTGGCTTGCACTATTCCTGCCCGCACTCTGTCTTGGATTGGCGTATGCGTACCGCATCGTTATTGAAGAGCGAGCGCTCCTTGAAGGGTTGGGCGCTCCTTACCGCGAGTACATGCGGCGCACATGGCGGCTGATCCCATTCGCGTTTTGAGGAGTGGCGCGTGGCAACCCCGATCCACTCACACACACGCGAGTGCTTTCCTGATACGACTAATCCGGAGGAATTCATCAACGCCTCGTGAGCAAGGAGGACCCGGCATGAAATTCTGGATCGCCGTCGCGGTTGTTTTTTGCGCATCCCTCGGTGCGTCGGCACAGATCAAACCGTGCGAAGACCTGAAATCTGAAATCGCAAGGAAGCTGGACGCGAAGGGCGTGACGAATTACACGCTGACCATCGTGGACAAGGGGAAGGAATCGGAAGGCAGGATTGTCGGCAGTTGTGATGGCGGAACGAAGAGCATCGTGTATCAGGGAGGGACGGCGGCGGAGCCAAAGCCGGCGAAAGAGAAGCAGCCGCAGTAGGAGGGACCGGGCAAGGGAGCCCTTTCCCTGAGCTGATTGGCCGCGCACTTTTCTGGCGAACCGGCAGGGCTCAGGGACGGCGCGGCGCGCGCGCGCGGGTTTGCCATCCGGGTTCCAACGACCATTAGTAATTAGGGAAAACCGCTCCGGCAGGGTATGCTTAAAGGTGGAGAGGGTCCTCAGAATGTACCCTCCGGATTTTTTGGCCTAACCTCGATCGCTGCTCTTAAAGCGGACCCCCACGCTGCATGCAGCGAGACCTTGTTGCCTCGAGCCCTGGCTTTGGCAGTTCACGTTCCACAACCGGGAAATGAGGGCGACGCGATGCGATCGAATCTGGTGTACTCCGCCGGGCTGAAGATTGAGAACCGCTTTTTACTGGCGACGGTGGTGATGCGGGCGGTGCG
>PMAM01000372.1 GCA_003152595.1 Acidobacterium sp.
AGCACGGGCCGGCGCACTTCGCCGAGTACACGCAGCAGGTTGAAGTTCTGCATGTTGCGGGCGCCCACCTGGAAGAGGTCGACGTAAGGCATCATCAGCTCGATCTGCGAGATCTCCATGACCTCGCTGACGACGAGCAGACCGTAAGCATCGGCGGCTTCACGCATGAGTTCGAGGGCGTTGAGGCCGAGGCCCTGAAAGGAATAGGGGGAGCTGCGCGGCTTGAACGCTCCGCCGCGGAGAAATTTCGCGCCTGCGTCTTTGACAATTTTTGCGCAGGCAAAGATCTGCTCGCGGTTCTCGACGGAGCAAGGGCCGGCCATAACGGCGACCTGCTCGCCGCCGATGGTGACGCCGTTGGGGAAACGGACGATGGTGCCTTCGGGGCGAAAGCTGCGGCCGGCAAGTTTGTACGGCGAGCTGATGCGGATGACCTCCGCAACCCCGGCGAACACTTCGAATTCCTTGTGGTCGAAGGCGCCGGGCGTGCCGACGCCGGCGAGGATGGTCTGGACGGTGCCAGTGGTGCGGTGGACGTTGAAGCCGATTTCCATCATCCGCTCGACGACGTTCTGAATCTCTTCTTCGGTCGCGTGGTCCTGCATGGCAACGATCATTGGTCTTTTCCTGTAGGGTTCTGGTGCGCCAAATTCGCGGGAGTGCCGGGGCGCGAGGCCAGCTCGTTGCGCTGCAGCGCGCGCATGACGTCGACGATGCGCTCGTAGATGTGGACGAGCTCGATGTCGGGCAGCGGGCCCGGATTATGAGTGCGGACATTTTCGAAGATGACGCGCTCGCGGTTCGGTTCGTAGACAGGCAAATCGGTTGTGCGCTTCAGGCGGCCGATTTCCTGGGCCGCTGCGGCGCGCTCGCTGATTAACAGCACAATCTGCCGGTCGAGTTCATCGATTTTGCGTCGCCAGGCTTCGATGTCCATGGTCTTCCTGATCTCGGGGAAAGAGGGAGCTAGTCCGCAAGAAACTATCGTATACGGGAGGACTAACGGGCCGGCACGGCTGGCTCTTTGGCGACGCCGCGCAGACCCTCGATCAATCGGGCGATGGAGCTGGCGGCGTGCCTGGGACCGGCCTGCTCGATGGTGGCGACCAGGGCGCTGCCGATCACCGCGGCGTCGGCGAACTCACCGACAGCGGCAAACTGTTCAGGGGTCGAGATGCCAAACCCGACGGCGATGGGGAGGTTGGTGAAGCGCCGCAGGCGGCGGACCAGCTGCTCCGCGTCGGCGTTGAGGGCCTTTTGCGCGCCAGTGATACCGGTGCGGGAGATGGCGTAGACGAATCCCTGCGACGCGGCGGCGATTTTCTCAAGGCGCTCGTCGGGGCTGGTAGGAGCGGCGAGAAAGACGGGCGCGAGACGATGGCGGTGCAGCGCCTGGAGGTATTCGCCGGCTTCTTCGACGATCAAGTCAGTGACGAGGACGCCGTCGACTCCGGCCTGCTCGGCGGCGGCGCAGAAATTCTCGAGACCGAAGCGGAGGATGGGATTGTAGTAGGAGAAGATGACGAGGCCGGCGCCTGGGCGCTGGATGCGCAGATCGGCCGCCAGGCCGAGCACATCATGCAGGCGCGTCCCGTTCTTCACAGCGCGCTCGCTGGCGCGCTGGATGACGGGTCCGTCGGCGAGCGGATCACTGAAGGGCACGCCGAGCTCGAGGACGTCGGCGCCCGCGTCAATCGCGGCCAGGGCGATGTTGTGCGTGGTCTGGAGATCGGGATCGCCGACGGTGAGGTAGGCAACGAGGCCGGGTTTGCCGGAGAACTGGATCGGCATGGTCGCTACTCTCCGGAGAGCTTCAGCTCGCGAGCCAGGATGCCCATGTCCTTGTCGCCGCGGCCGGAGACGTTGACGATGACGATGTCGCGCGGGTTCATGGCCGGTGCGACGCGGATGCATTCGGCGACGGCGTGCGCGCTTTCGAGCGCTGGAATGATGCCTTCAGTGCGGGCGAGGCGCAGGGTGGCGTCGAGTGCCTGAGCGTCGGTGACGGAGGTGTATTCAGCGCGGCCGGAGTCGTGGAGCGCAGCGTGCTCGGGGCCGATCGACGCGTAGTCGAGGCCCGCTGAGACGGAGTGGGTGAGGGCGATCTGGCCATTTTCATCCTGCAAGACGTAGGAGTAGGTGCCCTGCAGAACGCCAGGAGCGCCGCCCGAGAATCGCGCTGCGTGTTCTCCGAGCTGCGAGCCTCGGCCACCTGCTTCGACGCCGATGAGGCGAACGTCTTTGTCGGGGATGAATTCGTAGAATGCGCCAATGGCGTTGGAGCCGCCGCCAACGCATGCGATGATCGCGGTGGGCAGGCGGTTTTCCTTCTCGAGAATCTGCTCGCGCGCCTCGCGGCCGATCACGCGATGAAAATCGCGGACCATGGTCGGGTATGGGTGCGCGCCGAGAACGCTGCCGAGGAGGTAGTGCGTGGTGCGGACGTTGGTGACCCAGTCGCGCATGGCCTCGTTGATGGCGTCCTTGAGGGTGCGCGAGCCGGAGGAGACGCCGCGGACCTCCGCGCCGAGCATGCGCATGCGGTAGACGTTGAGCTGCTGCCGCGCCATGTCCTCTTCGCCCATGTAGACGACGCAGTCGAGGCCGAAGAGGGCGCAGACGGTGGCGGTGGCGACGCCGTGCTGGCCGGCGCCGGTTTCCGCGATGATGCGCTTCTTGCCCATGCGGACGGCGAGCAGAGCCTGACCGAGGCAGTTATTGATCTTGTGCGCGCCGGTGTGGAGCAGGTCTTCGCGCTTCAGGTAGATCTTCGCGCCGCCCAGCGACTCGGTCAGGCGCGAGGCGAAATAGAGCGGCGTGGGGCGGCCGGCGTAGTCGCGCAGCAGCGAATCGAGCTTCAGATGGAAGTCAGGATCGGCCTGGGCTTCGGCGTACGCGTGCTCCAGCTCGTCGAGCGCGGCGACGAGGGTCTCGGGGACGTAGCGCCCGCCATAAGGGCCAAAGCGTCCGGCGATTTTGGTTGCGCTGGCTGCCATCTCTTCACCTTACACCGGACCCGCTTCGACGGGGCCCATGACGGGCTTCTCAATTTCGCGAAAGGCAACGCGAGCGTTACGGACGAAGTCTTTGACAATCTGAGGATGTTTTTTTCCGGGTGCGTATTCAACTCCGCTGGCAACGTCGACGCCCCAGGGGCGAAGGGTGAGAATGGCCTCGCGCACATTACCTGGATGGAGGCCGCCGGCGACGATGATGCGCATCGGCCCGGCCTCGGCGGAGAGAATTTCTTTGGCGTGATTCCAGTCGAAGGTTTTGCCGGTGCCTCCTGAGGCCGTTGCCGTCCTTGCATCGAGCAGGGCCGCATCGATATCGGAATGCCGGGCAATGGCGCGCAGTTCATTGCGGAGTCGTTCTTCGGCGCGCGCGGGGTCGCCGCCGATATCCCAATGGAGGGTTTGAATGAGAAAGAAGCGCGGGCCAAATTCTCGGCGGAGCCGGTCGGCAAGCGAAAAATCGAGCTGGCCGTGCAGCTGAACTCCGTGCAGGCCGGCGGTGCGGAGAGCGAAGGCGATTTCGTCGAAATCCTGGGTGTTAAAAACGCCGATCTGGGTGAGATCGAGGGGCGCTTCCGGCATCATGTCCGCGATCTGACCGGCTGTGACCCGGCGTGGGCTGGATGCGAAGACGAAGCCGGCGGCATCGGCACCGGCATCCGCGGCCAGCAGAACATCTTCGAGAGTGGTGTTGCCGCAGATCTTGATCCACATGAGAGTCAGGCCTGTTGGGCGGTGGGTTCGGGTGCGTGGGATTCAACCGAGAGAAGCAACTCTTCGAGGGCCGCGCCGGGCTGCGGCTGACGCATGAGCGATTCGCCGATGAGGAACGCATGGAAGCCGGCGCTGCGCAACTTCTGGATGTCGGCGGCGGTGTGGATGCCGCTTTCGGCGACGCGGAGCGCGCCGGGCGGGAGCTGTTCGGCGAGTTCAAGCGACGTTTCGAGGCGGACCTCGAAGGTTTTCAGGTCGCGGTTGTTAACGCCGTACGCATCGCAGCCGATGTCGCGGACGAGTTGGATCTCGTCGGCCGTGTGCACTTCGCAGAGGACGTCGAGCCCGTAGCGCCTCTGAGCCATCATCGTGAAGTAGTGGAGGTAGCCGTACCCCAGGCCCGCAGCGGCGATCAGCAGGATCGCGTCCGCGCGGCACGCACGCGCTTCGACCAGTTGGTATTCGTCGACGATGAAGTCCTTGCGCAGGCAGGGGATGTTCGTTGCTGTAGAGGCAATTTCGAGGTTCCGCAGGCTGCCCTGGAAGAAGGGCTCATCGGTGAGGACGGAAAGAGCGGTGGCGCCAGCGCGTTCGAGGTCGACGGCGAGGGTCTGGGGGTCGAAATTTGGACGGATGAGACCCCTGGACGGGGAAGCCTTTTTCAGTTCGGCGATGATCGCAGGACCTTTGGCGCTGGCTTCGCGCAGAGCGTGGGCGAATCCGCGAGGCGTGTGTTCGGCGGCGCGCTTCTCCAGCTCAGCGGAAGAAACACGCTCGCGGCGGCGGGCCACGTCGGCGCGGGTTTGGGCGATCATGCGTTCGAGATGCAGGAGAAAGCCCTCTGGTTCAAGTATATCGATGAGCTGAACGGCGCTGTGTCTGACGCCGTCCGACATTTGGCACAGGGAGTCTGACATTTGTCACAGGGAGTCTGACATTTGTCACAGGAGTCTGACATTTGTCACGTTCGATTGCTGACGAAGGGCACTCCCGGGCAGGGGCCGGAGGGAGCGATGCTGAGGATGTCATCAGGAGGCGTTATGAACAACCCAGTTCCCGGTGCAGTCCCCGTCAATCAGGCCCAGCCGCAGGCCGTGCAATATGGCTGCCGATCCGACTCTTACATCGTCCTCGGCATCGGCGTTGTGCTGCTGATCTTCGGCCGCGGCATTTTCGGCTTCCAGCAGGCTCCGTTGATTGGTCTGGCGCTGATCGTCTTCAGCCATTACCTGGACTGAGTCTCGGGCCGGTCAGCCGAGGATCCCGATCGTCCGCGCAGTCTTTTCCAGGATTTCCAGTGCCTGATCCAATTCTTCTCGCGTGTGCTCGCTGGTCATGATGGTGCGGATGCGGGCCTTGCCTTCGGGAACCGTGGGGAAGGCGATGCCGGTGCCTAAAACACCCGCCTCGAAGAGCGCGCGAGAGAAGTCCATGGTGAGGCGGCCGTCGCCGATGATGATGGGCGTAATCGGCGTTTCGCTCGCGGGCGTGTTGATGCCGCCGATGTTGAAGCCGAGGNNGTGACCGACGGCGGATGCGAGGTGGAGAAGAGGAACGGGCGCGCGCGGTGGTAGAGGTAGTCGATGAGATCCTTTGAGCCGCAGACATAACCGCCGATGGCACCAATCGCTTTTGAAAGCGTGCCAACCTGGATATCGACGCGGCCGTGGCAGTGGAAATGGTCGATGGAGCCGCGGCCATTGCGGCCGAGAACACCGGAGGCATGGGCGTCGTCGACCATCATGATGGCGCCGTACTTTTCGGCCAGGCCGGCGAGCTTGTCTACCGGGCCAATGTCGCCATCCATGGAGAAGACGCCGTCGGTGATGAGGAGTTTGTGGCCGGGCTCGTTCTGGATTTCTTTGAGAAGTTCTTCCGCGTGGGCAACATCCTTGTGGCGGAAGACTTTGATCTTCGCGCGGGAGAGACGAGCGCCATCGATGATGGAGGCGTGGTTCAGCTCGTCGGAGACGATGAAGTCTTCTTTGCCCAGGATGGCGGAGACGGTGCCGGCGTTGGCGGTGAATCCGCTCTGGAAGACGACGCAGGCTTCGACATTCTTGAAGCGCGCGATTTTTTCTTCCAGTTCCATGTGGATCTTCATGGTGCCGGCGATGGTGCGGACGGCTCCGGAGCCGACGCCGTAGTCTTTGATGGCCTGGATGGCGGCTTCGCGCAGTTTGGGGTGGTTGCACAGGCCCAGATAGTTGTTGGACGCGAGATTGATGACGCGCCGGCCGTCGTAGGTGCAGACCGGAGCCTGGACGTCGTCGAGAACGCGGAGGCGGAAATGGGTGCCTTTTTGCTTGAGTTCCTCAATCTGGGCGGTGAGGTACTGGAGCTGGGGGCGCGCGGAGAGCGAAGTGGCCATGAAGGACCTCGGGAAATGCGAATGGGCAACCTTCGATCCTAACTCCGGAAAGCCCAGAGGAGGGGGTGGAAGGCGAAGCATGCTCACGTGCGGCAGGTTCATGCGGTCAGATACAATGAGCTTTCCACCGCAGCAGCAGCCGACGGATCGGCCAGGGTGACCTGGCGGCGGTTCAGGGATGCCTGGAGCGGACGCTGATTGGAGAGAGTTTCTCACGAATGATTTCGCAGTTCCGGAAACACTTCACGCCTCAACGGATCGCCAGCCTCGGACTTTGCATCGGGCTTTTTGCCGCCGCTGGCCTGGCCCAGGCGCAGGTAGCGACGCGCACGCAGCTTTCGGCGCAGAACCATGACGGCACCCTGACGTTCACGGCCAAAGTTGCGGATGTGCAGGGGGCACCGCTCTCCGAGGGGTCGGTCAGCTTTGAGACCGCGAAGGGCTCGCTCGGGTCGGTCTTCGTGCAAGACGGAGCGGCGACGCTGAATCTGACGAATCCGCCGCAGTGGGCGAACACGATTACGGCGGTCTATCACGGCGATAACGCTTTCGCGAATTCGTCGGCGAGCACCGGCCTCTCCGCCGACGCGACCGGCACCGTGCCGGGCTTCACGGTCACGGCGAGCCCGTCGTCGCTGTCGCTCACGCCGGGCCAGTACGGCACCCTCAACCTGACCGTGACTTCGCAGAACGGTTTTTCCGAGACGGTGAATCTGTCGTGCTCCGGCTTGCCGAACGAATCCAACTGCGACTTCAACCCGGTTGTGGCCACGCCGCCGGCGAACGGCTCAGTCAACAGCGCGCTGCAGATCACGACCACGGCTGTTTCGGGCGTGTCTGCGAAGAACAACCAACCGGGTCGATCGCGTGCGTTGTATGCGATGCTGATCCCGGGCGTGCTGGCGCTGGCCGGCGTTGGAGCCATCCGGCGGAAGAATTACCGCGCGCTGCGTGTTTTGGGTATGGCGATGCTGCTGGCTGCGGGCACGCTGGGACTGACCGCCTGCAATGTGCGTTACAAATACCTGCACTATCAGCCTTCGCCGAACCCGGGAACGGCGGCCGGCAGCTACACCGTTGTGCTCGCGGCTTACTCGAGCAACGGCACAGCGATCACTTACGCGACTTCCTCGGACGCGAATTGCGCGGGCGCGGTGTGCGTGGCGCTGACGGTGCAGTAGGAAAAGCAGGGAATAGGGAATAGGCAATAGGGAATAGCTGCTCCGAACTGCGCAGGTTGTACCTAAAAGCCAGCCCTCCCATAATCCAGTTCATTCGTCCATCCGGCAGACCGCGACTACGGTGTTGCGGTAGGGGCAGGGGAACGCTGTTTCTGTTTGTGAGGGCAGCAGGAGCCAGGTTGCGCCGAGCGCGGTAAGCTCGGCGATGCGTTGCGCATCGGTCATGCCATCTACGTTGAGCTGCGCTTTGCGCTGCGATGCCCAGCGGTCCGCGAGCCGCGGCAGGACGGCGACGATGCCCGCGTCCTTGTCGTCGGCGAGATGGTCGCGTTCGGCAATGGCGCGAAAGCCCTGCTCGTCTTCTTCGGGTAAATAAACCAGTTCCGGGTTGAAGGCGAACACGGCGTTGCGCGGCGTGTTGTCGCGAATCCAGAGGAAAGCCTGCTGCCATGGATTTGCCGGCGGGGCGCCGGGCCACTCGATGCGGTTGCAGGCCGGCCAGGCGCGGCTCTGGGCGATTGCCATTCCTGCAACGACCAGGGCCAGCAGCGAGAGTCCTGCGATCCGTGAGCGAGAAACAAAGCGAGCGAAGACACCGCCGCAAAGCACGATGCCTGCTGTGTAGATGAGATGGAAGCTGCGGAGGACCTGAAGCGGGACGAGAATGTCAGGTCCCGCGGGCGGCACGAAGAGGGCCGCGATCAGAAGGCTTGTGATTCCGGATAGAAGACACGCGACGCAGAGGGCGCGCGGTACCGTGGCGGAGCGGAGGCGAGGCACGGCGAGTGCGAACAGGAGAAGCGGCAGGAGGAG
>PMAM01000293.1:0-11027 GCA_003152595.1 Acidobacterium sp.
CGGCGCCGTGCCGGATGATTCCCGAGGAAGCCTTCTGGCCCATGAGCAGGGCGAGGGCATCGACGAGGATCGATTTGCCGGCACCGGTTTCGCCGGTGAGCAGGTTCAGGCCGGGTCCGAAGCCGGCGATGGCGTGATCGATGACCGCGTAATTTTCGGCTCGAAGTTCGAGCAGCATGGGAGATCAGGTTACAGGGTACAGGGTGCGGGGTACAGGCGGTCACAGGTTACAGGTTGCGGGTCCGGGTGTGGGGTACCCCCTGGGGGTGATGCCATTTGTCCAGTATTTGATTCTGCTGGGGTTGCTGGGTACCAGGGTTGGGGTATTACCCTCTCGGGGCAGCCGGTTGCGAGACGGGCGCCGGGATCCGGGCACCGGGCACCGGATGTCGGGGCAGGGTCCGGGGCACTCAGGATCGACGGCTCGGCGGCTGAGGCCTGGTAGTCGAAGGGTTCCCAGTGGTCGTCCTGGGTGTCGTGGGGCGGGGTATCTGGGGTGCTCGGTTTGGGGTGGGATTTGCGGTGGCGGCGGGGCGTGAGCTTGCGCATGGTTTCGCAGGCTGGGCAGCGGGTATCGGATTCCGGTCTCTGACAGTGAGGGTGGTTGAAGGAACAGTGCGGGTTCTGGATGGGCTGGAGGTGGGGATGGAGGGTGGGATCGATGCCATGGAGGAACAGCTGGCGGCAGGTGGGGCACTCGCAGTGGGTGAGGGGCTCGGTGGCGGGGAGCGGGTCGGGGCGGGAGGTGTTGGGCGCGGCGTCGAGGACGGCGAGAGGATCGACGCCGGGTGCGGGGCGGGACCAGTGAGCGTTGGGAGCGGGCTGGTCGCCGTCGGCGGCGATGGGTCCATATTCATCGAGGGTGAGGGTATGGACCTGGGCGTCGTCGGGCTCCGGGTGCCGGGCACCGGGCTCCGGGGCCGGGACGGAAGGAAGATTGGGAGCGGGCAGGCGGGCGAGCCGGGGAAGGGTGGAGGCGACGATCGAGAGGGCGTAGAGGATGGTGCGGGCGCGGTCCGGCTCCATTTTGAGAGTGAGGAGGCCGTGGATGACCTGGGTGGTAACGAGCTGGACGGAGGCGTGGTCTTCGAGGAGGGGGATGGAGACCTGGGTGGGGTGGGGGAGAGTGGGATGGCGGTGGCGGGCGTGGGAGTAGCAGAGGTGGGAGCCGTCGAGGGCATCATTTTTACAGCGCTGGCCGGCGGTGGTGATGGCGCGGCAGGGCGCGTTCCTGGCACCGGGCTCTGCGTTCCGGGCACCGGGCTCCGGGCACAGGGCACCGGGATCTGTAGTTGGGAAGTGAGGCTCGGGGTTCAGGGCAGTTGCATCGTCCGACATTGCGTTCCTCCAAAGAACGGGCACATGGCCGGATCTCGGAAGCGAGACCCGGATCCAATGAAAAAGCCCCACCAGATTTGGCGAGGCTTGATGGGGGACACTTATCCCCTTGATATCAGGCTAGGGTACGGAGATGGGGGAGGCAAGGAGAATCGGGTGCGGGGCTAGTCTTTGGTAATGTGCGGCGTGTTTCAAAACGGGAGGTGGTGGGTTGGGGGGGACACGAATGTTCCGGATAGCGGACGATCCGACCAGACCCGGAAGATGGCCAGACCAAGTTCGACGAGTAGCAACGCCTTCGAGTCACTCCCGAAAATGGTGGTGGGGGTTTGTCTGCGCCGGGCTCTGTCAACATGCAATTCGATGCGAGTAATCCGCTGCTCACACGAGCTTCGCTCGTTTGGCGGTTCGTGCTGGACTGGGTGGGGGGTCGAGGAGTTTCGGCCGTGATGCATTCTGCTCTGGTAACTGGTCGCCCAAAACCACCTTGAGCAGCGACCTGTGAACCCGAATGCCGCCGTTGTAATGAATGTAGCCGAGCTTCCTGAAGCGATTCATGAAGAAGCTGACACGTGATCGAGTCGTACCGATCATCGCCGCAAGAGTCCCCTGCGTTACCGGTGGGATCAGTGTCTCCGGCGCACCCGGTTCACCATATTCCGCCATCAACAAGAGCGTCCGCGCCAACCGCCTCTCGCTGGAGTTGAATAGCTGATCGATGAGATCCGCCTGGGTTCTCATGCCCCGAATCAGGATGAACTTCAGGAAAAAGGTGGAGAAATCATGCTCCTTCTGCAGGACGCGGAGTATTTCCGCCGTCGCGATCCTGAGTACCGTGCAGTCGGTAATGGCTGAGGCGGTGACCGTTCGCCGCGTTCCCGCTCCGGCTATCGACTCCTCGCCAAAGAAATCCCCGGTGTAGAGCAGCGTAACCGTCGCTTCTTTGCCGCTCCTGGGAGTGACGGCGAGCTTCGCCCGGCCAGTCTGAAGATAAAACACAGCGTCGGCTGGGCCTCCCTGGGAAAAGAAAATCTGCTTTGCCGTGTGATTGCTGATGGTTCGTCCCGGCCCTTCTGCCGCGAGAAAAGCAGCGGTTTTAAAGGGCTTCCTGGTTACTCTACCCATCTAGACTGCCTCTTCCTGAGTGTGGTCTGGTCGCGGATAATCTTCATCAGCGCTGCGTCGGGGCGGCGACGGGGCCATCATTCCGTTCCAGAGCGCGCGATTCTTCTTCGGCCCGAAGATAGCATTGCAACCGGTAATTGTCTGTTCCGTTTAGCTCACCCCGTTGCATCGATTCGGACAGGCACCGAGAACCGGCTTCTCAAGGGTTGACCAGTCCGGCTCACCGTTACGCGGTGAATCGAACAACCGCGCGGTCAGCACAGGCTTCCGGCGCTATGGGCGAGTAACCGCAAACCGGAACATTGGCAGCCTGGATGGAGAAAAGCAGGTCCCCATTCGACTCGCCTCGCGCCGCTCGGCTTTCGCTCAGGGCAGGCTCTCGCTCCGCTTGCCCCATCGCTGGAGCGACGGGGCCCCTGGTGCGCTCCGCTCGGGATGACAGTTCTCAATATCTTCTGATTCACGGAGCGGTGGCGGTTCAGAAAACTACTGGTGGTGAGTGCCGCGGGCACCGTTGCTCAGGAGCAGGCAGCGCAAGTCGCGCCGAGCGGCGTTTTCCGTCAGATACTAAGTCAGTATTTCTGAAGTGGAACGGCAATCCTTTCTTATTGGGTATTGGCGAACTGGCGGCGTTCTCGTTTCCGGAGCAATGATAAGATTAACCCATGCGGCTTGGGTTTTTGAAACCATGGGATCGCGCACGTTCGACGGCGTTCGCTTTGTTGTGTATTCCAACGACCATCCTCCGCGGCACGTTCATGGGTTTGTGAGCGAAACGGAAGCGGTTGTCGATCTGCGCGCCGATGGAAATGTGGCCCTGAGCGATCGGGTGGATGCGGTTCGTCCGCCGAACGCGAACAGGCCGGATGTACGCAGGATTCTGAACTGCGCGGCTGTTCACTTCGAAGAGCGGGTGGCGTTGTGGGAGGGGATTCATGGCGGGACACAAGGTAATCACAACGGACGCGGAGATCGACCGGGCGATCGGGAGGGCAGCGCGCCTGGCGGATGAGCCGCGGGCGACGGCGGTCGAATACAAGCCCGGACCGGGACTGAACCTGGTGATCCTGACGCTGAGTGACGGCCGGCGGCGCGCGATTCCTGTGGAAGATATCGAGGGGTTGGCGGGCGCTACCCGGGCGCAGATCGGGAAGGTGCAGCTTCTTGGCAACGGAACGGGATTGCACTGGCCGGCGCTCGATCTGGATCACTATGTACCGAATCTGCTGCGCGACGTTTATGGGACGCGGCAGTGGATGGCCGCGATTGGGCGGAGGGGCGGAGGGGTGAGAAGCGCGGCAAAGAAGAAGTCGGCGCGGGCGAATGGGAGAAAGGGTGGAAGGCCGCGGAAGGTGGCGCTGGCGGGGTAAGACGAATCAGGCGGGTGGGGCGGGGAGCTTGACTACGAACTCCGTGCGGCCCGCTTCCGACGTGAAGCCGATGGTGCCGTTGTACTGGGCGGTGACGATGCGTTTGGCGATGTCGAGGCCGAGGCCGGTTCCGACACCGGGCGGCTTGGTGGTGTAGAAGGGCTGGAAAATCTGGTCGCGAATCTCGGGGGCGATGCCGGCGCCTTCATCGGCGATGCCAACGCAGACGTTGCCGTTCTCGGTCCAGGTGCGGATTCTGATCTTTGAACCTTCGGGGGCTGCGTCGATGGCGTTGTCGAGCAGGTTGGTCCAGACCTGGCTGAGGCCGGTGCCGCGGGTTTTGATCTTCGGCAGGCTGGGGTCGAAGTTCTTCTCGACGACGAGCTGCTTGTAACGGAATTTGTGGCCGAGGATGGTGAGGGTGCTGGCGATGCTCTCGTGCAGATCGATGATGTGCTCGCCGCTCTTGTCCTCGTAGGCGTACTTTTTGACGGCGATGACCAGGTCGGTGACGCGGCTGANNAGGGTTTCGCCGGGAAAGGCCTCCTGGGCGCACACGATGTCGCTGCGGCGCCAGCCGGCGGCGACCAGGGTAGGGGCGAGCTTCCAGGCGTTGTTGACGCCGATGCTTTCGAGCCAGGTGCCGAGTTCCTCCTCGGCGTCGGCCTCATCGAGGCTGCTCATGGCCTGGGGCTTGTCGAGGGCGAGCACTTCGCGCTGCATGTCGAACAGGCAGGTGGCCTGTTGCGGGGTCAGCGGAGAACGGCAGAAGCGCATGCTGAGGTCCTGCAGGCGGGTGAGGTTCTCGCGGAGCTGGGCGGCGGAGCGCTTGGCGGCCGAGCCGGGGTTGTTGAGCTCGTGCATGAGGCCGGCGGCCAGCGTGCCGAGGGAGATGAGCTTTTCCTTATGGAGCGTGGTGGCCTGGAAGGCGTGGATGCGCTGGGCCGCGGTGGCGAGCACGTTCTGGCGCACGGTAGGGCAGGTGGCCATGAGCTGCCAGAAGTTTTCTTCGGTGACGACGAGCATGCGCAGGTCGCGGGTGACGACGCATTGCACTCCGGCTTTTTTGGAGCCCATGAGCAGCGGCGCTTCGCCGAAGGCTTCGCCGCCCTGATAGATGGCGAGCGGGGTTTCGCTGCCGTTCTGNNGCGGGCGCCTCGAACATCTTCACTTCGCCGAGGCAGCCCTGATCTTCTTCCTTGAGCCTGCTGAGGATAGGAATGCGGCGGATGAGCTGGGACAGCTCCTGCGGTGGTACTGTCCTTGCTCTGAGCTGCGATTCCGCCGTCGTGCCTTCCATCTGCTCCTTTTCCTTTAGAACTGCGCCAATTGAACAACTCAAAATTGAGCCAAATACTGGTGCATCAGCTGAACGGCCATGGAACCTTCACCCACTGCTGTGGCGGCGCGCTTGACCGAACCATGGCGCACATCGCCGGCGACGAAGACGCCAGGCATCGAGGTTTCGAGCAGGTAGGGCTCGCGATCCTCTTTCCAGGATTTCGGCAACTGGCCCTCGACGCGGAGATCGCGCCCGGAAAGCACAAAGCCGTTGGGGTCGCGCATGATGCTCTCCGGCAGCCAGTCGGTCTGCGGGGCCGCGCCGATGAACAGGAACAGCGACGAGGCGGGGCGGACTTCTTCGCCCTGCGAGGTCCGGATTTTCAGGCACTCCAGATGGCTGTTGCCCATGGCTTCGACCACTTCGGCTCTTGTTTCCACCTTAATATTCGATGTGCCAGCGATCTGATCGATGAGATATTTCGACATACTGCTCACGAGCCCATCGCCGCGCACCAGCATCGTTACCTGTTTGGCCACCTGAGAGAAGTGCATGGCCGCCTGCCCCGCCGAATTGGCTCCTCCCACAATAAAGACCACCTCGTCCTTACACGACTGCGCTTCGGCCAGGGACGCCCCGTAGTAGACGCCGGAGCCGGTGAGACGCTCGATACCGGGCGCGTCCATGCGGCGATAGCAGACGCCGACCGCCACGAGGCTGACGCGGCAGGAAACCTCAGCGCCGTTGGCCAGCCGCACCTGACGGTACTGGCCGTCGCCCACGAGTCCGATGGCGCGCTGGGTGATGAACTCCGCCCCCAGGCGCCGGGCCTGATCGTAGGCCGCGCGTGCGAGACGCTCACCGCTGACGCCCATGGGGAAACCCAGGTAGTTCTCGATCTTCGAGCTGCTCCCGGCCTGTCCTCCTGGAGCTTCAGCCTCGAGGACGAGGGTTTTCAATCCCTCTGAAGCGCCATACACGGCAGCGGCGAGGCCGGCCAGGCCGGCGCCGGTGACGACCAGGTCGTAGAAGTCCTGCTTCGCCTCGGTGCGCAGACCGACCTTCTGGGCGAGTTCCTCCTCCTGCGGCTGCACCAGAGCCGTGCCGTCCTGGAACAGCACGACGGGGAGCTTGCTGTCGCTGACGCCGAATTTCTCCAGCAGAGCCACNNGGGCCGACGACGCGGATGCCCTCGAAGGCAGGCTTGAAGCCCTGGTTCCAGTCTTCCAGCAGGTCATCGAGCACCGGGTAAAGCCGCTCTTCGGGGGGATCCCAGGGCTTGGTGAGGTAGTAGTGGATGCGCGCGGTGTTGATGGCGCGGATGGCGGCCTCGGTGTCGGCGTAGGCGGTGAGCAAAACGCGACGGGCCTCGGGGTACTGCTTCTGCACTCGCTCCAGCAACTCCACGCCGGCCATGCCGGGCATGCGCTGGTCGCTGACGATGAGGGCCACGACGTCGCCGCGCTCTTTGAGCTGGGCGCAGGTGTCGAGCGCGGCCTGGCCTGAACCGGCGCGGACGATCCGGTAGGACTGCCCGTATTTGCGGCGGAGGTCCTGGACCACGGCTTCCAGCACGCTGGCGTCGTCGTCTACGGCGAGGATGATGGGCCTGGCCATTCACTCCACTCCTTACGTTCTGAAGCTCTACTAATAAGTTACAGGCGGACGTTGATTTCTGCTGAGGTGCGCCGTGCGGTTTGAGGATCGCGGTGTGCCTCGAAAGCAGTGCAAACAGAGGGCTAAAGGCCTCCCTGCATGCGGAATTGGTTACTACAGGCGTGACGAGCGTCACAGGACTTTCGACTACTTGCGGGTTACTTTTTTCCTGAATGATGGCAACACCCAGGTCATCGATGAATCCCTTTCCGGCGCCCCACCACCGGAAAGCCCCATCGTTCAACCGTAGCCCTGTTGTGGCACTCGATGCGCTCCCAAGAAACGCACGAGCGGACTCTGTTCCTCGGAACGATGACCGTTTTTGCACGTCCCCTTTTGGGACGGGCTTGCACTCACCAGTCTTCGGGCCATCCCCCGTCGACGCACCTTTTGAGGAAGCGGACCCCATGAACAAGCTGATTCTTGCTGACAACCAGGCCATCTACAGAGCCGGAACCGCCAAAATTCTGGCTATGGAAGATGACTTCCGCATCATTGCACAGTGCGCCGAGGCAGACCGCCTCTTTCCCGCTCTTGAAACCTTCCGTGGAGCGATTGTGGTTTTCGCGTCTTCGCTGAAACTGGACCCACAGACGCTGATGCCGCGGGTTGCCGCGGCAGGCAGCCGCAGCATCGTGATTGCCGAAAACGGCGAGGCGATCCAGGCGTGGTTCAACGCGGGCGTTCAGGGCGCAGCGCATCGTAACGTGACTGGCCCGTCGCTGATCGACTGCGTCCGGCACGTAGGCCAGGGCGACCGCAATGTTCGCGCGGCCGGCGTGGACCTGCCCGTCACCGATGACGACAGCGTCGGCTCCCGGGTGCGTGACCGTCTGACGCCCAAAGAGCTGAAGATCGTCGCGCTCATTGTCCAGGGCTGCAAGAACAAGGAGATCGCCGTCCGGCTGAACACGACCGAGCAGGTGATCAAGAATTATCTGCGCAGCGTATACGACAAGACGGGGGTCTCGGATCGTCTGGAGCTGGCGTTGTTTACGATTCACCATCGCATTCTGGCCGAGGCCGCGGAGGCGGTCGGGGAACAGATGCTGCAGGGCGTCGTTTAGAACGGACTCCGCTTCCTGACGGATTACTGACTCTACGAGGCGCTGCCGCTGGTGGTGTGGGTGGCGCCTCTGTTTGCATGGAGCCTGTAGCCGGTGGGCTGTAGCCGGTAGCTTGTGGCCGGTAGCGGTAGCTCATGGATGCTTTTCGCAGGAAATGGCGTTGGCTTGCCCTGAGTCGGCGAGCGGGCGCAAATTTCCGGATGGCTGACGACATGATGAGGTCGCGGGAATTTGTTTCATCAGCGCACTCATCATCGCGATCGGGAAAGATCCTACTTCTCCGATCCGCCATGCGCCTGCCGGCATAACACGGTCACGGGCGTAGTGGGCGTCTCATTGATGCTGCAGATATTGTCCGCCCTCTGGTCAATGCCCTCCGGCGTAGCATGAACTGAGTTGCTTCGCAGCCAAAATGCCGGCATGAGAGTCATACTCGTGCAGGCCGGTTGGGAATTGAGCTTCACGTTGGCCTTGATCCGTATCCATTCGCCCGGCCTTAGCACGCGGGTGGTTCCGTTGTGATCGGCCGCGCCATACAGCTCGACGTATCCAATCGAACCCGGGGCATCACGAACTCCTACCGCGAGGGCAAGGCTCAGATAGGTGAACGGGGCTGACGGGTCGGGTGGCTGCAAGTCCGCACGATCGGGTGAGACAGGAATGTCGATGGGGAGCCGTCCGGTGTTGACGAATCGGAATTCAGCCTGGATTGGCGCTGACGGGTCAATCTCCCTGCCATCTACGCCGTCGAGGTAGACCGCCGCAGAGTGCGGATCGCGAACGTCAGACCCGCAGTCGCCAATCGACAAACTGGAATGGGCTGCTCCAATGCCATGGCCAGTATTCGATTCCGGTGGCGGGGGTGGGCGCCTGATTTCGACACGCTGTGGCGCGGCGGTCAGATCAATGAACTGCACCTCTTGCGCACCTGCCGCGGCGGTGAGTGCGCACAGCAGCGTCAGACATAAACCAGCAGCGGCTTTGGCCATGCAGCGATATCGTATTCCCGGAATTGGCGGTGTCGCAAGCAGTGCGGAAGATTGGTAGTGGGTCATTGACCCACTACCGGAAGGTTCCACAGCCCTGGAGGATCGCGGGATCAACATGAGTCCTCGCACTGCGGTCCTACCGGCTGCAGTTTCCTGCTTCCGGCTTCCGTCAGAGCTTCTCGCCCACCGACTTCGCCTGTGTGAACAAATACAGGTAGTCCGGGCCGCCGGCCTTCGAATCCGTCCCAGACATGTTGAAGCCGCCGAAGGGATGCGCGCCGACCATCGCGCCGGTGCTCTTGCGGTTGAAGTACAGATTCCCCACGTGGAACGAACGCCGCGCGTGATCGAGCTTGGTGCGGTCCATCGAGTACACCGAGCCCGTCAACCCGAACTCCGTGTTGTTGGCGATCGCCAGCGCGTCGTCAAAGTCGCGCGCTTTGATCACGGCCAGCACGGGGCCGAAGATCTCTTCCTGCGCGATGCGCGCCTTCGGCGCCACATCGGCGATGACGGTGGGTGCGACGTAGTAGCCCTTCTCCGGCGTTTCGATGGCGTTGCCGCCGGCGACCAGGCGGCCTTCCTTTTTCCCAATCTCGATGTAGCTGAGGATGGTCTTCATCGCGCCTTCGCTGACCACCGGCCCCAAGTTCGCGTTCCCGGTTGGATCGCCGACCTTCAGGTCTTCGACCTTCTCGCGCAGCCGCTCGACGAAGGCGTCGTAGATCGGCTCCTCGACGATGGCGCGCGAACAGGCGGAGCACTTCTGCCCGCTGAAGCCGAAGGCCGACGCGACCACTCCCGCTACTGCGGCGTCGAAGTCGGCGTCGGCACTGACGATGATCGAGTCCTTGCCGCCCATCTCGAGAATGGTGCGCTTGATCCAGATTTGCCCGGCTTGGGCTTTCGCGGCGCGCTCGTGAATGTCAAGCCCGACTTCCTTCGAGCCGGTGAAGGCGATGAAGCGGGTTTTGGGATGCGCCACGACCGCGTTGCCAAACGATGCGCCCGATCCAGGGCAGAAATTCACCACGCCTGGCGGGAGCCCGGCTTCTTCCAGAACCTCCATGAAGCGCGCGGCGATGGTCGGGGAATCGCTGGAGGGCTTGAGGACCACCGTGTTCCCGCTCACGATGGCCGCCGACGTCATGCCCGCCATGATGGCGAAGGGGAAGTTCCACGGCGAAATGACCGCGCCCACGCCGAGGGGGATGTAAAGCAGCTCATCGCGCTCGCCAGGATACTGAATGGGCGGCGTGGATGCGGCCAGGCGCAGCGCTTCGCGCGCGTAGAACTCGAGGAAGTCGATGGTCTCGCCGACGTCGGCGTCGGCCTCGGCCCAGTTCTTGCCAACCTCGTAGGTGAGCCAGGCGCAGAAGTCGAACTTACGCTCACGGATCAGATCCGCCGTACCCAGCAGCAGCGACGCGCGCTCCTCGGCCGGTGTGAATCGCCAGGTCTCAAACGCCTTGAGCGCCGCCTGGACGGCCTGGTCGGCATGCTCCGCGCCGGCTTTCTGATGCACGCCGACGATTTGGGCCGGCCGCGCGGGGTTGAGCGACTCGATTTTCGCGCTCGTCTTCACCCGCTCGCCGCCGATGATCAGCGGGTACTCGTGACCCAGCTCGTCGCCGATCCGCTCCAGCGCGCCGCGCATGGCGCGGGCATTCTCATGCTGCGAGAAATCGATGAACGGCTCATTGCGGAAGGCGCCCTGCGGCTTGCGCGGCAGGATAACGGTGGGATTCTCGAGGGTAGCCATAACAGGTCAGTTTAGTTCAATTGGATGTGGCTCCGCCGTTCCAACGCGCCCCGACGCTGACCGTGTCCTGTTCCCCAGGGCCTGCCGCCTGCTTCGTCAGCTTGCGCGACGATCCGAACGCCCTGCGAGCCGCTGATCCTCATCGTTCCTGGCAGCCGCATCCGCTCGGTCAGCCGGGGTTTCAAACTTGCGGCCAATGTCTGTCTCGGAGAGCGCCTTTTGCACGAGGTCTGTCCAGGGATCGATCTCGACGACCTTCTCCGCCTTCTCCTGATGGAAGGCCCCGCGCGCCACGGAATCCGCGGCGGATTCATTCGCGGGTTGGTCCTCGCCGGATTGGATCCCATGAGCGCTTTCCACATCGGGGGCCGTGGCGGGCTCAACCCGCGCCGCATTCCCCAAGGGACCGGGATCCCAGGTAAAGGACGCGCGCCGGTA
>PMAM01000293.1:11114-16079 GCA_003152595.1 Acidobacterium sp.
GCAGACTTTTCCATCCGGAATGGATTTGCGAGCGAGGGATCCTCGGTTGGATCAGAAGCTGTAGAGGAGTAAGGCTGCGGCTGCGACGAAGCGGACGCCGGTGGCGCCTGGGAATTCGGCGAGGCCGGTGCGGGTGAACCCGATTTGGTTAGGTCACTCTCCGAAATGGCGCTGGAACCGGACGCGGCTGGGGTCTGCGCCGTGGGCGCTGGACTGGACTCCGCGCCTGTGTTGGCTTCCTTCTCGATCGCCGCGCGTTGCGATTGCACAACTGCGATCGCGCGGGTCAGGCCGTCGCGTTCGCGACGCAGCTGGCTGGCGCTCACTCCAACGCCACCGCCGCCAAGAATCGAGGCGAGCGCCTGCTGGATCGCACCCAGCCGCTGAGCGTTGGCGCCGCTGCCGTACCGGGAGCGCAGATCGCTCACATTCTTCTCGGCGTCGCGCACCTGGGCCTTGAGCAGGTGCTGCTGTTCGGATTCCGCATAGGCGCGCCCTTTATATCCGGGCCTCGCCTGACCTTCCGAGACTCCCTCTTCGATTTGCCGGCTGGTCGAGGACAACTGCGCCTGCAATTGGTCGAGGGCGGCTGCAAGAGGCGACGGACTTCCGGAGGCTGCGTTGTTGTTCGTTGCTGTGATCGGCTTCTTTGCCTGCGCTGGAGCTGGAGCGGGCGCCGTCTTCGCTGCGGGTGGTTGCTGGGCTGCCGGTTGCGGAGCTGCCGGCGCGGGCTCGGTCAACGCCGAAGGGGCGTCGGGAGAAGGGCTCCATGCCACCAGCGAATCGGCAATCGCATTCGCGGTCTGCACCGCCTTCGCGGGATCCGCATCCCGGAACCGCACCCCCAGCACTTCTGGGGACGGCTGGGTCAGATCGAGACGCGAGCGAAATTCGCCAACCCGGCTCATCATCCCTGACGTCGACAGATACGCCGACCTGGAAAGATCAGCGATCTTTTGGTCGCTCAGGACCGACTGCGCGAAGACCACGGCCGGTGCGCCGGCGTGCACGAATCCGGCATCGAGCCGCTGTGCTGCGTGGAGGCTGAAGGATAACTCGGCGGTCGCAGCCGTCTGCACCGCGCGGCGATCGAGCCAGGTGTGAACCCCGTACGCTGCTGCCGCGGCCACCAGCACTGCCGTGAACTTGTGGCCCAGCGGAACTGCAGAAAAACTCATGAGAACTCCTCTCGCGCATCGTGCATGAACGCCGTCGATCGTGGGAGATCAAGAGCGTTCTGTCGAAGCAGGGGCCGGTGGTGTCTTGCGGGATTCAAAGCCCAACCCAAGTTGGAAGAACGAAAGAGGCCAGTCGTTGTCCGGCGTGCCCCAGCTTTATCCTGCAATTTGCGGAACTCCTGGCACGAGAACAACTTACTCCAACATACGCCGCGATGCAGGCTGCCGCCACCCGCAACCGGCGGCCTTTATTCCGCGGGAGGATCGACGACCGCGGGAACACCACGCAGCGCGTCTCCGCCGTAGCGTACCGTCACGTCGCTCAGCCTGTATTTGTGCATCCTGCGGCAAGCGCTGCACGTCACGCGCAGGGGAGAAGGTCCTTCATAACGCAGTTCATTAGCCCAGAAATAGAAACCCGGCACGCCGTCGAGATGGACGTCCGTGCGGCATCGCCAGGTTTTGCATCGGACGAACAGCCGCGTGAGGATCGCCATGGTCTTCGATTGCGGTCGCGCGCGTTCAGTGCCCCTTGTATTGGGTGAACAGCTCCGGGAACTGCTGCTTCAGCGCCTCGATCTTCGGCCGGTCGCACACCAGGATGTAGGGATTGTCGGGATTGTGCAGCGCGTAGTCCTGGTGATAGTCCTCGGCGCGATAGAAGCCCTTCAGCGGCGTCACTTCGGTCACGATCGGCCGGGGAAATGCTTTCGCTGCATCAAGCTGCGCGATATACGCTTGCGCAATGCGTTTCTGTTCATCGTTGATGTAGAAGATCGCCGAACGATACGAGGTGCCCACATCGGGCCCCTGGCGGTTGAGCTCGGTGGGATCGTGCGCGACGGAGAAGAAGATTCGCAGCAACTGCCCGTAGGTGATCTTCGACGGATCGTAGACGACCTCCACCGACTCCGCGTGCCCGGTGGTTTCGGTCGTGACCTGATCGTACGTTGCTGTCGCCGCCGATCCGCCGGCATAGCCCGCTGTCGTGTCGATCACACCTTTCACGCGCTCGAAGACCGACTGCGTACCCCAGAAGCATCCTCCGGCAAACACCGCCTTCGCTTTGCCGGGCTGGGCAGCCAGCGCAACGTCGGCGTTAGCAGGCGGAATCGGCGCGCGGCCCGCGGCGCTCGCGTTGCACGCGGTGAGACCGAGCAGGAATCCCACCAGAAGCGAAGAGCGCAGCAGCCGCGCAAGGAGCATAGGAACCCCCGTCAGGACTTCATTCTATGCGACGCGACGAGCAGAAGTTCGTCGCAACAGCGAGGTGGTGCGGGTTGGTTGCGCGATCGGCGCGGGCGGTCTACTCCGGTTTCCAGGTCGCGTCGACGTTCACCGGGATTTCGTTGCGAATCGGCACCGTAAGGAATGACGGCCGATCGATTTTGAAATCCGAGCAGCTCGCCGGGATCGTGCCCGTAATTTCCACGTCGTTGCCGTGACTGGTCCGATGGAGCGGCACGTGCGCATAGTGCGCCGTCTGTCCGGCAAACTGCACCTCGAGATCGGCGTCAGTGGTCGGCTGGTCCAGCGCAGCCTGGGCCAGATGCGTTCGCACAATCACCATCGGATACTGCGCACCGCGGACAACCTCCAGCGTGTGCAGGTCGCGATTGCTGTCGCCCGAGTCAAACGTGTTCACCGGCACTGCGATCAGGAAATCGCACTGCCCCGCACTGCAGTTGCCCTTGCCCTTCGCCGCATGGCTGGTTCCGGCCACCTCGTGCATCGGATGAGTGACGTTCCACGTGAGCGTCGACTGGGTCAGCACCCACTGATTCTGCGCGTGCAGCATGACAGGGGCTACAGCCAGCAGAAGCACAGCGGCAAACTTCATTTCTTTTCCCAGAATTTGAGATGGATCGGCCACGAGACGGCGACGATGGACACGCCATAGGCCGCAATCGTGGTCCACGCAACGTAGGAGTGCGCCGACGCGATACCGTGGACGCGCTCTCCGTTATTCTCCTGGTTGAGCGCCATGGCGCCCAGGATCGGCGTGAGCACCATGCCCGGCGCGTGGATCCACACCAGGTCGCGGTGCCACTTGATCGCACCCTTCGGCTTTACGCCTGGAATTTTCGGCGCCGCGATGGCGTAGTACGCCGTCAATCCATACAGCACGGCTGTGCCTGAACCGAGCGCGACGTGGAGATCGACTCCGGAAGAGCTGGGCCCCGTGACTGTGCCGTTCGGATTCGAACGGTTT
Organism: Acidobacterium sp.; assembly: GCA_003152595.1. GTDB lineage: Bacteria > Acidobacteriota > Terriglobia > Terriglobales > Acidobacteriaceae > Palsa-343. The sequence goes on from PMAM01000293.1 coordinate 14,505, forward strand.
TTCTTCGACTTCGCGCCACCCGCCACGAGCACCGCCGCGCACATTGGCACGGCCGTTATCAGGCCGAAGGTTTGATGCATCTTGAGATCATGCGTGCGCTCGTTCAGCCGCTTCTGCATCTCGGCGTTGGCCAGCGTTTGCTGCGGCGTGAACCCCAGGTCGCCCAGCGTCGGCGCATTGCCGGACTGCGGCTGCTGATTCTTGTCGTTGTTCTGCGTCTGCTGGGATGACGAACTCGGCGTCTGGGTCTGATTTTGCGCCGTGCTCTGCGGTCCGTTCGGCGCCGGAGCATCGGGCAGATTGAGAACTGCGCCTGGAACCGCCGATGAGCTTGAGCTGGCGGGGTCTGTCGAAGCCGACGCGACCGGCGGATTGCCGGAAGGCTGCGCCAACGTCATGAGCGGAACCAGCGCGACGCAGACAAGAGCCGCCAACGACCTTCCTGCAGCCATTCCCCTCAAACCTCTCTTCGCAACGATAGCGAACGAACTTCGATCATACGACGCGTGCGCGGCGCCGCTCAACGCCGAAGCGCGTCGACCGCCTCATCTGAACGATTCTTCATCCGCTGGACAGGTGGGCGCTTCGATACTCTGTCCTGATGAGGCTCTTTGTGGGTATCGCCTTGCCGCCGGTGGTGTCGGACGCACTCGAACGGATCCGGCAGCAGTTCGAGCCTCGCTCGGGGCCCTCCGGCTCCGATCCAGCCTTGCGCTGGTCGGCGCCTGAGAGCTGGCACGTGACTCTGCAGTTTCTGGGAGCGGTCGCTGATGACCGCGCGGCCTGCGTGAACGAGCAGCTGAAAACCGTTCGCGCAGCACCGGCATCTGTTCGCATCGAGGGCCTGGGATTCTTCGAGCGTGCGGGGGTTTTCTGGGCGGGTGTGGTTCTTACACCGCAGCTGCTCACACTACAGCAACTCGTGACCGCTGCGATGCGGCATTGCGGATTCATCCCAGAAGACCGGCCGTACAACCCGCACATTACGCTGGCCCGCGCGAAGGGCCGCGGCGGCGCGAAGGCTCTGACTCCGCTGAAAAAAGCGGTCGAGAACCATACTCATGATCTGGACGCTGAATTCATCGCGCAGGAATTTCTCCTTTACGAATCGTTCCCTGGCCCCGAAGGCTCGAAGTACGAAATTCGCGCGAGGTTTCCATTGACGACCTGAGCCGGACTCCCCGCGCTATGCCGGATCTGGAATTACTTTCAGCTTCCCCAGTCCCAGCACGTACCCGGCGATGCCGATGGCCAGCACCACCGCAGCCAAGGCGAACGATCCACCGAAGTTGTGGGCCTTCGCAAAGTATCCCGTGATCACAGGCGCGGAGATGGCCGCAATCTGCGTCGCGAAGTTCATGATCCCGCCGATCCGCCCCACGCTCGCGCGCGGGGCGATGAAGGTCGGAATCGACCAGCCCACCGGCGCCATCGCGCCCAGCCCCGCCATGCACAGACTGATCCACGCCAGCGCCACCGCCGGAGTATGCGCGAAACGCGCGCCATAGATGCCCATGCCGAACGTGAGCCCGCCCACCAGCACGGCCTGCCGAACGAGCCACGGCCGCGCACCGC
>PMAM01000207.1 GCA_003152595.1 Acidobacterium sp.
GCCATCGCGGCAGCCCTTCTTGTCTGCAGGAAAAGGCCCGGCTATTTTTCTTCGAGGCCCCGATCTTTGAGCATCGCCCCGATCTCCGGAGCCCGGCCGCGCCAAGCTGCATACATCTCGGCCAGATTTTCCGTGTTGCCGCGTGANNACCACTGGTACGCGTCGTCGTCGAGCATCTCCGTCCACTGGTAGGCGTAATAGCCCGCGGCGTAATTGTTCGCCCAGATGTGGAGGAAATAGGTGGACCGATACCGCGGCGGCACCGTTTTTAGCGCGACTTTCGACTTCTCGAGGGCCTGCTTCTCGAAGTCATCCACGTTCTGGAGCGGCGCATCGGCGGACAGCGTGTGCCACTGCATGTCGAGCATGGATGCAGCCAGCAATTCGGTGAGCGAGTAGCCCTGGTTGAAGTCGCGCGCCTTAAGAATCTTCGCTTCGAGTTCGGCAGGCATGGGCTCGCCGGACTTGTAATGCTTTGCGTAATGCTGGAAGACGGCTGGATACGTTGCCCAGTGTTCGTTGAACTGCGACGGGAACTCGACGAAATCGCGCGGAACCGACGTGCCGGAGAGGGTTGGATACTCGACATTGCTCAGCATGCCGTGCAGCGCGTGCCCGAACTCGTGGAACATGGTCCGGACGTCGTCGGAGCTGATGAGGGCGGGCTGTCCCGCGACGGGCTTGGGCAGGTTGGCGACGTTGTAGACCACCGGCAGGTTGCCGAGCAGGCGGCTTTGATCGACAAAGCTCGACATCCAGGCGCCGCCATTCTTGTTGTCGCGTTTGAAATAGTCGCAGTAGAAGACGGCAAGGGATTTGCCATCTGCATCGTGCACCTCAAAGACGCGCACATCGGGCTGCCAGACAGGAATGTCTTTGCGTTCGATGAAGGTGAGGCCGTAGAGCAGGTGAGCCGCGTAGAAGACGCCATTCTCGAGCACATTGTTGATCTCGAAGTATGGCTTCACCTGCGATTCGTCGAGGTCGTACTTTGCCTTGCGGACCTGCTCCGCGTAGAAGTTCCAGTCCCATGGTTCGAGCTGGAATCCTCCGTGCTGCGCGTCGATGACGGACTGGATCTCGTTGCCCTCGGCCTGAGCCTTCGCGGTCGCGGCGGGGATCAGCTCGTTGAGGAAATGCAGGACAGCATCCGGCGTCCTAGCCATCTGATCTTCGAGCTTCCAGGCGGCGTAGGTGTCATAGCCCAGGAGCTTCGCTTTTTGGGCGCGCAGCTGCGCCAGGCGCGCGACAACCGGGCGCAGGTCGTTGCCGGGCTGTTCGGCACGGGTCCAGCTCTTCTGGAAGAGCGCCTCGCGCGTGCTGCGATTCGCTAGCTCAGTCAGGTCCGGCTGCTGTGTTGTGTTTTGCAGCGTGATGACGTAGCCCTCGGTTTTGCGGGCCTCTGCAGCCCCGGCAGCTGCGGCGATCTGCGCGTCGGTAAGCCCGGCAAGCGCCAACTTGTCGGTCGCGGTGAATGCGGCCTTCTTCGCCGCTTCGAGAAGACCGCGGCTGAATTCGTCCTCCAGCTTCGACGCTTCTTCATTCAGCTTCTTCAGCTTGTCCCTGTCAGCGTCGCTCAGGGCGGCGCCGCAATGCACAAATTCGTCGTAGACGATCTTCACCAGGCGCTGGCTTTCGGGATCGAGCTGGAGGCTGGCACGCTCGTCATAGATCGCCCGCACGCGCGCAAAGAGTTTCGGATTGAGATAAATCGCATCGTGATGGGCGGCGAGCTTTGGCGCCAGCTCCCGCTGCGCGTTCTGCAGGTACGGATTTGTGTTGGCGCCGGTGACTGCGTTGAACGCGTCCTGGGCTCGATTCAGAAGCTGGCCGGTTTTCTCCATGGCGACGAAGGTGTTCTGGAAGCTTGGCGGCGCCGGGTTGTTGGCGATGGCGTCCATCTCCCGCTCCTGCTCGGCCATTCCGGCCTCGATTGCGGGCTGGTAATCGGANNTGTGGTCATGGAGATAGCGGCCGCGGTACATCCGCAGGCGGCAAAAAGCAGAACCTTCGAGAACAATTGGACATCTTCGATATGAAGTCGCATTGTATCGCTCTGCGAGGCGCCAATACAGACAGCCGATCGGCCCCGGTTGCGTTTTGTCGGGTGCATTCGCGAAGATAGGGCGGAAGACCAGCCGCATGCGGAGATCACACGCCGTTCCTCTTACATTGTTTGCCGTCGCGGCCCTTGCGGCCACTACGGGATGCGAGAACCCTCCGACACAGATCCGCAATTGCATCGACGATCTCAGGCACATTGTTCCGGATGAACGTTGCGATAATGAACCGTTCACCGGAAGCGTTATCCTTCCCGGCAGCTACCATTACATTTATGGCGGTGCGAGCGGCGGCCATACCGGCGACACCGTGGTTGGCGGATCATGGCAGCCTAAATTCGGGGCGCGCATCGTCTCCGGCGATACCGGAGGGACTATTCACACCGAATTCGACGGCCCCCAGGGCAGCGAGGGCAGCGGCGCGTAGGGAGTGGCCGTCCAGGCAATCGCGCCTTCGGCGCACGGGTCCGTTTGCGTGGCGCGCTCAGCGCTTCAGCAGATCCACCGGCTCGTCGGCATTCGTGACGCGGAAATATTTTGCCAGCGCGGGGTGTTTGCGCTCGACGGCTCGGTACATCTCCCATGCGACACGCCGATAGGAAAAGTGTCCCTGGGGCGCGGAGCGCAGCTCGGAGATATAAAGAGCTTCGGCGAAATCCATCTTGAAGAGCGCGCGATTCTTCGTACCGAGCGGCAGAACGTATTGCGCAGACTCCGTCGCTTCGGGCGCCGATCCGGCGGCCAGCGCGGCGTACGCCGTATGCGCGGCATGCATCGTCTCTTCGTAGAGCGGTTGCACGCCGGCTTCCGGCACGCCTTCGGGGATCGCGTAGCCGTGGGCGGAGGTGAACGCCTGGAGGATCTGAACGCAGCGACGGTGGCGGTGCATGTCGCGAAAGCCGCCGATGTCCATGAGGATGTCAAAACGAAGCGCCTGGCCGGCGGCGAATTCGCGCAGAAGTTCGTCGTGACGGCCGCGATGGCGGATACCGAGGTCGATGATCTCGTTGAGGCGCGCCTCGGTCAACGCGGCGACGTGACGGTGGATTTGGCGATAAGGATAATGGCACTGGCCGTAGAGCAGGGTCGTGGCGAGATCAATTTCGACGGAATGTTCATCATCGATCAGGTCCACGAGTGGCGCGTCGTCAATGGCTTCGTCACGCAGCAGCTCGGCTGCCGCCTGGTGAAGTTCAGCACGGGTCTGGGTCCGATAGTCACTGACAGCGGCGTACTTGACCAGCGTCGGGGCAGTCTTCACTTCGCGGGTCAGCAGGGCGGCGGCGCGCTCGCCGAGCGCCGGATCGAGCGCGGCAATGTCTTTCTGGAGCGCGGCCAGATCGTCGGCGTTAACGTTCCAGGCAGCTCCGGAAGCAGCTGCCTGCAGCCGCACTCCCAACTGCCGTACCTCGGCGACAGGATAGGAGAGAAGCCGGGAAATCTGGGTTTCCAGAGTGCGCGCGTTGACGATCTGGCCCAGCGATGTGTTGGTGGCCAGCGGCAAAAGGTAGCGCGCGACATCAAAGGCCCGCGCCTTCAGCGTGCGGTCGTAGCTCTCCTGCTTCATGTCGGCCGGCTTCGGCACCTGGTTCTGCAGCGAGGCGAACACGGCCTCGAAAACGCTGTGATAGCCGGCGAAGAGGTGCTCGATGGTTTCGCGATAGCGGTTCGCGGATGCGGTATCGGAGCCGAAGTCCGGCATGTACCAGCCGCTCTTTCGGAAATTCTGGTATCGCGTGGACCGTTCCTGCCCGTCCCAGCGCTGCTCGTCGACCAGCACGATGGCCGCAAGCAATGACAACCGTTCGACAGCGAAGGCGACGTGGGCCAGGTCCGCGATCGATCGATGGCCGTACTGAAAATAGAATGTGTTGAGGAACTGCTCCGCTTTCTGGCTGCTGATCTCGCGCAGCGACTCCTTCATGGACAGCGACGACCGCGAGTACTTTGCCATGGCGTAGGCAAGGACCTCGGGATCGGCCCCGTGGACGGCGAAGACTTCGGTCTGGTTGTTGCGGCTTTCAAACGCCACCGGCGTCTCTGTCTTTGTTGGAGGAGTCTCGGTCATGGAAGCCATGCAGGAATGCTAAACCCCGGGGGTGCGGAAAATCGCGCGCGCATCTGCAAAGTCACCCGGCTCGGCAGTCAATCGTTATGTGCCTGCAACGAAAGAACGAGTACCATGGGAGTGTTTTTGGCCGCACGCTCGCCGGCACTTATCCTCCGGGCGCGGCCCTTATGCATGAACAACATCCTCTCGACGACCGAGCACCGTCCCTGGCCCCTTCCGAAGTCGCCGTGGGTGATGACGCAGCGCTGGAACGATCTTCTGTTTGCGCACTGGCCGCTGCCTGCCAGTGAGCTGACGAACCTGCTCCCCGAGTCGCTGACGGTGGATACCTTCGACGGCTCCGCCTGGGTGGGTGTGGTGCCCTTCTGGATGGATCAGATTCGCCTGCGACGCTTTCCGCGGATTCCTGGTGCGAACCGCTTCCCGGAACTGAATTTGCGCACTTACGTGCGCGAGCGCCATACGAATCAGCCAGGTGTGTACTTCTTTTCTCTCGACGCCGCCAATCCCTTTGCCGTCTCCACCGCGCGCCTCTTCTTTCGGCTGCCGTACTACTGGGCTCGGATGAAGGTGGAGTCCGCCGCAGAGCGCATGATTCATTACAGCAGCGATCGGATGCTCAGCAAGCGGCCGGCGCATTTTCGCGCGCGCTATCGGAGCCTGGGCAAGCCGTGTGTGAAGGGCGGCATCGAAAGCTTCCTGACCGAGCGCTATGCGCTCTTCACTGCAGGGGGCCGGGGAGAGCTTTCCCGCGTGAACATCCATCACCTGCCCTGGCCTCTGGAGTTGGCTGAAGCGGAGTTCGAAGTCAACGACCTTCCCCAGGCCCATGGTATCCAGCTGCCGGATACGAAACCTCTGCTGCAGTACAGTCGCGAACTTGTGGTGTACATCTGGGCGCTGGAGAGGTTGGGGTCGCCAGCAACGAGGCGGACAGCGGCGCCGGTTCCGGCGGGACCTTAACGGCAGGGAATAGGGAATAGGGAATAGAGGCGACGCTCGGGGCCCGCCGTACAGCATCGACATAGGTCAACGGCTTCATCGCGCTGGCGCGATTCGGCGGCCGCCCATCGCTGCGGTAGGCTAGGACCATGTCATCACTTCAGGGAAAAACGGCTCTGGTGACGGGGGCCTCTCAGGGGATCGGACGGGCGTGCGCGCTCGCGCTGGCCGCCGCGGGCGCGAAGATCGCACTCGCCGCGCGCAACGAAACGAAACTCAACCAAGTCGCTGCTGAGATTGCCTCGGCCGGCGGAGCCGCCGCCGTCTTTGCTCTCGACATCGCCAGCGAGCATTCGATCAAGGCCTGCGTGAAAGCCGCCATCTCTCATTTCGGAGCGATCGAGATCCTCGTGAACAATGCCGGCATTACGCGCGACACACTCGTGCTGCGCATGAAGCGGGCGGACTGGGATGAGGTGCTGCAGACGAATCTCACGGGCACATTTCTCATGACCCAGGCCGTTATGAGTTCGATGCTGAAGGTACGCTGGGGGCGCATTATCAACATCTCCAGTGTGGTTGGCGAAACCGGCCAGGCAGGAC
>PMAM01000099.1 GCA_003152595.1 Acidobacterium sp.
ATTTTTCCTCCGGCGCTCACAACTGCTGATCGTGAACTCCCAAAACGGGTTGGAATGGCAATTGCGCGACATCGCGGATGCAGTAAGCAAAGCCGCAGCACAAACGGCCGTTGCGTGCGGAATTTCGATCGTAACAACGGTCGATTTGCTTTTGCTGATCAACGGCGCGGAGGCCGGCCTTTGGCCTCTTTCGCAGATTTCACAGTTGCTGATGCGGTCCGGTCGTGTTGGCGTCGAGCCCCCCGGGTTCCGCTACGTTGGCTATGTACGAAAGTTTTTTGATCGGCCGCGAGTTGCATCAGTAGTTCTAGATACCTCGGCAACGGTCCGCTGTGGAGATTTCATCGTAATTCGACTAGCGGACCATTACTTCGGGGAGGAAATCGAATCTATGCAGAGGGACCGCGTGAACGTTGATGAAGCGCACGGTTGCGTGATTGGCATTCAGGTCGCTCTTCGACGCTCGGATGTTGGGGTCGGTGACCCAGTCTTCGTTCGCTCGGGGCGTAGTGTTTCTACGAAGGAATCAATTGCGGACATGATCAACGAGGGTTGTCCCAATTGCGGTTGACAGGTGAAGGGAAAGACCGATCTGAAATGAGGCTGCCGGAGGCGACGCTATGAAAAAGGGCAGGCTATTGCTGAAGATTGGACAGAGATGAGGCAAGCTACTCATCGCGCGCGAGCCAGTAGGGAACTTCAGGGCAGCTATTGGTAAACCGGCTTCAGTCTCCCCATCTCACGTGCGTCGCCAATGAGTGCGAAATCGCCGAGTCACTCATCGATGCCGTGTTGAGGGCGTAAGACCGGCATTGCGTAACTTTCACGCGGCTGGTACTCAGGGGCTGAAGCCCGCATCATTTTGGGCTCTTTTCGGCACGACTGAAGTCGTGCCCTGACACGTTTTCGTGCCTGAATCCGAGGCACGCTGCGACGCCAGCATCGGTCGCAATCCAAATGGCTACGTTTGGGCTGAATTACCGGCCTTCCGGGACATTGGCAGCCTGGATGGAGAAAGCAGGTCCCCATTCGACTCGCCTCGCGCCGCTCGGCTTTCGCTCAGGGCAGGCTCTCGCTTCCCTTGCCCCATCGATCGAGCGACGGGGCCCCTGGTGCGCTCCGCTCGGGATGACAATTGCCAACGCTTGAGTGACGAGCCAGTGCGCTTGAATTGGCCGTCCCTATAGCATTGGAGTGCGGCAGGGATTCCTCGGCCGGGCTGACGAATCGAATGAACAAAGCCGTTCACGTATCCAGAACCAATACGTTGATTGCCGGGCCGAGCGAAATGGCTGCGCGCATCCGCGAACATGACTGGTCACGCACGCCTCTGGGTCCGGTTGAAGAGTGGTCCGATACGCTGCTCGCCACCGTGAACCTGATGCTGCATTCGCCGTTTCCGACCATCCTGGCGTGGGGGCCGGAGATGGTGTTTCTGTATAACGACGCGGCCATCTCCACTCTGACCGTTAAGCATCCGAGCGCGCTCGGCGGCCTCTACCGCGATGTTTTTCACGAGGCGTGGGAGCTGGTGGGCGCCGATCTGGAAGCGTGTTTTTGCCGGGGCGAGACGGCGGTGCGCGACAACATGTTCATCCCGATTCTCATCAATGGGGTGCTGGAAGACCACTATTGGAGCTACTCCCTTATTCCTGTCTACGAAAACGGCAAAATCGGAGGCGTGTACCACGCCTTCCGCAACATGACGGAGACCGTCGTTGGGGCTCAAAAACTCCGCGAAAGCGAAGCGCGGCTCAAGCTGGCGACCGAGGCTGCGCAGCTGGGGGTCTTTGTGTGGGAGACCGCGGAAGACCAGGCAAGCTGGGAAAACGATCGTGTCTATGAGATATTCCGCCGGGCCCGGGAAGAAGGACCTGTCAGCGGAACCGATTTTCTGCGGGATTTCCTCCATCCGGATTTCCATGAAGCCTTTCGAGACGCGGTGGAACGGACGCTGCAGGAGGGTGCGCCGCTCCGCTTTGAAGGTCTGATGTACCGGGCGGACAGGACGCTCTGCCGAATCGAACTGCGAGGGAACCTACAGTCCGGAATCGAGGGCTCGAAAGGAAAAATCCTCGGCACGATCCGGGATGTGACGGAACTGCGCGGGGCGGAAGAGACGCTCCGCAACAGCGCCAAGCGCCTGGGGGAACTGGCAGCGATCGTTGCGTCCTCGGAGGACGTGATCATCAGCAAGGATCTCAGTGGAATTATCACCAGCTGGAACAACTCTGCCACGCGAGTGTTCGGTTACACCGCTGAGGAGATGATTGGAGCTTCGATCCTCAGGCTGATTCCCCAGCATCTGCACTCGGACGAGCGAACGATCCTCGAGAGCATTCGTGCCGGCCGGCCCATAGAGCACTTCGAAACGGTTCGACTCGCCAAAGACGGGAGAGAGATTGAGGTCTCCCTTACCGTATCGCCGGTCAAGGATGCAACGGGTCAGATCATCGGCGCCTCGAAGATTCTTCGCGATGTTTCCAGCCGCAAGCGCCTGGAGCAGTCCCTGCTGCAGGCGGAGAAGATTGCGGCCACCGGCCGTATGGCGGCAACGATTGCCCACGAGGTCAACAACCCGCTCGAAGCGGTGATGAATCTGCTTTACCTGCTTCGCGGGAAGGTCACCGACGAGGATGGCGTCAACTATCTGGCCGCAGCGGAGGACGAACTTGGGCGTGTTGCCCATATCGCCAAGCAGACCCTTGGATACTACCGGGAGCACGCTTCAGCGAGGCTGAGTTCTCTGGAAGAGATCGCGGAACACGCCCTGATGATCTACGAACCGCGCTGCACGGCGGCAGGAATCACGATCCAGCGGTCTCTTTCGGCATCGCGAAAGGTCGTGGTTCGCCGCGGCGAGATGATGCAGGTGATTTCCAACCTGCAGGCTAACGCGATTTATGCCATGTCCAGCGGGGGCACGCTGTCGGTTTCAGTCAGCGATACGCACTCTCCGGCAGAGGGAGTGGCCCTTACGGTGGAAGACAACGGCACAGGAATCGCACCGGAGGTTTTGCCGAAGGTGTTTGAGGCCTTCTTCACGACGCGGACGACGTTCGGCACGGGCATTGGTCTGTTTGTCGCGAAGCAGTTTGTGGAAGGGCACGGGGGGCAAATCAGCATTGACAGCCACATCGAACCGGAGAGACACGGAACGCTGGTTCACGTTCTCTTACCTGTCCATACTCAGTACGAAGGTTCGGGGAGCTGATGATGACGCCGGAGCGACTGGGGTGCTGCTCGCGCCTGGGCCGCTGGGTGAACTTAACCTCTATTG
>PMAM01000332.1:0-3244 GCA_003152595.1 Acidobacterium sp.
ACCGCTCATCTGCGCATCGGCGAAGCCCTCTTCGACATCAGGCTCGACGATCCCTACTGGAAGATGTACACCATCGTCATCCAGCTCGGCGCCATCCTTGCCCTCACCCTCCTCTTCGCCGGCCGCATCATTGAGTTCGTTCGCACCTTTCCCAAGGGCGAAGACGGCAAGCATACCGCCCGCAACCATCCCCTCACTCTCACCCTCGTCGCCTTCGTCTGCACCGCGATTCCCTCGCTGGCTCTCATCCCCATCATCGGCGAGCACCTCGAGAACCTCCGCGTCATCGCCTCGTCTCTCATCATCGGCGGAATCGTCATGTGGATCGTCGACGCCTGGAGCGTCCGCCAGGATCCCTCCATTTCCGAGGTCGAGCAGATGTCTCTCCCCCAGGCCATCTGGATCGGCCTCTGCCAGGTCACCTCCGCCGTCTTTCCCGGAACCTCGCGCTCCATGTCCACCATCGCCGCCGGCCAGCTCGCCGGCATGACCCGCCCCGCCGCGCTCGAGTTCAGCTTCCTGGTCTCCATTCCCACTATGTTCGCCGCCACGCTCTACGACCTGATTAGGGCTCTCTGGCCTGGCTTCCATCTCCTGCATCGGCACAGCTCCAGCGCTGCGGCCGCGACCCGCTCCGCGCTCGCCCCCGTCACCATGGACGCCCACGGCTGGGCCGTCCTCGTCATCGGCTTCCTGGTTTCATTCCTCGTCGCGCTCGGCGTCGTTGAATGGTTCCTGCAGTGGGTCCGCAGCCACGGCTTCGTCCTCTTCGCCCTCTACCGCCTCGTTCTCGGAGCCGCCCTCTTCCTCTTCGGCGGCCACCTGCTGGCCGGCTCGTAGGTTCGAGCGAACGGCCCTCGACTACGCCTCGATCGCCTGAAATCCCAGCTGTTTCGCTGCTTCGAGCAGACGCGCATCGCCGCAGATGAAGACCTTCCCGCGGGGGCGCCGGCCCGTCCAGGTCATCGCTGCCGCCAGCTGGAAGGAGTCTGCCGCGCTCAAAGGAAATCGATACAGCAGAGACTCTGCCTCAGATCGCAGTCCGTCGTCGGGCCGTACTTCACGCCATGTGCTGCGCAGGCGCTTCAGGCGCGTCTCTCCACCTGAGTACTCTGTAGCGCTTAGCTGTCCCATCCTCACCAAACGCTCCAGTCCGCTGCGAATCTCAACCGACGTGCCCCACCAGGTGACAATTTCATATTGCTGGAGCAGGCGATACACGCTCCGGCTCGCCCGTTGCCGCGCACAGAAGGGAACCAGCGAACTGCTGTCCCAATACGCTGGGTTCAACGGTCTCCGCGGCTTTCAATCAGTGCGCGGACCGCGACGTCGCGAGGAACGTTCCCCGCAGGCAGGGCGAAGAACTCGTCCCAGTCCATCTTGCGTTCCGGCAGTTTCAATTTGCCTTCCGCGACCAGTCGGGCTTCAACGTCCGACAAGGACTCGCTCTCGAAGGGCAGAATGCGCGCCACCGGCTTATTCCTGTCTTTCACGATGACTTCTTCGCCTCTGCGCACATACTGCAGGTAAGCGCTGAGCTGATTCTTCAGCTCGCCTATATTGACCGTCTTCATAGCATCGATTCTAGCTCACTTGGCTAACTTAGACAAGTTCAGTTCTCTCGGCACAACTTCACAGCCTTCGTTCTGGCAACCTGCCTCCCTGAAACCTGCAACCTGTGACCTGTAACCTGCAACCCGACCGCCATACCCACCCCGATTCCCCCCAGCCCTTTTCTCCCCCCTTCGCCCCCTCATCTGGGATAATGATTCTGCTCTGGCATTCAGTATGTTTTCGCCTCGCCCTCACGGACGCGGCGAATCCCCCCGACCTGTCTGCCCATGAAACCCGCCCGTCTGGTTCTTACGCCTACCCGCAGCCGCCGGCTCAATGAGCTGATCGGCCTGCTGGTTCTCGCTTCTGCCGTCCTCCTTTTTCTCTCCCTGGTTTCCTGGCACCCCACTGACCCATCACTGAACACCGTCGGCTCCGGCCCCGTCCATAACTGGATCGGCCCCGCCGGCTCGCACCTCAGCGACGTCATGCTCCAGATCGAAGGCATCTCCGCCTTCCTGCTGCCCATCTTCCTTGGCGCGCTCGGCTGGACGTGGATGCTCTCACGCCCCGCCGGCTCGCCCGGATTCAAAGCCATCGGCATCGTCCTCATCCTTCTCTTCGCGCCCGCGCTCTTCGCGCTCGTCCCCGGCCACCCGACCTTCCTCTATGGACTGCCCGTCGCCGGCCTCACCGGGCGCCTCGTCACCGACCTGCTCGTCCGCTTCCTCAACTACCCTGGTGCATGGATTGTCACCATCACTCTGGTCGCCGCCGCCATCTATCTCTCCACGACGTTTAGCTTCAACACCGCACGCGAATGGATCGGCATCAAACTCGCCTTCTTCTTCGCCTGGCGTGACCGCTTCGCCAACTGGCGCCGCAACCGTGCCCGCAAGCGCGAGCTCAAGGATGCCCTCCGGGTCGACAAGCTTCGCGAGAAGGAACTCAAGAACGCCCGCAAGGCCGCCGAAAAAGCCGTAAAGTCCGAGAACCCCGCAACCCCTGTCGTCGTTGTAGAAGACCGCAGCGATCTCCCGCATCGCCAGTTCAGCTTCGCCGAAACCTTCTCGCCCGCTACGAGCGCTCCTGCCGCAAAAACCGCCAGCACTTGGGACTCCATGCCGCGCACGGTGGCGAAAGAACCGGTGCAGCCCGCAAAAGTTTCCGAACCTGCGCTCGATCCTGTCGCGCGAAGCGCGCCCGCTCGCACGGCCAGTGCGCCTTCGATCGGCGAACGTGCCGATACCGAACTCCGCACCGTCACCGTCGCCCCCAAAAACGTCAGCGGCTATCGCCTGCCGCCCAGCACGCTCCTCCATCGCAGCGACGACCCCTCCCCGGTGAAAGAAGACGAGCTTCGCGCCTCCGCCCAGGTTCTTGTCGAAAAGTGCGCCGAGTTCGACGTCCTCGGCCAGGTCGTTCAGATCAATCCCGGCCCCGTCGTCACCACCTTTGAGTTCCGCCCTGAAGCCGGCATCAAATACAGCCGCGTCACCGGCCTTGCCGAAGACCTCTGCCTCGCTACCAAAGCCGAGTCCATCCTCATCGAGCGCATGGCCGGCAAAAGCACCGTCGGCATCCAGGTTCCGAATCACGAGCGCGAAACCATCTGGCTCCGCGACGTGATCGAGTCGGAGAACTTCGCCACCTCGCGCTCCAAACTCACCATCTCCATGGGCAAGGACAT
>PMAM01000332.1:3251-3592 GCA_003152595.1 Acidobacterium sp.
CCCAAGCGCGTCGAGCTCGGCATGTACGAAGGCATCCCGCACCTCTTCACGCCGATCATCGCCGAACCCAAACAGGCCGCTAACGCCCTGCGCAACGCCGTCAAGGAAATGGAGCGGCGCCTTAAAATCCTCGCCTCGCGCTCGGTGCGCAACATCGAGCAATACAACCGCCTGTTTGACGCCGCCACGCCCTCGCTCTTCGACCAGGCCGAGCAGGAAGAGAAGCCGCTGCCTTACATCGTCATCATCATCGACGAACTCGCCGACCTCATGATGATCGACAAGGCCAACGTCGAAGAGTCGATCACGCGCCTCGCGCAAATGGCCCGCGCCGTCGGCAT
>PMAM01000032.1:0-4829 GCA_003152595.1 Acidobacterium sp.
TTGAGCAGCGCCGAGTCGCCGGTGGTCGAATAGCGCGTGTGCCCGATCGCCATGTTCCCCTTGAGGCGCGCAATCACGTCGTCGGTGAAGATCTCGGAGACGAGGCCCATGCCCTTGATGTTCGAAAGGTGCGTGCCGTCTGCGGTGGCGATGCCGGCGGATTCCTGGCCGCGATGCTGGAGGGCGTAGAGGGCGAGGTAGGCCTGGCGGGCTGCGTCGGGGTGATTGTGGATGGCGACTACGCCACATTCTTCGTGGAGCTTGTCTGAATCGTAGGTGGATGCTGTGGGTGTGTCGCTCCCGTGGATGGTCGGGGTTTCTTCGCCGGGGAAGCCTTCGAAGAGGAGGCGACTCATGCGGTTACCTCTTCGGTGAGGTGGGATTCTAGGGCGGCAAGCCAAGGCTCCTGAAGATCAGCAGCAGCTGAAGATATATATAGGCTGCCGTTGACGCTTATCTTGAAATCCCCAGTCGTTACATGCCCGAGGGCATCCGCGAAGTAACCAAATTCCGCGGCTACTGCTTCGATTCGTGCTACCGATGAAGGATCACAGGTAACGATCGTGTCGCCAAACTCTCCAAATAAATCGACGGGGATGTGCCCTTCGTGAGGGAAACTCAAGTCGACTTCGGCCCCCAGCTGGGACTCGATAGAGCTCTCAGCAAGCGCCACTGCCATTCCGTCGGAAACATCGGTGGCCGAATGCAGCATCCTCTCCTCAGCAAGCTTGCTTAGAAGTTTCAGGAGATTGGCCGCTATTCCCGGGTCCAAGGATGGAGGCTGCCCCCAGAAGGATCCCAAAATCGTCTTTGCATATTCGCTGGATCCGAACTTCTGAAGTGCTTGTACGTCGGCAATGTTTTCCTCAATTACCTCAGCGTCTTCGGGCGCGTCGGGCCAGAGCCAAAGAATCGCGTCTCCCGCCCTCTGGAACCCGCTCGGCACGGCCTTCGTCACGTCATCGAGAATTCCAACGACGCCCACCACTGGCGTTGGGTAAATGCCTTCGCCGCGGGTTTCGTTGTAGAGGGAGACGTTGCCGCCGGTGATCGGTGTGCCTAATGCTGTGCAGGCTTCGGCGATACCGTCGATGGCTGCTGAGAGCTGCGCCATGATTTCCGGCTTTTCGGGATTGCCAAAGTTGAGACAATTCGTCGCCGCCACTGGAGTCGCGCCCGTACACGCCACTTTGCGCGCCGCTTCGGCTACCGCGTGCATCGCGCCGAGCTTTGGATCGAGATAGCACCAGCGTCCGTTGCCGGCGAGTGCCATCGCCAGTCCGCGCTCATGCCCCGGCGTGCCGGTGCCTTTGATCCGCATGACGCCGGCTTCGCCGCCTGGGCCCTGGACGGTGTTGGTTTGCACCATGCTGTCGTATTGCTCGAAGACCCAGCGCTTAGAGCAGATGTTGGCTGAGGTGAGCAGCTTCTTCAGATCCGCGGTGTAGTCGCGCGGCTTCTTCAGTTCTTCGAGGATGTGCGGCGGGGGATCGAGCGGGACTTTGATCTGGCCGGGGCGCGTCCAGGTTCCGATGGGGCGGTGATAGACCGGCGCTTCGTCGGTGAGGGACTGGTTGGGAATGTCGGCGACGATTTCGCCATGATGGATCACGCGCAGGCGCGGCTCCTGAATGACGGTGCCGACGATGACGCCTTCGAGTCCCCACTTTTCAAAAACGCTGAGCACTTCGTGTTCGCGGCCCTTTTCGGCGACGAGGAGCATGCGCTCCTGTGATTCGCTGAGCATCATTTCGTACGCGGTCATGGCGGATTCGCGCTGAGGGACGTGGTCGAGCTCGAGTTCGATGCCGACGCCGCCGCGCCCGCCCATCTCGCAACTGGAACTGGTGAGGCCCGCCGCGCCCATGTCCTGAATGCCGACGACTGCGCCCGTCTTCATTGCCTCGAGGCAGGCCTCGAGCAGCAGTTTCTCCATGAACGGGTCGCCGACCTGGACGTTGGGGCGCTTCTGTTCCGAGCCTTCCTTGAATTCTTCCGAAGCCATGGTCGCGCCGTGGATGCCATCGCGCCCCGTGCGCGCGCCGACGTAGATCACAGGGTTGCCGATGCCCGAGGCCTTCGCGTAGAAAATCTCATCGCGCCGGACGAGCCCAAGCGCAAAGGCGTTGACCAGGGGGTTGCCGGAGTAGCAGGGCTCAAACTTCGTCTCGCCGCCAAGATTTGGCACGCCGAAGCAGTTGCCGTAGCCGGCGATCCCATGGACGACGCCTTCCACGATGGAGTGGTTCTTGCGCACCAACTCTTCGGGGGTTTGCGCGTCGGCCTCGATCGGCCCGAAGCGCAGCGAGTCCATCACCGCCAGCGGCCGCGCGCCCATAGTGAAGATGTCGCGTAGAATTCCGCCCACGCCGGTCGCAGCGCCCTGGTACGGCTCGATGTACGAAGGATGATTGTGCGACTCAATCTTGAACGCGCACGCCCAGCCATCGCCCACGTCGATGATGCCGGCGTTCTCACCCGGGCCCTGCACCACGAGTTTGCTGCGCGTCGGCAGCCGCCGCAGATGCACCTTCGACGACTTGTACGAGCAGTGCTCGCTCCACATCACGCTGTAGATGCCCAGCTCCGTCAGGCTCGGCGTGCGGCCCAGCGTGTCCTCAATACGGCGGTATTCATCCGGAGTGATGCCGTGTGCGGCGAGAATCTCGGGCGTGATGGTCGCTGGCGGGGGCGCCACTGCGGCTGAGGAATTCATGTCCGGTTGCCCTTATTGTCGCATGGGGACTGGCCGTCCAGGCACCCGCGCTTCGCGCCCTATTTCCCACAGAACGAAACCGCACTGCCCGTCGTTGCCGATTTACCATCGCTGCTCATTTTCCGGAGTACGATGACAGCGAGTGTCCTGACGTTTTCTGACCCGCGTTGCGCCCAGGATGCAGTCTGAGAGGCGATCGTATGGCACACCGGGTTTGCCCCTGGTGGATGGGTCCTCTGCTGTTGAATCCACTGCGTCGCTGGACTATTAAGCCCGAGAAGCTGCTCGGGAATTATGTTCGCGAGGGGATGAACGTACTGGAGCCCGGCCCGGGCATGGGTTTCCTGACGCTGCCGCTCGCGAGACTGGTCGGCCCACAGGGCAAGGTCATCGCCGTCGATATCCAGCCGAAGATGCTCGAGAAACTGCGTCAGCGGGTCGCTGCCGCGGGCTTTGCGACGCGCGTTGAGACACGCGTCGCTACTCCCGATTCTCTGCAGATCTTCGACTTGGTGGGCGCGATCGACTTCGCTCTCGCGTTCGCTATGGTGCACGAAACACCTTCTGCTGAGCGCTTCTTCCACGAAGTTGCCGCGGCGCTCAGGCCAGGCGCCACGCTTCTGTTCGTGGAGCCGTCCGGCCATGTGAGCACCGAGAGTTTTGCCGCCGAACTCGCCGCCGCGCAGGCTGCCGGACTCACGGTCGACGCGGAGCCCAAAATTGCCCGGAATTACGCTGCCCTGCTGCGCAAAGCGGCAACGGCCTGATCGCGAATCGACGCGACCGCGCAGCCTGACTTTATGCGGACACTGGAGCGCCCGCTGCCTGATGGATTGCCAGGAGCGTCTCCAGCAGCGGCTTCAGATGCTTCAGGTGCAGCGCATTCGCTCCATCGGATTTCGCCTCTGCGGGATTGTCGTGCACTTCCAGAAAGATCCCGTCCACGCCCGCGGCCACCGCCGCCCGCGCCAGCAGCGGAATGAACTCCGGCTGTCCACCCGACACGCCATTCGCGCCTGACGGAATCTGCACCGAGTGCGTTCCGTCGAAGACCACCGGCGCAAACCCGCGCAAAATCGCCAGCGAGCGCATATCCACGACGAGGTTGTTGTAACCGAAGCTCGCGCCGCGCTCGGTCAGAAACACGCGCGTGTTGCCCGTGCTCGCGATTTTCTCCACGGCGTGCTGCATATCCCACGGCGCCACGAACTGCCCTTTTTTCACGTTAATCGCGCGCCCCGTCCACCCCGCCGCCACCAGCAGATCGGTCTGCCGGCACAGAAATGCAGGAATCTGCAGCACGTCCGCGCCCTCGGCTGCGACCTCGCAGTGCGCCGGCTCGTGAACATCGGTCAGCACCGGCAGCCCGGTCGCCTCCGCCAGCCGCCGCAGAATCGCTGTGCCTTCGACGAGTCCCGGCCCGCGGAAGCTCTTCACCGAGGTGCGGTTCGCCTTGTCGTACGACGCCTTGAAGATGTACGGAATCTTCAGGTCCGAGGCGATCCGCTGGAGTGCCTCCGCCATCGTGCGCACATGCTTCTCGCTCTCGATGACGCACGGTCCCGCGATCAGAAACAGCCGGCCGCTGCCAACCCGCACCGGCCCAATCTCGAATTCCTGGCTCACACAGACAGGTTACAGGTTGCAGGGAACAGGGTACAGAAAGGCTAACGCTGAGGGACGGCACTCGCTTCCTGGAAAAAGATGTGCTGTCTGTGACCTGTAACCCGCCCCCTGTCCTCTCGCTTCACACGCACTGCACCTGCTGGAATCCCAGGCCCAGCAGCAGCTTTGTCACCGTGGAACACGCATTCTGCTGCGCTTTGGAGAGAATCCCCGCCTGCAGCGCCGACTGCCGCAGGTCCNNATGGACGTGCACGCTCTTCCCATTCAGCCACAGATCGCTGCTGCCCAGCAGTCCCAGATCCACGCCCGCGATGGCCTCGCCGTGGACCTCCAGCAGAATCTTGTCGCCCGTCAGAAACGACGGCAGAATCCGGTTTTCCCGATCGCCGGAGACCATCTTGTCCATCGTGTACGACACCGACTCCAGTCGCGACAGCCGCCGCACCTGCTCCACCACGGTCGCCTGCGAGTTGTCGATCCGCAGCGT
>PMAM01000032.1:4836-17417 GCA_003152595.1 Acidobacterium sp.
GTTGCGAGGAAACCGTCGGCATAGGCGATTAGACGATCATCCCCCAAAAAGCTTCGGTGGGCAAAGTCTCGTTCTCAAATTTCGAGCGATGGGGCTGCGATCTCTTATGATGCAGACCAGCCCCCCGCCATCGAAACCGTCGCCTTAGTCCACCGGAGTTCCCGATGATCCAGCTCGTCTTCGCCGTCGTGTTCCTCTTCAGCGCGTGGGGCGCGTGGCGCCACAATCCGTTGTATTCGCGCCGCTCGACCCTGCATTCGATTGCCGTGGTTCTGCTGGCAATTGCGGGAGCGATTGCCCTCATCGTCGCGGTCGTCAAACTGACGGAAGGCAGGTCCCCGGCCGTTTCATTCTCGGCCATCGGCGTGGTCATCGTGGTCGACACGCTCACCCTCATCTTTGTCATCCAGACGTTCACCGCGCCTCTGGAGGCGAAGCCCACCTCTCTGCCGCACGCAACGAAGCTCGTCACCACCAACAGGGTCAGGGTCTACAAATGGGCTAGGGTTTTCGCGATCATCATTCTCGTCTTTGCTATTCCGGGTGTGCTGATTCCTCGAGATATTCGATACGTCTTCCTGAGCATCGCGGGCCTCACAGCGTTTCTTGCTGTGATCCTTCTGCCTGTTTTGTACTGGACCAATCGCGGCTTCGATCAATCGCTGACCGCACTCGAACTCGGCCCCTGGGTTCACTGGCAATACACGCCCGAGCAATGGACGGCGTGGTGCAATGTGCAGGCCGAACGCCTTAAAGCGACGCCGCCCACGTTCGTTCTCCGGCGCCACTGGCACCGTTTCCTGTGGCCCTTCGGCGCGATTGCCATTGGTGTTTATGTGTTTTGCCCTGGGGGCTGGCTGTGGAAGACGGTGTACATCGTGGCAGTTTGCGGTGCGATCCTGGTCATGGCCGTCCTCGGCGGACGCGGCGGCGCTCCCCACGCGGACAAGCTGCGGGCTCAACTCCTTCGCGCGAACCCCGAAGCTTACTTCGGGCGAGACGGCATCTTTTGCGACGGCGTTTTCACGCCCTGGCTCAACGTGAGCACGTACCTGGTTTCGGCCACGATCGACGATCGTCAGCCGCGCAGCGCTATGTTTAACTTCGAGCGCTCTGTGCCCAACCCCTATGGGCCGACCCAGATCATTCCCATCCACCAGGCAGTGCTGATTCCCAATGGCAAAGAGAGCGACCTGGCGCGGCTGCAGCAGGAACTGACGGCCCGCTGTCCCGGGGCGCAGATCAGCCTCGCATGAAGCGATGTTCAGGCCGCTTCGATCCGATAGCCGTCCGGATCCTTGCCGCGCACCTTCCGCCACCACACCTGGAAGCTGGGAACGTTGATCGTCACAATGAAGAGCTTGCGCAACTGGCCCTGCGGACACTGCAGCGGCTTCACGCCGTGCCACGAGTGCGGCGTTCTCTGGAACAGCAGGCTGCCGTTGCCGCTCGGGCGCAGCGAGGCCGCGACTTTCAGGTCGTCAAACGTAGGGCCGGAGTGCGCCTTGAACCGCCGCTCACTGTCGAGGATCAGAATTTCTCCGCCCCAGCCTGGGTTCCAGTCCGCCTCGGTGTTGAAGTAAAAGATGTGCGTCGCCAGCTTGCGCACTGCGTCGCAGTGCGGCGACACCGCGCAGCCCTCCCATGCGTAGTACCACTCAAACGTCGGGATGAACGTCTTCGGCCCCAGCAAGCGACGCAGAAAATCCCCGTACACCGGGCCCTGCAACTCCGCCAGAAACTCCTTCCACGGCTGTGAGACCTCGACACCCGGCCGATAGTGCAGCAGGAAACGGTCGTGCGGACCCTGCCCGTACGCGCGTTTCTTGCCCACCTGCTTCTCCGCCTGCGACGGATCCGGCATGTTCTGCCGCAGCGCCTCATAGCCTTCCGGCGTGAGCGTGTTTTGCAGATTCGTCCACGGATAGGGCTGCCGGTCGTGAAATTTACCGGCAGACAAGGCCTCCAGTACCGCGCGATTCAGATATTCCATCGAGTCTCCTCAGTCGCGATCCGGTGAACGAAATGATCGCGGGTTGCATCAGGAGCCGTCTCGCCCGAGGAAAAAGAGGCCGATGAACCCGTCAGGCGAGACGGCGGCGGCGTGCATTCGACAGACGAACGGGCGCACGCATCGCTGTTGTCCCTGATACGCCCACGCACCTCGGAGTTCAGTGACCGCAATCACAGGAATCCGCCGCCGCGCCGCGCAGCATGAAAGCAGGAGCACAGTCATGGAAGTCACTGTCAATCATCTCGGCGCCGTCCAGTTCGAGATCAAGGCCCGGCAGCACACCGTCATCAGCGATCAGCCGGTCGAGGGCCACGGGTTTGACGAAGGCATGACCCCGCCCGAGCTCTTTCTGGCTTCGCTCGGCGCCTGCGCCGCCTATTACGCAGCCGATTTTCTGCGTCAGAAGAATCTCGCTACGGAAGGCACGCGCGTCAGGGTTGTCGCAGACAAGCTCCTCAACCCGGCCCGCATCGACAACATTCGCATCGAAGTCGAATTGCCTCTGGCTCTCGAGGAGCGCAATCGCGAAGGCGTCGAGCGCGCCGTCCACCGCTGCCTCATCCACAACACGCTGCTGAGTCCGCCAAAGATCGAGATCGCGGTAAACGATCCGGTTGCTGTTTGAGATCTAGCTGACTTCCACCCTGGCCTGCTCCACCAGCGCTTGCCCGCGCTTCACCCGGTTCGCGTAGCTCGCCTCGATGAACCGCGCAAACAGCGGATGCGGCTCCAGCGGCTTCGACTTGAATTCCGGATGGAACTGGCACCCCAGGAAGAACGGATGCCCCGGAATCTCCACGATCTCCACGTAGGTCCCGTCCGGCGTTGTTCCTGTGATGTTCAAGCCCGCGCCCGTCAGCAGGGCCTCGTATTCGCGGTTGAATTCGTAACGGTGACGGTGACGTTCTGAAATCTCCGTCTTCCCGTACGCTTTCGCAGCTCCCGATCCCGGCTCCAGCAGGCAGGTCCACGCGCCCAGGCGCATCGTGCCGCCCATCTCCTCCACGCCGGTCAGTTCGCGCAGCTTATAGATCACGCGATGCGGCGTTGCCGGATCGAACTCGCTCGAATTTGCGCCCTGCAACCCGCACACATTGCGTGCGTACTCGATGCACGCGGTCTGCATGCCCAGGCAGATTCCGAAATAGGGCACCTGCCGCTCGCGCGCGTATCGGATTGCGTTCAACATGCCCTCGATTCCGCGTTTGCCGAAACCGCCCGGCACCAGGATGCCGTCGAAGCCGCGCAACTGCTCCTCGTATCCCGGCTCTTCCAGCCCCTCGGCCTCGATCCATGTCACGGTGAGCTTCAGGTTGTACTTGAGCGCGCCGTGTACCAGCGCCTCTTTCAGCGATTTGTAACTGTCCTCGTACTCAACGTACTTGCCGGCAATCGCAATCGAGACCTCATCCGCCGGGTGGTAGCACCGCTGCACCAGCTCCGCCCACTTGCTCAGATCCGGCTCCGGCGTCTCCATGTGCAGATACCTGAGCGCCAACCGGTCCACGCCCTCCTGCGCAAATGTCAGCGGCACCTCGTAGATCGACTCCACGTCCCGCGCCGTGATGACCGCCTGTTCTTCGAGGTTGCAGAACAGCGCAATCTTGGCCTTCACTTCGCGCGAGAGGAACCGGTCCGTGCGGCATAGCAAAATATCTGGCTGAATTCCGATCGACAGCAGTTCCTTCACCGAGTGCTGCGTCGGCTTGGTCTTCAGCTCCTGCGCCGCCCCGATCCAGGGTACCAGCGTCACGTGGATGAACACCGTATTCTCGCGCCCCAGTTCCTGCCGCACCTGCCGGATCGCCTCGAGGAACGGCAGCGACTCGATGTCGCCGACGGTCCCGCCGATCTCCACAATGGTGACGTCGCCCTCTGCCGCCACCTTTCGCATTGCGTTCCTGATCTCGTTCGTCACGTGCGGAATCACCTGCACCGTCTTGCCCAGGTAGTCCCCGCGCCGCTCTTTCAGAATGATCTGCTCGTAGATCCTTCCCGTCGTCCAGTTGTTATCGCGGCTGAGCTTCGCGTGCGTGAAGCGCTCGTAGTGCCCGAGGTCCAGATCCGTCTCCGCGCCGTCGTCGGTGACGAACACTTCGCCATGCTGAAATGGCGACATCGTCCCCGGATCGACGTTCAGATACGGATCGAACTTCATCAGGTTGACTTTGAGGCCACGGCTTTCGAGAAGACACCCAATCGAGGCGGCGGCAAGACCCTTGCCGAGGCTGGACACAACTCCGCCGGTCACAAAAATGTACTTTGCAGACATTTTCGCGTCACCTTTTTTGGATTTGTGTGCTGGACGAACCAGGCGGGCACGATCAAGTATCGCAGGAAGTGTGGGGGAAAGGAAGAGCGTTGTTGAGACAAAATCGCAACGCTCTGGAAATAGGACCTACTCCATCTTGTAAGACCCGTTGCCCCAGTGAAAGCTGACTGACGGCGCGCAGTCCGGATCGGGGGGCGGAGGCGTGCTGGAGGTTTCGAGGGTTGGGACGTGGTTGATCCCGCCGAAGCGGACCGTGGTCTCGCCGGAATCCTGTCCCTTCGCGCCGGTCAGAATCGGGACGACCATCCGGCCGTTGGCACTGGTGGTCGGATGCAGGGTGCGCGTGTCGGGGCCTGTAATCAAGTCGAGCTTGAGGGGCGCTTTGGGCGGAAAGCCGGTCCCTTCGATAAGCACCAGAGACGCGTCCTTGATGCCGAGGACCACCTCGAGCTTGCAGCCCTTATCCGCATTGGCGATGGGGAACGGAACCGTGCTGACAGCCGCACCGTGCTTTCGATCCACGTCCATCAGGGCTACGCGGATGGCTTCCCCGGGCGCCGCGGTGGTTTGAATCTCAACGGGCTGGTGCAGCTGCATGGTGTCGGAACAGCTCGGAGCAGGGGGTATCGACGGACTTCCCGCAGCATTCGGGGCGGGAGCTGCGGTCAATCCGCCAGCCTGTTGCGAGGTACCTGGTGCGGTCGCCGCGGGTGATGCGGGTTGTGCGGGCGCGGGGGCCGCTGCGCACACGGCAACCCCTTTCGCGTCGAAATTGATGCCGCTCATCATAGTCTGCGCGTCGGTATTCAGGGGCCATCGCACCAGGGAGAGCTTTTCATCCGGCGAAAATCCGGAGCCGGTGATTTGGTAGGTGATCTGCGTGGTTCCCTCCGGCGTTTTGGTTCGACGAACCTCGGCGAGGGCAATCGAGAGGCCGGGCGTGCTCATCTCCGGGCCCCAGTGCGCCTGCATGGTCGCGAGGCGCATGGCCGCATTCAGGATTTGCTGCTGGCGTAGCTGTTCCTGTTCGGCAGGCGTAAGGGTGTGCGGATCGGGCGGCAAATCCTGGAGCTGGAGGGGCGGAGTGGCGGGCTTGGTTTGCGCCGGAGCGGGCTGGCCGGATTGGGCGGGGGTTATTGCCGGCTGAGAGGGAGTGGACTGCGCCTGGAAATTGAGACAAAAAGCGGCTGCGAGACTGCACGCAGCGAGTAGCGATCGGGAAACCATACGTCTGAGGATATTCCAAAAGAGGAGGAGCTCGCAGAGTTGGGGATAGCGGGTGACGGATCGGCTCGGGGGCGTATCTAATGGGAAGCGATGCGAAGCTCACGTCTCATTCCGACGGTGCTGTTGGTGGTGGCTTTGGCGCCGGGATCGCCGCTGAACCTGGTGACGGGGTTGGTGGCGCCCGCGTGTGCGCAGCGGATCAGCGGCAAGCGGCTCATCCTGAAAGATGGCTCGTACCAGATTGTGACGAAGTGGGAAGTGAAGGGGGATCGCGTGCGCTACTACAGCGCCGAGCGCGCTGAGTGGGAGGAGATTCCCAACAGTCTGATCGACTGGGCGGCCACCGACAAATGGAACAAGGAGCACCAGCCGGGCGCGCAGCCGCCAGCGGCGCCCGCAGCTGCGACGCCCGGCGCCGCTACGCCGGATTCTGATCAGAAGGACGCTGCGGCCATCGACGCCGAAGTGGCCGCTGAGCGTGCCGATCAGCGGGCGCGCACGCCGGTGGTTGCGCCGGGCCTGCGGCTACCTGATAACGACGGCATCTTTGTCCTCGACAACTACCAGAACGTCCCCGAGCTGGTTCACGTGGACCAGAGCACGGGGAACGTGAACCGCGACGCCAACCACAACGTGCTGCGCGCGGCCATCACTTCCTTCAGCGGCGCGAAGGAGCCCGTACGCCTGAACGGCCAGGCCGCGAAGGTGCGGGTTCACGTCGACGACCCCGCGCTGTATGTGAGCCTCGACGTCGGCAACGCTGAGGAGGTCGCGCCCGAGGACGCGCTGATGGTGAATACGCATGGCGCGAACTCCATCAAGGACAAGGATGAATACAGCTCGCCGGACAGCCGCTACGCTATCGTGCGGGTCGACGTGCATCCGGGCGAGCGCGTGATTGGCGCGGTGCGCATCAGCCGCGCGGGCAATGCGACGCAGTCGGAAGACATTGTGCCGACCAAGGCGGAGATCCTGATGGGCAAGCACTGGATGAAGCTCACGCCGAAAGAGCCGCTGCCCATTGGGGAGTACGCGCTGATGGAGATCCTCGCACCGGGCGTGATCAATCTGGATGTGTGGGATTTTGGCGTGTCGCCGAATGCTCCGGAGAATAAGCATCCCATCACGCCTATCAAGGATGGACCGTAAAAGCAGGGGATAGGGCTGGCGCTTTGCCAGACCCTTCAACACTCCGACTCAGCCCTTCTTTTCCAAATCGCCCAGCGTCGCGAGGACGTCGTCGCTGTGCGTGTTGGGATTTACTCCTGTCCACACTTTTGCGATCTTGCCTTGCGGATCGATCAGGAAGGTGTTGCGCTTGGCGATGACCATCGGGCCGAAGCTGCCGAGCGAGCCGTACTCCTGTACGACTTTCTTGTCGCTGTCGCTCAGCAATGTGAAGGTGAGGCTGTCTTTCGTACAGAACTGCTTGTGGCTGTCNNTTGGGATAGAAGTAGAGGACGACCCACTGGCCGCGGTAGTTGCCAAGGTCGATGGAAGCGCCTTCCTGGTTCGGCAGTGTAAAGGTCGGTGCGGCTTGTCCCTCCTGGGGCATCGGGGCGTTGTCCGCGGCAAAGCTGCGAACGACGGCGAATCCTGCGACGGTCAGAACGGCGGCGACGGCAATGGCAATCGCGGAAGTTTTCGACATAGCGTTTCTCCTTTTGCGTGCGAGGCCCGGAGTGTGCGTGTGAGAACTGCGAGTGTGTGAACTATTTATGCGAGCAAGCCATTATCCGTTTTCGAGGGCGATTACGGCAATCCCGGCGGCGTCAGCCTGAGTGTGAACAGCGTCGCGATCGAAGATCAGCGCGCGGTGCGCTTCGAGGGCGAGGCAGGTCGCGCCCGCCTGCCGCATTGTTTCAATCGTGTGAATGCCGATCACCGGAACGTCGAAGCGCAGGTCTTGTTTTGGCTTGGCAACTTTGACTACGGTGAGGCTGCGCTCCAGCGTGGAAGCGGGCTCGCCGAGGCTGCGCATCAGCGCGCCGGCGCGCTCGATGGTGGCGTCCGTGCCTTCCATGGCCTCGACGGCGACACAGGCCTGTGCGGCGATGACGACGGTTTGGCCCAGATCAAAAGCGGCAAGTCCCCGGGCGACTTCGCGTCCATATTCAATGTCGCGCTGCTCCTGCTCATTGGGCGCGCGAGCTGTGAGGACGCCCGGCTGGGCCAGCAACAGCTCCAGATACGCCGTCGACGGAATCAGCTCGATGCCCTCGTCGCCCAGGACTTTTGCCACCGCGCCGAGCAGCATGTCGGTGTTCCGCGTGCGCAGAGAGAGCAGCAGTTTGGCCAGGCGCCAGTCTGGGCGGATGCTCGAGAAGATTTGTTTGTGCTTGACCTGGCCGGCCATCACGGCCTGATGGACGCCTTCGCGCTGAAAGGTTTCGATGAGTCGCGACAGCTCGCCGAGCGAGAGCCAGTGGACGCGCACGCCGGGATCGGCAGCGGCGCGATCGTTCATCTCCGGATCGGTTTCCTCTTTGATCGCGGCGACGACGACCTCCGTGCCGTGCGCGCGTGCGGCGTCGAGCAGCAGGAACGGGAAGCGTCCGTTGCCGGCGATGAGGCCAAGCTTGTTCATAGCTGCACGCGCCGGCTACTTCGCTCCGGCGGCCGGGTGCGCGAGGTGATCGAAGTTCAGAATCGCATTCAGCACCAGCGGATAGCTGCCGATTGTCTCACCACGGTAAATGGGGTTGTTGGCGAAGAGCAGCACGTTGCCGGCGCCAAAATGCGCGTCGACGACGATGGGCTTCTCTTCAATCTGCGGGCCGCCTTCGAGTAGTCCGGACAAAAGCAGCCCTTTCGCGGAGACGAAGCGCAGGATGACGTCAGGCCGGTACTGCTCCGGAATCAGGTAAGGATTATCGCGCGCCTCCTCTTCGTTCAGCGGCGTCGCCTCCCATGGCTTGGGCGATGGCAGCGGCTCGGGGTCGACAGCCGAGCGGCCCTGCGAAATGTCTTCCTCCTGCGGACCGCCGCGTCCGGTCGCGCGATGGTAGTCCTTCTCCGTTTCAATGTGACGCGGGACGGTCATGTTGCCGATGGTGAACGCCATGCCGTCAGCGCTGTACACCGCGAGGTTGTCGCCATAGCCCCAGGCTGCTGGATTCTTGTGGTCGACGAATTGCGCGCCAAGTACGCTGCCGACTACGTGCACGGTAGCGGCGTGATTCACGAAGACGCCAGGCGCGAGGCCCTCATCGATGGCGAACTGCGCCGTGTCTTCGGAGGTGATGAGCAGGCCACCCTTTTCGACGAAGTCTCTGAGATGCGCGACGCCGTCGAGTCCCAGGCCTGGCCGCATGTCGTCCGTCGAATCGATCGTCAGGTTCGGCGTCAGGTCGGTCTTCTGCCACGGCAATGGACTTCCCCACATAGGCATCCCGCTGACAATCTGTTGGGTTGACGACCGGCCGACCGGCGCAAAGATGATCACGTCATACTTCGCGCGCAGGCCACCCTCGTGCGAGACGGTCTGCGTGCTGATGTAGTCGTAGGGCACGTGCAGCTTATCGAGCGCCTCGCGCCACCAGCCCTCGGTTTGCGTGCCGCCCCATGTGTGCATCATCGCAATGCGCGGCACGGGAGCATCGTGCATCGCGACGGACGGCACGGCGCCGAGGCTCACCGCTTCGACGTCCGCATCTGTGATGGCGGATTTAAGCGCATCAGCAGAGGCGTTCTGAATGATCAGCGATCCCGCCGGGAAATGCTTGCCTCCGGCATCGAAAGCCTGCTCAGCGACGGAAACTTTCGCGTCTTTGAGGGCATAACGAAGGCCGAGCAGCGTGATCTCTCCGGAATTGTTGATGGCGATCACGTCGCCGGAACCAGCGACAGAACCAGCCGGAACGCCGGCATCGGGCACTGGATCCATCTTCGCCTTCAGGATGGACGCATCGGTGACGCGCACTGTCGGCACAGCGAACAAATCCGGGAAGGACCAGCCGGTGTCGTCGTAGGGATGCTTCTGTGGGTCGTCCGGCGCCCAGTATTGGCGGTCGAGCAGCGCATCGGCGATGCGCGAATAGGGCTGATCCATGCGGATGACGTAGCTGCCTGCCGGGAAGGTCTGCGGCTTCGGCGCGTTTGCGGTGTCATCCTGCTTTTTGGCGGACTTATTTGTAACTGTTACTGCTTCAGAAAGGCGGCTGACCTCGACATGCTGGAGCGCCATCACGCGCAGCAGTTCGGCGCGGCGGCTGGCTGATTGGTTATCGGGAGGAATCACGTAGGCCGCTGGACCGGAAGTCTCCGGCTTGCCAATCGAGCGCTTCGCCTTGAGATAGAAGTTCTCCAGCCACTGGGGGCTGTTCTGGGCAAAATAGGAAATCGTTGTGAGCAGCGCGGTCTCTTCGTAATTGTTGTTGTCGCGCTGCGACCATTCGACCACTGGCAGCGGCGGATTCTGCTTGAACCACGTGCGCTGATATTCGTCGGGTGCAAGGATGCGCTTTTCCGTATCTGCGCCGCCGTTGCCGAATGTCTCATACAGGCGGCTGATGCCGTTGTGCATGGCTGCGAGGAACATGAGGTAGCCGGGGCTCCACGTGTCGAAGTCGCCGTGCGTGAAGACGCCGGGCATGCCAAACTCCGTCATCTGCTGCACGTTGTTCCAGCCAATCTCAGCCCACTCGCCGGCGAGGATGGGATCGATCCAGGCGTTGTACGGACCATCGCCAACGGTGTTGTCGTAGAGGAACGGCACAGATTCATGAAGGCCGTGCAACACCTGCGCATGCCAGCTCAGGTAGGTGTTGAGCACGTTGCGCGTCAGGTCGAGCGTCATTGCCATCGCGTCGCGGTTGTTGTCGTGCGCGACGTAGTGACCCCAGTAGACGAGCCGCGGCCAGTTCTCGCCGGGATGCGCGAGGTGCCATTTGTAGATGTCCACCATGCGATCGCGCCCGTCGACTTCGACCACCGGCGTGATGAGCACAATCATGTGCGAGCGAATGTATTTGATGTACGGTGAGTCATCGACGGCCAGGCGATAAGCCAGCTCCATCAGCGCTGTAGGCGCGCCGGTTTCAGGAGAATGGATCGTGCCCGTGATGTAGTAAACGGGGAACGACTGCTTGACCAGATCGGCAGCGACCTTGTCATCGAGGTTGATAGTGCGGGGATCGGCGAGCTTGGCCAGGCGCGCGTCGTTTTCCTTCTGCTTCGCCAGCAGCGATTCGTCGGCGATGGCGGCGGCGATCATCTCGCGGCCCTCTTCCGTGTGGCCGATGGTGTAGACCTTTACGCGCGGCGTGCTCGCTGCCAGCAAGCGGAAATATTTGTAAACATCTTCGGCGTAGGGAAGCATATTCGGCGCACCGGAAACATCGCCCAGCACTTTCGCCGGCGTAGGCACCGTCTTCGACGCGGGCAGATAATCTGTCAGCGGCGAATTGAAGTACGGTTCCGTCGTGTACTTCTTAATGTGATCCGTGTAGTCCTTGTCGATGAGCTGCTGAGGATCGCGCGCGTAGGCGGTGCTGATGGCGGTCTGGGCGAACGCCGGAATCTGAGCAACGCAGATAGCGGAAGCAAGCAGGAAAAGCGACAGGCAACAACGAATCTTCATGAAGGCAGAGCCTCTGGCTATGAGGATTTGCAGCGATGAAGAAGAATATCAGGGACTGGCCGTCCAGGCACACGCGCCTTCGGCGCAAAATCGGACGGCGGCCCGGGCCGCTTCAGCTTAGCGCCTCGTAATCGCCCGTTTGCTGGCTGTTCTCATTCCCACTCGATGGTGCCGGGGGGCTTTGAAGTGATGTCGTAGACCACGCGGTTGATGCCGCGAACCTCGTTGACGATCCGGCTCGAGATGGTTTTCAGCACCTCGTAGGGCAGCGGCACCCAGTCGGCCGTCATGCCGTCTTCGGAATGAACGGCACGAATCGCGCAGGTGTACGCGTATGTGCGCTGATCGCCCATCACGCCGACGCTCTTGACCGGCAACAGCACAGCGAAGGACTGCCAGATTTGCTGGTAGAGGCCGGCGTTTTTGATTTCCGTGACGACGATGTCGTCGGCCTCCTGGATCAGCGCTACGCGGTCCGGCGTCACTTCGCCCAGAATGCGCACGGCGAGCCCCGGCCCTGGGAACGGCTGCCGCTGCAGGATCTCCTCGGGCATGCCGAGGTCGCGGCCGATGCGCCGGACTTCATCCTTAAACAAATCGCGCAGCGGCTCGATCAGCTTCAGGGTCATCTCTTCCGGCAGGCCGCCGACATTGTGGTGGCTCTTGATGGTTTGCGATGGTCCCTTGACCGACGACGACTCGATAACGTCGGGATACAAGGTGCCCTGGACCAGCCAGTCCAGACTCTTTCCGAGATCGCCGGTTTCTGCGGCAATGCGGGTGGCCTCGTCGTCGAAAACCGCGATGAATTCGTTGCCGATGATTTTTCGCTTGCCCTCGGGATCGGTGACGCCGCGGAGCTTGCCCAGGAAGCGTTTGCTGGCGTCGACCGCGACGACTTTGAGTCCAAGCCGGTCGCGCAGGTTCTGCTGGACCTTCTCGAATTCGTTCTTGCGCAACACGCCATTGTTCACGAAGACGCAGGTGAGCCGATCGCCGATGGCGCGGTCGACGAGCACCGCTGCGACCGAGGAATCGACGCCTCCCGAAAGAGCGCAGATGGCGCGGCCGTCGCCAACTTTTTCGCGAATCGAACTGACGGTGGCCTGGATGAAATGCTCCGGCGTCCAGTCGGGCTGCGCTCCGCAAATATTGAAGATGAAGTTACGTAACAGCTCTGTGCCCTGCTTCGTGTGGTGCACTTCGGGGTGAAACTGCACCGCCCAGATGCNNGCGACATCCATACGTGCAGTGACGCGGGCAGCTCGGCGAAAAGCGGATTGTTCGTGTCGATCAGGTCAACTTCAGCGTGCCCATACTCGCGCTTGGCCGCGGAGCGCACTCGTCCGCCGAGGTGATGCGTGATGAACTGCAACCCATAGCAGATGCCGAGCACAGGCAATCCCAAACTGAGGACGGCGGGATCGGCGGGCGGCGCGTCGGCGTCGTAGACGGAGCAGGGTCCGCCGGAGAGAACGATGCCGATG
>PMAM01000032.1:17490-20313 GCA_003152595.1 Acidobacterium sp.
GAAATCTCGCGGGAATCCTGTGCCGGGAACGAGTCCGGTTTCGTGGCCAGTCCCCACAATTCAACGAACGCCACGACCCGCGCCACCTGGAAGAAATCCGACGCGATCAGATACAGCAGCGTCACCACCGCCCACCACGCANNATCAGCGCCAGCTTGACGATGCCCATCACCAGATTGATTTCCACCAGCTTGCCCTTGAGTGGGCCGAGACGCAGACTGCGCAGGAGACTGCCCGCAATGCTGCGTCCTTCGAGGACCGCGAGCAGAGGCGCGATGGAGAAGACCCAGCTCAGCAGCGCCCACATGGTAAAGACCCCCAGCGAAAAGATGATGACCAGGGCGCAGTAAAGGACGAGGTTCGGCTCGCCGCCGACGTCGCTGGTGGGCGATGCGCTTGCCAGGGTGAAGTTCGCCGCCCACCGAATCGCAACGAACCACAGCGCGAAACTGCCGCACAGTGCGACGATGCGCAGCAGTTGCAGCACGATCATGGTGGCCGGACGTCGCGGTGTTTCCGGCCTGTAGTGCCGCAGCACGGAGACGCGCCCCAGGCCAGCGGCGACGGCCCATGCGAGCATCGACAGGGGCAGGAGCCACGCGGCGGTGTGCATCACGAGCGGCTTGAGCACATCGATGGCGTCCGAGACCTGGAGCGCGCCCTGCATGGGGTATTGCAGCGAGAACTGAAAAATGCCGGTGGCCTCGAGGGGAGCGGCGGCCGCTGACCAGAGGCGCAGCCCTTCGAACCAAAGCAACGCCAGCAACGGAATGCCGAAGCTCCAGCGCCAGAGCAGCTCCAGGCCAAGGAGCGAAGGCCGCCGCCAGCAAGCGGCAAGAATATGCACGAAGGACTGCGTGCCGCGCGCGTCGCCAACCCGGATTGTCTGCGCGGCAGCGCCTGGAGCGGGCATTGCCAGCTACTTCACCACGATGTTGATGAGCTTGCGGGGCACCACGATCAGGCGGACGACCTCTTTGTTGGCGATGAGAGCCGCGATTTTCTCGTCGGCGAGCGCGGCATCGCGCACCGCGTCTTCTTCGGCGTTCGCGTCGACGCGGACCACTGCGCGCAGCTTCCCGTTGATCTGCACGGGGATTTCGATCTGCTCTTCGCGGGCGAGGGCTTCGTCGAACTTCGGCCAGGGTGCGCGCAGCAGATTGTCCTTCTCGCCGATTTGCTCCCACAATTCAAACGCCAGATAAGGCGCGAACGGCGCGAGCAGCAGTGTGAGGCTGCGCAGGATTTCCGCGAGGACCGCATCGGGGACCTGGCCGGCAGCGATCGCGGCGTCTGCGGCTGTCAGCGCGTTGACCAACTCCATGATGGCCGCAATGGAAGTGTTGAAGTGCCAGCGTCCAGCGAAATCTTCGGTGATCTTGCGGATGGTCTGGTGCAGCTTGCGCAACAGTAACTGTGATTCCTGTGACAACTGCGCTCCGGAGATGCTCCCGCCGCTCTTCGCGCGATCCGCATACTTCGTGGCGAAGCGCCACACTCGGCTCAGGAAGCGGCTCACGCCGGCGACGCCGTCCTCCTGCCAGTCGAGATCGCGATCCGGAGGCGCGGCAAACAGCGAGTACATGCGTGTGGCGTCGGCACCGAAGCGGGCGATCATCTCGTCGGGTGAGACGACGTTGCCTTTCGACTTCGACATCTTTGCGCCGTTGCGAATCACCATGCCCTGGGTGAAGAGCCGCTCCACGGGCTCGTCGTTGCGCACCAGTCCCAGGTCGCGCATCACCTTCGTCCAGNNATGGCGTGCTCCACGCCGCCGATGTACTGGTCGATGGGGAACCAATAAGCAACTGTGTCGGTTGCAAATGGCGCGTAGTCGTTGTGCGCGTTCGTGTAGCGGTAGAAATACCAGGACGAGTCAACGAAAGTGTCCATCGTATCCGTCTCACGGAGCGCGCTGCCACCGCATTTCGGGCACCTTGCGTTGACGAATGCCGGCATCCGCGCCAGTGGCGAGCCGCCCTGCTGCGTAATCTCGACGTTATCGGGCAGCAGCACCGGCAATTCGCTGTCAGGAACCGGAACGATGCCGCATTTCGCGCAGTAAAGCATCGGGATGGGCGTGCCCCAGTAGCGCTGGCGGCTGATGCCCCAGTCCTTCAGCCGATAAGTAACCGTGGCCTTGCCAAATCCATGCTCTTCGGCATAGGCAGCCATTTTATGCTGTGCTTCCTGGCACCCGAGCGAGCTGAACTCGCCGGAATTGATCAGCAGGCTGTCTTCCGCGGTGAACGGCAGCAGCGGCTCGCGATCACCGTTGGCCGAAGGTTCGCCCTGGGTCCGTGGCAGGATCACAACTTTTATCTCAAGCCCGTACTTCTTTGCGAAATCGTAGTCACGTTCGTCGTGCGCGGGAACGGACATGATCGCGCCGGTGCCGTAATCGAGCAGGATGTAGTTGCCCACCCAAACCGGCAACCGTTCGCCGTTGAACGGATTGATGGCATAGTGACCGGTGAAGACGCCGTGCTTCTCGATGGCGCCAACGTCGCCGACTTCGCGCGCTTTCCTTTGCTGATCGAGGAGCGTCGCTACCGCATCGGACAGCGCGGGATCGGACGCGGCCATCTCCTTCACCAACGGATGCTCGGGCGCCAACTGTAGACTGGTGGCACCGAAGATGGTGTCCACGCGCGTGGTGAAGACAGCGATCTTCTTTCCGGTTCCTTTCACTCCGTCGCGGGCCGGCAGCAGAGCGGTGCCCGTCTTGCGCGCCTTCTCTTCTTCTTCAGGAATGGCGGTCGCGTCCGCCAGCTCAAACTCGATCTCCGCGCCTTCGCTGCGGCCGATCCAGTTGCGCTGCAT